>SFCP01000029.1 GCA_004558535.1 Bacteroidales bacterium | reverse complement strand
CGCCGACCTGCTCCGCTTCTTAGAGGAACAGGGGCAGCCTTTCGTCACAGACAGCACGAATACCGACACACGGTTCAAGCGCAACCTGGTGCGCCACGAACTGCTCCCCCTGTTGCGCCGCCTGAACCCCGACATCGACGAGACCCTGGCCGCTACGCGCCTCCGTCTGAGCGAGGAACGCCGGCTTTGCGAGGCAGCCCGCTACGCCGAGGAGCAGCGCGTGATGCACCCCGTGCCCGGCGGTGCCGACATCGACCTGACCGCCCTGCTCGAAAGCCCCGCACCGCGGACCCTCCTCACGCAAATCATGGGGCGATACGGATTTCCGCCGGCCACAGTCGGCATGATTTTCCACCACATTGACGGCCGTACCGGCGCCGTACACGAAAGCCCCACCCATCTGGCTGCGCGCCACCGCGGCCTGCTGCAAATCCGCCCGCTATGTCCCCCAACCGAGGCCGTCACCCTGCCCGACGAGGGCACGCTGACGTGGCAGGGGCGCACGCTGACGTGGCAGTTTGAGGCGGCCTGCCCGCTGTCCGACCTGCCCCGCATTCCGACGGCCGTCTGCCTGGATGCCGACCGACTGCACTTCCCCCTGACGCTGCGCAGCGTACGAACGGGTGACCGCTTCGTGCCCTTCGGTATGAGGGGCAGCCAGCTGGTCAGCGACTACCTGACCAACCGCCACCGCTCCGTCCTGGAAAAACGGCAGGCCGCGGTCCTGTGTGACACCGAGGGCATCGTATGGCTGGTGGGAGAGCGACCCGCGGCCCGCGCCGCCGTCACAGCCGAGAGCCGCCGCCTGCTGCGCATCACGCTCCGGTAGACAATCGCATCACCCCGGCAAACGGCGGGTTGAAATATTAAACGTGAAAAACCTCGATTGGGATTTCAAAAAACATATTCGCAACCTTGCATAGAGCAACAGGAGGAAGCCACCCACAGCAGGGTTTCCTCCTGTTTTATGTTCCCCCTTTCGCCCCAAACAGGCTGGACTTAGGGGAAAATAAGTACCGGATAATTTCCCGCAGGCAGCATTCGGTGAAAAACAAGCCGTCGACAATGGGCGCGCAGGCAGCCGGCAGGTGCCTCAGGAAGGTTAAAAACGCTAAATATACGCCTTCGACATCAGAAAAAGTGCAGATGCGGAAAGTGCTATTCCGCACAGCGCCTTGTCCGTTTAGGAAAAAAGGGCTACCTTTGACGGCATGAAAAAAATCGCACTGCTCATCCTGTGGTCGCTGGGCCTTACAGGCGCCTTCGGCCAAACCATCATCGAGCTGCACCCGGGCGGCGGCGTGCGCGGCAAGACGACCGACGACTACCGCCGCGACGACCCTGCCATGGAGCGGCGGCTGCGCGAGGACTCGCTGGCCTACAACGACTGCCTGACCCGTGCCTTCAACGCCCTCTACCGCGACTCGCTCGACCAGGCCGAGGCACTGCTGGAGCAGGCCCTGCGGTTGCGTCCCGCCGCGCCGTCCAACTATATCGTGCGCCACTACCTGGGGCGCATTGACATGAGCCGGGGTCATTTCGGCAAGGCTGCCGAGCGATTTACCGCCCTGTTGAAGGAACGCCCCGACGACCGCGAAGTGCGCACGGAGCGCGCCACCTGCTACATCGAGGCGGGCAATCCGCAGGCTGCACTCCAAGACTGCCGCACCCTGCTCGACGCGGCCACAACGGAGCGCGCAGAGCAAGTCCGCGCCTATTTCCTGCGCGTGGCAGCCTACAACGCCCTGCACCAACCCGACCTGGCCTGCGAAGACCTGGAGGCCATTCTGCGCCTGGACCCCGACAACGAGAGCGCCCTGCTCCTGCTGCCCGCCACCTACGCGCAAATGGGACGGCCCGAGCAAGCCATGGAGCGCTACAACCTCTTCGTCAGCTCGCACCCCGACAATCCCGACGGCTACGCCGCACGCGCCGAACTGGAAACGACCCGCGGCATGTGGCAGGCCGCACGTGCCGACTACGACGTTGCCCTGCGCCTGCAACCCGGCGACCCTGCCCTGCTACGCGCCCGTGCGGCCGTGCTCCAACACCTGGGACTAAACGCCGCTGCCGAGCAGGACCTGCGCGCCGCCGCCGATGCGGAAGCCCGCAGCAGCCGATAGAGGACGACGCACGCACGACGCGAAAAACGCCCGTCCTGCAGGGCACCGCGCACCAAGGCCCCGACTGCCACCACATACTCCCCCGACAACCGCTACTCCCATGCCACGATTTACCCTACTCCTCCTCGGCCTGCTGGCCACCCTCCTACCCGCTGTCGCCCAGGCACAGACGGACCCCTCGCAGCCCCTGCTGCAATCCCCGACGCCCAACGTCATGACGCGCGAGGTGCGCGCCGTATGGCTGACCACCTACAGCGGACTGGACTGGCCGCGGCGCACGGCTGCCACGCCGACAGAAACGGCCCGGCAGCAAGCGGACCTGCTGCGCATACTGGACCGGTTGCAGGCGGCAGGCATTAACACGGTGCTCTTCCAAGCCCGCCTCCGCGCCACAACGGCCTACGCCTCCGCCTACGAGCCTTGGGACGGCGTCTTCACGGGACGGCCCGGCGCCGCACCGACCTACGACCCGCTGGCCTTTGCCATCGAGGAATGTCACCGCCGCGGCATGGAGCTCCACGCCTGGGTCGTGGCCTTTCCAATCGGGCGCGACGCCACGATGCGGGCACTGGGTAGCAAGGGACTGGCACGGCGGCATCCGGAACTCTGCCGGAAATGCGGCGACACATGGATGATGGATCCGGGACAGCCCGGCACGGCCGAATACCTGGCCTCGCTGTGTGCCGAAATTACCCGCCGATATGACGTGGACGGCATCCACCTGGACTACATCCGCTACCCCGAAACGTCCATTCCCTTTTCCGACCGGGACACTTACCGGAAATATGCCGGCGGACGCGACCGCGCAGCATGGCGGCGCGACAACGTGACACGCTGCGTGCGCACCATTCACGACAGCGTCAAGGCGCTGAAACCCTGGGTAAAGCTGAGCTGTTCGCCCGTAGGGAAATATGCCGACCTGCCCCGACAAAGCAGCAGCGGATGGAACGCCCGGGATGCAGTCTACCAAGATGCCAAGCACTGGCTGCGCGAGGGATGGATGGATCTGCTCTTCCCGATGATGTACTTCGACGGCCGTCACTTCTACCCCTTTGCCGTGGATTGGACCGAGGACACCGGCGGGCGCCCGGTCGTACCCGGATTGGGCATATACTTCCTCAACGACCGCGAGCGGGGCTGGCCCCTGCAGGTCATCCGCCGACAGATGAACGCCACGCGCCAAATGGGTTGCGCGGGGCAGGCTTTCTTTCGCTGCAAATTCCTGCTCGACAACGAGAAAGGGCTGTATGATTTCTGCAGTCGGGACTTCTATCGCACACCACTGCTGCCGCCGGCCATCGACGGAGCCACCGCGCTCCCCGAAGCACCGGCCCGGGGCACTGCAAAGCGCGAAGGATTCACCCTCCGCTTGGAATGGGACGCCGCCCCCCTGCCCGCCACAGCGCCCGCCGGACGTAGCAACACCTACAACGTGTACAGTTGCCCCGCCGACACCTTCTGTGCCGACTCGGCCCTGCGCATTGCCACACGCCTGAGCGTCCCGCAGTTCCACTACCAGCCCGCGCTACCGGCCCGCCTGCACCGTCACTTCTACGTCACCACCATGGATGCTTTCGGCAACGAAAGCTGCCCCCGGCGCCTGCTCCGCAGGGAATGAACCGCCCTCGCCCGACAAGAATAAGACTAAGGACGCGCGCATACACACGCGGAAAGGACCCGGCAAAGCGCTGCTCCGCAAAAAAAGCAGTGTAAAAACTTGTGTAAAAACTTTTTTTTGTACTTTTGTCGCCGAAACAGCCCACAGGCGGCTGAACCATTGTATCACCAAACCCCTCCACCATGGACGACTACCACGCGGAAAATATGAATTAAGGACGGAAGTGCTCCCCTGTACTTCCTCCAAGTATTTACGCAAACAACAAGCACGGAAGTACAAGACCTATGCGAACCTATTGGAATTATAACGGAACGCTCCGCACCCTTGACGAGTGGCAGCCCAATTGCTGGGTGCAGGTTACCTGCCCCACGCCTGACGACGAAAAGTTCCTGTTCAACGAACTTCACATCCCCGATTATTTTCTGGACGACATCCGAGACAAAGATGAGCGCGCCCGCTACGATTACGACGATGGCTGGACGCTTATCATCCTGCGCATCCCCTACGTCAAGGAGGTACGCTCGCGCACACCCCATACCACCATCCCCCTCGGCATCATACTCAACAAGGGCGTGTGTATCACGGTGTGCAACTTCGAAACAAACATGATGATCGACTTCGTGTCGTACCAGCAAAAGCGCAACCGCGGCTTCACCGACTCGGTGGACTTCGTCTTCCGCCTCTTCCTCTCGTCGGCCGTGTGGTACCTGAAACGCCTGAAGCAGATCAGCATCCTTATCGAGGAGGCCAAACGAAACCTGGACCACAAAATCGACAACGAAGACCTCATCGGACTGTCACGACTGCAAGACAGCTTGACCTATTTTATCACTTCTATCCGCGGAAACGAGACTTTGCTCTCCAAACTGAAGTTCAAGCTGCCCGTCGACGAGCTGGACGCCGATCTCATCGAGGACGTAAACATCGAGATGAACCAGGCACGCGAAACTACCAACATCTACACCAACATCCTGGACAGCACGATGGAAACCTACGCAAGCATCATCAACAACAACATGAGCGGCGTGATGAAGCAAATGACCAGCGTGTCTATCATACTGATGTTCCCGACACTCATCGCCAGCATCTTCGGTATGAATCTCATCTCCGGACTCGAAGATACCTGGTGGGGATTTCCCCTCGTCATCGTCCTGTCCTTTGTCGTGACGGGTATATTCTACGGCCTGTTCCGCCGGAAAACGTGGATTTAGCCACCCGCCGAAACAGAACAGCCTACACGCTCCGCCTCCCGGGAGACAGAGCAGAACAGAAAGCCCACAGACCCAACAAATCACGCACAAAGCCGGCGGAAAACGAAAAAAAGCAAATTTCTCTTGGCTATAATAAAAATATTAACTTTATTTGCAAGCGAATAGCCCGACCAAAAGCCGGGCAATCCCCTTGTAAATCGCTATCAACGCATCATGGAAGAAAACAAAGTACCCAACGTGGAAGAAATAAAGAACGAGGCCGCCGAACCGGCCACCATCCCCGCAGGAACCGAAACGCAACCGGTTCCCGACACACAGGAAATCGTTGATGACAACGAGGGCGCCACCGTGCCCTTCATCAACACAGAGGAAAACGCAAGCCCCGAAGCACCCGCCGAAGCAGAAACAGTACCCGCTGAAGCCGGGGAAGTAGCCGCTACCGACGAGGAAGGCACCTCCACCACGGAGGAAATCTCCGATGAGACCGAGGCAACGGAAAACACCGAAGTGACGGAAATCATCGAAGCCACGGAAGCCGAAAGTGAAGCAGCCGCCGAACCGCTGCAACTGCCCGACACAAAGCAAGGCATCATCGACAGGCTGAAGGAAATCGTGGCCGAAGGCGGCAACGTGCCCCGCAGCGAAGTGGAAGCCTTGAAGCAGGCCTACTACCGCCTGCACAATGCCGAGGCCGTGGCTGCCCGCGACGCCTTTGTGGCTGCCGGCGGCGACCCCGAAGCCTTCATCCCCGCTCCCGACAAAGACGAGGAGATTTTCAAAGCCGAAATGGGACTCATTCGCGAACTCCGTGCCAAAGCACAGGAGGCTGCTGAAAAGGAAAAGCAGGATAATTTGGAGAAGAAACTCCACATCATCGAGCAAATCAAGGCCATGGCCGTCTCGCCCGACGAAGCGGACAAAAACTATGACGCTTTCAAACAACTGCAAGCCGAGTGGAAAGAAATCAAGGCCGTGCCCGCTGAACGAGCTACCGAGTTGTGGAAAAACTATCAGCTCTACGTGGAACAATTCTACGATCAGTTGCGACTGAATCATGAATTCCGCGCCTATGACTTCAAGAAAAATCTGGAAATCAAGACCCATCTCTGCGAAGCCGCCGAGAAGCTGGCCGAAGTCGAGGACCCCGTTTCCGCCTTCCACCAATTGCAAAAACTCCATCAGGAATACCGCGAAACCGGTCCCGTGGCCAAAGAACTCCGCGAAGACCTGTGGAATCGCTTCAAGGAGGCATCCACCGCTGTCAACAAGCGCCATCAGGCTCACTTCGAGGGACTGAAAGCCCAAGAGGAGGAAAATCTGGTGCGCAAGACCGCACTCTGCGAGCGCGCCGAGGCAATGGCCGCTGAAGAGCGCAAAAGTTTTGCCGACTGGGACAAAGCCACCAAGGAAATGCTTGAGCTGCAAGCAGAATGGAAGACCGTGGGATTTACACCCAAGAAGATGAACGCCAAAATCTTCGAACGCTTCCGCGCCGCCTGCGACACTTTCTTCCGCACCAAGACAGAATACTTCAAGTCTACACGCGAAACGTTCAACGCCAACCTCGCTGCCAAGAACGCCCTCTGCGAACAGGCTGAAGCCTTGATGGACAGCACAGACTGGGCCGCCACAACGACCAAGTTCGTCGCACTGCAAAAGGAATGGAAGACCATCGGACCCGTCTCCCACAAAATGTCCGAGGCTGTGTGGAAACGCTTCAACACCGCCTGCAACCATTTCTTTGAAAAGAAGAACGAAGCCACTGCAGACGTGCACCGCGAAGAATCCGCCAACCTGGAACAAAAGGAAGCCATCCTCGTAGAACTCAACGCCTTGGCAGACGCTCCCGAAGGCGACGTACTGCAACGCGTCCGCGAGCTGCAAGCCCGCTGGAACGAGGTAGGACACGTTCCCTTCCGCAAAAAGGAAAAGATGTACAAGCGATATCGCGAGGTGTGCGACAGAATTTATAAAGATCTGCACGTCCACAACGACCGCAGGCGGTTGGAAAACTTCAAGCGAAACGTAGGCGACAAGGGAGGCAGCGAACTGACACGCGAACGCAACAAGCTGACCAACGCCTACGAGGCAAAACGTCAGGAAATCCAGAACTACGAAACCAACCTCACGTTCTTCAACTCGAAATCGAAGTCGGGCAACAGTCTGGTCGTAGAAATCGAAAAGAAAGTGGAACGCCTGAAAGAAGAACTGGCCCTGCTCGCCGAAAAAATCAACGCGGTGAACGAACAAATCAAGGCTGAAGAAAACAAATAAGGCAACACTTAATTTTAATAAGGTGTACCACGCCACCAAAACGGACGTGGAAATACCCAACAACGTCATGCGCCAAAATACTCGGCGCATGACGTTGTTTTATAGGCTTCACTATCTCTCCGAATCGCTCGATAGCCGCGACTACCTGCCCCCAAGAGGCGATGAAAAGGAGGAAAACAGCGAGCCAACCCCGTATTTTGTCGACTTTCTGCGAGAAAGGCTCGCGAAAACAGGACTTAGACAAAAGAAAATCGTAATTTTGTCAGGAAAATCAACACATAACCTATCACAAAGCATGAAAAAAATTCTACTTCTTGGTTTAATGCAAGTATTCTGCGCTTGGGCCATCGCCCAAACTTCCGTAGAAACCGCACAGCCCATCACCCCGGGCGAGATTTCGTACGACTTTGCCAACGCTTCCGGCGACAAATACGTGTACTACACCTACACCGCCAGCACTACAAGCGACGAACTGCTCGTGCTGCGCCGCGTAACTTCCGGCCTCTCCTATGTAATCAGCAAGAATGGCGCTTCATCAACCGCCTACAGCCAAATCAAGGGCGAGAGCGGAGCCGTTGTGTACGTCTATGTACCCAAGGGTGAAAAAGTCTACATTACCGCGAACGCCTACAAGGTAAGTAATATCACCTTCAACTTCAAGACGGTGTCCGTAGATGCTTCGGAGGGCAATTCCTGCAGCAATCCCGTCACCCTCATCAAGGGTCGCGAGAATTATCTCCCTGCCACGACGGGCGAGACCTCCTACATGGAATACACTGCCACCGAAAGCGGTACGCTCAGCCTGACCATGACCTCCAACCTGTCGGGACTGGGCGTCAGCGAAGGCTGCGATGGCACCACCACCTCCCTCTCGCAGGGCACCGACGCCTTTTGGCAAACCCTTGTCAAGACGCAGGTAAAGGCCGGAAAGACCTATATTTTCAGCGGAACAGCCTACAACCCCGTGGTAGCGACCGTCTCCATCGAAGCAAGTGCCGACGAAGGAATTTCCTGCGATAATCCGTTCCAAGGAAAAGAGACCGGCAACGTACTACCTGCCGCCGCCGGCACCTATTGGTACAGCTATATCACCACGGACGAGACCCTGCTGCACGTGGCCAACGGCCCGCAACTTCCCGGCGGCCGCGCAGCTCTCTACACCTCCTGCTCCGATACACGCGCCACGGCCGAAGCCGATGGCTATCTGGGACTTCGTGCCCGCTTGCTGGGAAACAAACAGTACCTGCTGTGCGTAGAGAAAAAACAAAGTACGTCTTCGGACGAAACGTTCGACCTGCTGCGTGAAACTACACAGGCCGGCGATGCCTTCAGCAACCCGATACCGCTCACTGCCGGCTCCCACGCCACGCCCGACTACAACGGCGTGACCTATTACTCCGTCAGCGCACCCAGCAATCAGGCGTCCGTCATCACGATCTCCTGCAACGCTACATTTGGCAACGAGAATACATACATGTCCCTCTTTGCTGCAAACGACGAAACGACACCTTTGGGCACCTCGACCCAACTTCTCAGCGTAGATGCAGCCGCCGGTGACGCCTATATCGTCAAATGGAACTGCCAGGAGGGCTACAATGCCATCCCCTTCAACGTAGAAATCCGCCCCATCCAGCCCGGTGAATCCTTGGACAATCCTCTGGCCGCCCATCTGGGCTACAACGAGGTGAGCGCGGGCCGCGAAGTGCGCTACTTCACTTATACGGCCACTTCCGAGGGCTGGCTGAGCGTGCAACCGGCCACCGGTTCCGCCTCCGTGCAACTTCTGCTGCCCGATGCTACCCGTCCCTACCTCGCCTTTGCGGATGGCGAAAACGGCGTCCGCACCGAGACATGGGCAGGTGCTTCCTATCTGATCAAGCTCGACGGTGTAGCAGCCGGCAACGGCTTTACGCTGACCGAAACGGCCTATGGAGATGGCGAGACCTGCGACTTGGCGCTGCCTGTCACCGATGTAGCCGAACTGCCGAACACACCGGGCAATCACTGGTACGCCTACACCGTTCCCGCCGACGGCATGCTGACCATCGCCTGCAACATTGACAACGAATACGACGGCGACACGCAATCGGCCTCGGGCGTCAGCTTCAAGCAAGGTAGCTGCGACGCCGCCACAACTGCAATCAAGGTGACCTCGGGCAACGTTCCGGTGAAATATCAGCAGACGATAGCCGTAACCGGCGGGCAGTTCCTTTTCATCAACGCCCGCACGCTCTCACCGCTCGAGGGCCGCACGCTGTCCCTGACGTGGCGAGAATTTGCTGCCGGCGAATCGCCTGCCACGGCACTGCCTCTCCAAATTGGCGAAAACACACTTCGTGCCGCCACACCGACCCAACCGATGTGGTACACCATAGACTTGGCGCCCTGCAACTTCGTGATGAGCACACTTTCCTCGGCCGATTATTTCAAGGGAGCCATCTATTTGGCCAGCGCACCGAACACAATGATTGACGAGTCCTACTACGAAACCAGCGCAGACGGCATGGACGGCACCTATCGTATCACACTGACTGTCGAACAGCCCTCTTCCTATTTGATAAAGGCCACCCAGAGCACCGAAGGTATGCGGGTGAAAGTGGATGGCGTGCTTGCCACAGGCATTGAGACGGCGACAGATGCGACCGCAGCGCCTTTCCACCTGCACGGCAGCCAGCTGAACACCACGGCCTCGACGGCAGTTTACGACCTCAGCGGCAAATGCGTGGCCCGCATCCCGGCCGGAGGCAGCGCCCAGCTCGCCGGTGGCGTCTACCTGCTCCGCAGCGGTGCCCAGACCTGCAAGGTTTTGGTAAAATAAGCCCTTAGGAGAAACTCTCTCCCGTACATTCTCCTCTGAAAAGCCCGCACCTCCGTTTTCCTCCCCAATAGGACGACGGAGGTGCGTTTCATTTCATTTTAAGGCAGTTTTCCGCGTCTTTACAGGGAAAAAACTTTCAAACGGCACTTATTTTTTCAAAAATAACCTAACTTTGTAGCGAAATACATACCATTAACACCCATTCCTATGAAATCCTATTATTATCTTAATGACCAAAAGCAACAAGTAGGTCCGCTCACCGAAGAAGAAATCCGTACAGCCGGACTGACACTTTCGACTTACGTGTGGTGCGAAGGCATGAGCAATTGGACACCCGCCGGCAACGTACCCGAATTGCAGCCTTATCTTCTCCCCAATATCCCCGGGACGCCACCGCCTCCCATCGTGAACAGCCCCGCTCCTGAAAGTAGCGAATATGTGCCATGTCCCAACAACCATTTGGCCTTTGCCATCGTCATGACCGTGCTGTGTTGTGTCCCCTTTGGCATCGTGGCTATCGTCAAGGCATGCAAAGTAAATTCCCTCTACAACGAAGGACTCTACGAAGCAGCACAGGATATGGCGGACAGTGCCAGGAATTGGTGCATTGCCAGTCTTCTGACCGGACTACTCGTCTCTATAATCTACTTCTTCATTAATTTAGCCGCTCTCTCTTTATAAAGAAATCAACCTGTCTCCTTGCAGTTTCTTCGCAAATACTTATGGGTCGTTCTCGGCGGCCTCCTGTTACTCATCGGGGTCGGACTTTATTGTCTGGACCCCGTTACTTTTCCCTTCATGCCGCAGTGTCCGTTTCGACTGCTCACGGGATGGAGCTGTCCGGGGTGCGGCCTGCAGCGCGCCATCCACGCCACGCTGCATGGCCGGTTTGTGGAAGCCTATGCCTACAACCTCTTTTTCGTGATTTCCATCCCTTACGCGACCGGCTTGGTCTGGGGCCGCTGTGGCTATCCGCGCAGGCTGCGTCCCTGGCTGCAACGTCGGCTTGAGCATCCCTACACCGTCTACGCCTATCTGCTGCTTTTCTGCATCTGGTGGATAGTGCGCAACGTCTTGGGCATATAGGGGAGCCAGCCCGTCCCGGATGGAGGAGCCGCAAAGCCGCTTTTGCTGTGTAAAAGCGCCGCCGGCAGGCACCAGCGAACCAAAAACCGCGTCTATTTCCCAATTTCCTCGTTTTCCAAGGCACTATCCCCTAAATTAGGTATTGCTTGGTAGGAGGAAGTTTTGTACTTTTGCAATTCCATAGCCGACTTGCCGGGACTTAGGCAAGCGCCGGTTCTATAATTGCACATTTCATCATGTATTTATCCGAACTGAAAAACGGGCAAACAGCCTTTATCTCCACCGTCGACGGCACTCCTTCGTTTCGTCTGCGCCTGGAGGAGATGGGTTTCGTCCCCGGTCAGGAAGTGACGCGCACCTACGCCTCCCCACTGGGCACTCCCATCGTCTTTGCCATGCTGGGGCAGAAAGTAGCCCTGCGTCGCCGTGAAGCCGCACGTATCGGCATTGCTCCCACTATGGAGGAAGCCCTGCGGGAAAGCCAACAAGCCGCCGCACCGGCCGAATCCGGCTGGCAATATGAGCCGGCCTCGAAAAGCCGCGCCCTCAGCTGCGACACCACCCACTGCAAGGGCTGTCCGGCTTGCGGCCACGACAAACAGCAGGCGGCTCCGGCAGCACCGGACGAGCTGACCATCGCGCTGGTGGGCAATCCGAATTGCGGAAAGACAGCTTTCTTCAACGCCGCTTCGGGTGGGCACGAACGCACGGGCAACTACGCCGGCGTGACCGTCTCCAGCGTCATCGGGCGAACCACCTTCGAGGGCCGCGCGCTTTGTGTGGTCGATCTGCCCGGCACCTACTCGCTCCGTGCCTTCAGTCCCGAGGAAGCCTACGTGGCCAACGAATTGGCCAAAGGCACGACGGATGTGATTATCAACGTGCTCGATGTAAACAACTTGGAGCGAAACCTGCTGCTCACCCTGCAACTTCGCGCCATGGGCATCCCCATGGTCGGCGTGCTCAACATGTACGACGAGTTTGAGCAGAGCGGCAGCACCATCGACTGCGCAGCCTTGGAGGAACGCCTCGGCATGCCGCTTGTGCCCACCGTAGCCAGCAAGGGTCGGGGTGTAGACGAAGCCCTGCGCCGCGCCATTTCCCTGGCCGGCGAGAAAGCCGCTGCTGCCAAGGCTGCAGCCTCCGCCGTAAGTGCCATCAAGCCGCAGCGGGCCGTCGCCGGTCGCCGCTCCGAGCACGGCACAGCCACCGATGCCCACGCCCGGATCCACACCCTGCTGGATGGTATCTACAGCATCCGCGAGGGCCGCACGCATCGCCTCACCGCCCTGGCCGACCGGTTCTTTGCGCGCACGCCCCTGGCCTACGTGCTGTTTTTCCTCATCATGGGACTCATCTTCTATGCCACTTTCCAGCTTGGTGCCTACCCCCAGGATTGGATGGAGAGCGGTGTGGCATGGCTCTCCGAGCAGGCATCCGCCCTGCTGCCCGAGGGATGGCTGCGCGACCTGCTGATCGAAGGTGTCATGGGCGGTGTGGGCAGTGTCATTGTCTTTTTGCCGAACATCCTTATCCTCTACTTTTTCATCTCTATCCTCGAGGACTCGGGCTATCTGTCCCGCGCTGCCCTCTTGGCTGACCCCCTGTTGCGCCGTGTGGGATTGCATGGCAAATCCTTCGTCCCCATGCTGATGGGCTTCGGTTGCAGTGTCCCCGCCGTCATGTCCACGCGCACCATCGAGAGCCGCAAGAGCCGCCTCATCACAATGATGACGCTCCCCTTCATGTCCTGTTCGGCCCGTCTGCCGGTATATGTCATCCTCTGCGGCGCCTTTTTCCCCCACCATGCCGCCCTGGTCATGCTCGGGCTGTATGCGCTCGGCATTCTCGTCGCCTTTTGCGCGGCCTGGGGGCTTAGCCTTTGCTTCCACCGCGGCGAGCAGAGCCACTTCGTCATGGAGATGCCTCCGTATCGTATGCCCGTGGCCGCAGGTATTCTGCGCCACACGTGGGAAAAGGGCCGGCAGTACCTGCGCAAGATGGGCGGCATCATACTTGCGGCCAGCATCATCGTGTGGGCTTTGGGCTATTTCCCCCAAAGCGACGAACCGCTCACTACGGCCGAGCAGCAGGAACATTCCTACTTGGGACAAGTGGGCCACACCATCGCTCCGGTCATCCAGCCCCTCGGTTTCGACTGGCGCATGGGCGTCGGTATTGCCGCCGGCGTTGGTGCCAAGGAATTGATGGCCAGCACGCTCGGCGTGCTCTACAATTGTCCGACCGACGAAGAGGCCGGCGAGAACGAGACCGCCCGTCTGGGCGACACCCTGCGCGCCTCGGGCGTCACGCCCGCCGCTGCGTTGAGCTACCTCGTCTTTGCGTTGCTCTACTTCCCCTGTCTGGCCACCATTGCAGCCATCCGTGGCGAGAGCGGGCGCTGGAAGTACGCCATCTTTACCGCCTGCTACACCACCCTCGTGGCCTACGTCATGGCCTTCCTTACCTATCACTTGGCGTCCGGCATTTTATAGCAGCCCTCCGCCTGCACAAATCGAAGCATCCTGCCTCAGCGAGCAAGTATCGCCGGGGCAGGATGTTTTTTTCGGGGACGATGGAGCGGACAGGCCGACTATGGCTTTTCCGTTTCGCCCTCCGCGGGGCGCAGGATATGGCACCGGCGATAGAGTTCGCGGTAGAAGCGGTGGCGGCACAGGGTGGCGGAGGAACCAATCAGCAGCAGGACAGAGCGGGCGCGGGTCAGGGCCACGTTCATGCGGCGCAGGTCCGACAGGAAGCCGATTTCGCCGTTCTCGTTGGCCCGCACAAGCGACACCAGGACGATGTCGCGCTCCTGTCCCTGGAAGGAGTCAATCGTATTGACCGTAATGGCCAGCCGCAGGGGGCGCAGGTATTCGTCGCGACGCAGCAGGGCGCGCAGTTCCCGCACCTGGGCGCGATAGGGCGAGATAATGCCGATGTCCACCCGTTCTGCGAGCAGACGCGTCCGTCCGGCGTGGCGCACCAGGCGCTTCAGGCTTTCCAGGGTGAGCCGCGCCTCAGCCCTGTTGACGCGGCCGAACGTCCCGCCCACGAACTGCTCGTGGTAATCGGACACTTCATCGGCGGCCTCGCCCGTCGGGTCGGTCGCAGCGGCCACCTCGTCGGCGGCATCCGTGTCCATCCATTGCAGGGGGTGGTAGCTGAAGTCGAGCAAACCGCGGCACTTCACCTCGGGGGCGGCCTCGAGTTTGCCCTCGTAGAACCACTCCGACGAGAACTGCATCAGCACTTCGTTCATGCGGTACTGGCGCGTGAGCAGGTGTACGGCCGCCGGTTGCGCCGCCGCCACGGTCTCCATCAGCGAGGTGGCCAGTCCGCCCAACTGCGCCTCCCGGCTTTTCACCGTGGGCGGCAACTGGCAGTGGTCGCCCGCAAAGATGACGCGGTCGGCCCGTTGCAGGGCTATCCAGCAGGCCGCTTCGAGCGCCTGTGCCGCCTCGTCCACGAAGAGCGTATGAAAGTGGTGTCCGTGCAGCAGCGGGTTGGCCGCACCGACCAGCGTGGAGGCGATGACGCGGGCACCGTCGAACAGGTCGTGGCGGATGCGCAGCTCCAGTTCGTCGGCCTTTTCGCGCAGGCGGGCTATTTTCTGGTGAAAGTTGGCGCTACGCCCCTTGCGCGGCGTGGCATAGAGCTGTCGGATGGTACGCCGCACGGACCACAGGGCGGGATAGTCGGGATGGTCGGCAAAGCGGTGCTCGTAGGTATGGGAGAGCATGGACTCGGTGACGCGCGTAGGATTTCCGATGCGGAGCACGCTGATGCCGCGCGCCGCCAGTTGCGCTGCCATCCAGTCTACGGCCGCGTTGCTCTGGGCACAGACCAACACCTGTGGCTCTCGGCGCAGCACTTCGCTGACTGCTTCCACCAGGGTCGTCGTCTTTCCCGTCCCCGGCGGACCGTGTACCACCATTACATCCCTCGCGCGCAAGACCATCCGCACGGCTTCCTGCTGTGCCCCGTTCAGCCAGGGATAGGAGGGAGGCACGGCCGAAGGGGCTGCAAAACCGGCGGACACGCCGCCGTGCAGGATGTCGCGCAGGGCGGCCAGCCTTCCCTCGCGGGCGGCCATGACGGTATCGAGGGCCTCGAACATCAGGCGGTAGGTGGTCTCGTCGAAACTGAGCTGCACGCCGGGGCGTTCCAGGGCCTGCAGGGCGGCCAGCGCTCCCTCGCCGGGCAGCACGATGACCATCCTGTCGGCTTCGGCATAGCTCACGGTCGCGGCAAAGTTGAGGAAACTCAATTGCCCCGTCGTCCCTTCGTGGAAGAAACAGACGGGTTTGCCGTACTCGAAGTTATGTTCGATGTCCGTATCTTCGGTGCGGGTGATTTCCACGACGAGCCGGTCCATGGCGTTGTAGTAGCTGCGTCCCACGGTGATGGGAAACCAGCAATCGCCGCGCTTCACGCGACGGGCTGTCCCCGCCACTTCTGCGGCACGGCGAAACTCGGCCTTTTCTTCTTCGTACTCCGTACGCAGCAGGGCCTTTTGTTTGAGCAATGAGATGGACAAGCGTTTTATTAATTAGGAATTAGAAATTAGGAATTAGGAATTGCTGGGCATGGCCAAGCTACTGGCGAATTTTAATTAGGAATTAGAAATTAGGAGTTAGGAATTGCTGGGCAAGGCCAAGCTACTGGCGAGTTTTAATTAGGAATTAGAAATTAGGAATTAGGAATTGCTGGGCATGGCCAAGCTACTGGCGAGTTTTAATTAGGAATTAGAAATTAGGAGTTAGGAATTGCTGGGCATGGCCAAGCTACTGGCGAGTTTTAATTAGGAATTAGAAATTAGGAGTTAGGAATTGCTGGACAAGGCCAAGCTACTGGCGAATTTTAATTAGGAATTAGAAATTAGGAATTAGAAATTGCTGGGCATGGCCAAGCTACTGGCGAATTCTAATTAGGAATTAGAAATTAGGAATTGCTGGGCATGGCAGGACAAGTTGATGAGCAGGCTTCGCGATAAACTACTGCCGAAGGGTCGCCTTGCACCGTAATTACATATTAGCGGCTGCGGCTCGGCAATTAAAGCAAGCTTTATTGCTCTCGCCTTGCACGCTAATTCCTAATTCCTAACTCCCAATTCCTAATTCCCCCAAGGGCGCCTCAGCGCCGGTGCTCCACCGACACGCTGATGGTAGCGCTCTCCCCGATTTTGAATTCTGCCATGCCGCCGATGCGCGTGGTGAAGTCCTCGCCATAGGGGCCGTAGGGACCCCACGGGGCATAGAGCAGGCCGGCGCGGCGGCTGTCGCGCGGCAGGAAAGACTTGGTCACGTAGCCGTAAAGGTTGAGGTAGTCCGTGGCACGATAGGCCACCACGCCACCCACGCCGACATCCGTCAGGTGGTAGGCCCCCCAATCCATGTTGTCGGCATAGAGGGCGGCGGCAAAGGACAGGCGGTCGTTCAGCGGCAGGGCATAGGCGAACGCCGCGCTCTGACCGAAGCCCACGCCATGCGAATGCTTGCCCAGGCCAAAGCTCGCGCTCAGCGAAAACTGGGCATTGAAGCCCGGATGCAACTGCCAGGCGGCACCATACAGGCCGCTCCACCAGGGCGAGCACCCATCCAGTCCCGGCGCAGCCATCCACGGCCGGACCGTCGTGGGCACGGACAGCGCAATGGGGGTAAAGGCCGGCAGCAAAGGCGCATCGGCCGCCACACTGTCGGGGGCGACAGGCCGCCGCACGCTGTCAGACGGCAGGGGCGACAGGGAGGCGGCCATCGGGTCGTCACCGGCCACCTGCGCCCAAGCCGGAAGCGCAGCCAACAGGCTGAGCAGGAGGATTATACGGAACTTTATCATACGCACGGGGGCTTATTCTTCGCACAAAAGTAGGCAGAAATCTTCGTTTCCGCAACCTCCGCGACCGTTCGCCCCTCGCTTTTAATAATATTTAGGCAGCACACAGCCGTCCGAAAGCCGCGGACGCACGCACCGGGCAGGGCGGCGCCGAAATGTTAAAACGCGAAGAGGCCGATTTGGATTTCGCGAAAAAATGTCGTATCTTTGTCGTGAGGAAATGGAGAAAGCCCGTCCACAAGCGGCTTTCTCCCTTTTTTTATCCCACTTGCAGGGGAAAACAGGTGCGATTTCCGCAAAATTAGGCAGGACTTAGTTGAAATTACATAGGACTTAGTTTTTTCCAAGTCCTATGTAATTAAAAATAGGTAGGACTTCGTGATGGACTACCTCCTTTGTAGGTGTTTCGGAAGGTTAAAAACGTTAAAGTTGAGGGCGGGAATACCCTCCGAAAAGAGGAGTCCGCAGGCTGCCTAAGCCCGTGCGCAGCCCCATGCCCCGGCATTTTCCGCGAGGGTGGCCCGGGGGCTCAACTTCTCCGCCCAAAAATTCACTTTTTTCGTGAAGAACAGGAAACAAATTACTACCTTTGCAGCACAAACGGCAGGCCCACGATTGTAACTTTCGACAAAGACTATTTGCGGGAACTCTACGAAAACGGAAAAGGCGACAAGAAACACCGGTTTCAACCGGAAGTCATACGCAAATAACAAATCTGTATCCGCTACCTGCTCGGTGCAAGCAACATACGTGCCCTGTTTACCGTGCATTCCCTGCATTATGAAGTACTAAGCGGCGACAAGGCGGGCATCTCCTCCATAAGAGTGAACAAGCAATACCGTATAGAATTTACTGTCGCGGAGCAAGGCACAGAAACGATCGTCACCGTGTGCAATATATTAGAGTTTCCCAACCACTATAAATAACGAAGTCATGATTACACGAAGGGGAGTTGACCCCAAAATGATAGCCAATAACCTGGAACCGTCAGTACCCATACACCCGGGCGAGATGATCAAGGAGGAAATCGGTTGCCGTGGCATCACACAAAAGAAACTGGCAGAACAGACAGGCATTCCCTACACCGCGCTCAACGAAGTACTGAACGGCAAACGCCCGGTGTCCACAGAATATGATAGAAGCCGAAATCTGGATAAAGACACAGGCTGACTACAACCTGACCACCGCAAGGCGGAACAAGACCCTCGCGCAGCGGCTGGCCCGCATCAGAAAATTCGCGTCCGAACTCTGACACATAGGCTCTGGGCAAGCAAACGGAGCCAACGGACAAAAATAGGTACCTTTGCGGACAATATGGGGAAGCCGCACGCCGGGCCTGTGCCCGACGGGCTGGTGTCGCACGCCTAAAAGATTCTCGCTATGTTGCACGGATGGATTATGCTGGCCACGATGGCCATTTACTTTGTCGCCCTGCTGTGGCTTTCGCGCGGCCGGCGTCTCGCTGATTTCCGTGCCGGGCTGGGTGGGCAGTTCGGGCATGACGTATCTGCAAATGTGTCTGGGCTTCTGCTTCGGCTACGCCGCCGTGGCCTTTCTGCTGCTGCCGCTCTATTACCGCCTGCGGCTGACCAGCATCTACGGCTACCTGTCCCTGCGCTTCGGCCGGCGGGCCCACCGCACCGGCGCACTGTTTTTCCTGCTCAGCAAACTGACCGGGGCAGCAGCACGTCTGTACTTGGCCTGCCTGGTGCTCCACCAGTTTGTCGCAGCCCCCCTCGGCCTGCCCTATCCCGTGACGGCAGTAATGACCCTCCTGCTCATCTGGCTCTACACACGGCGGAGCGGCATCGCCACACTGGTCCGGACAGATGCGCTGCAGACCGCCTGCCTGCTGCTGGCCGCCGCGGGATTGCTATGGATGTCCGCCGATGTGTTGGGCCTGGGCTTCGGCGGTGTGGTCGAGGCCGTGCGCCAATCGCCGATGAGCCGGATTTTTGAATGGAACAGCACCTCGCCACAGGCATTCTGGCGGCAATTCCTGAGCGGCGTATTCATCGTCATCGTCATGACGGGACTGGACCAGGACATGATGCAGAAAAACCTGACCTGCCGCACGTTGCGCGAGGCGCAAAAGGACATGTGCGCCTATGGTCTGTGCTTCGTGCCCGTCAACCTGCTTTTCCTGGCACTGGGCATCCTGCTGTACGCCGTGTGCGAGGCGCAAGGCATCGCTGTGCCCGAGCGGGGCGACGCCTTGCTGCCCACAGTAGTTGCCTCGGGCGCACTGGGCATGTGGGTCGTCGTGCCGTTCAGCATCGGACTGGTGGCCGCAGCGTTTTCCAGCGCCGATTCGGCGCTGACCGCGCTGACCACGTCCTGCTGCGTAGACCTGCTGCGCCTGGAGGAGCGTGGCCTCAGCGAGCCGATGCGGAATGCCGTGCGGCGCAGGGTACATGTGCTGATGGCCGCCGCATTCCTGTGCTGCGTACTCGTATTTTATGCTGCGGGGAGCGGCACCGTCATCGACTTAATCTATCGTCTGGCCTCCTACACCTATGGTCCGCTGCTCGGTCTCTACGCCTATGGCATGTTTACCCGCCGCGCGGCCTCGGATCGCCTGATTCCGGCGGTGGCAGTGGCCGCGCCCGTCGTCTGCGGACTGTTGGACCACTTCGCCCCCCTGTGGTGGGGCTACACCTTCGGCTATGAATTGCTCATGCTCAACGGACTGTTGACCTTCCTCGGCCTGTGGCTGACGGGAGGCAGGCGGCGGGGACTGACCTGCGGGCATTCAGCGGCATAAAAAGCGGTACGTCAGCATAGCCAATCTGCCCTGCATCGCCATCGGATAAGGGTTTGCAGCCTGACCACTCTGACGTAATATTTAAGGGTGTAGCCAATATTTTCATGCTGGCTACACCCTCTTTATATGAATAGGTATATGGGGATTTCTATCGCAGGACCTTCTGCTCCAAAGTCCGCCCGTTCACGCTGCAACGCACCACATAGATGCCGCGGGACAGGCCGGAGAGGTCGACAGAAGCCGCTTGGCCGGCACGCAGCACGCAGCGGCCGTCGGCACCGTAGACCCAGACGGCCGTCGTACCCTGCGGCAGCTGCAGCAGGCCCGCGGGCATGAGCTGCAACCCGGCTGCAGGATTGGTCACTGCGTCGATGCCGGTGTCCTCCTTGGGGTCGTAGGCCACGGACGCCTTTTCGGCGGTGATGATGTGGCCGGTAGTGCCGTCGATCAACAGTACAATGGCATGCAGATGGGACTTGTCGGCCACGGTAAAGCCATCACCGGGGATGACCTCGCTCACAGCGTAGGCGCTACCGGCCTGCGGTGCATCGGGCAGGGCCTCGCTGTCGCCCGTAAAGGAGGGTGCGATACAGCGGGCCACGTCCATGTAGAGATAATTGCGCAGGTATTTCGAACCACATTCGCCGCCACGGCCAAAGCGTCCGAACTCCTCGATCGCATAGTCGGCCAGGTAATTCGATTGGATGACATTGCTGCCCACCACCGAGTCCTCGGTCAACACATAGGCCACCCGGTAATCGCCGGCAGAGGGCTGCACGGCAAATGCCACCTCGGCGGAAATGTGGACATCCCCACCCTTGAGAGCAGCCTCCGACACGGACACTCGCGCCATGGGCGTGCGGCGCAGTGCACGGCGTGCAGCATTGAGGAAAGTACCCGTGCCGTCGAAGTAGTAATGCCCCGCCTCGTCGCGCATGGGATAGGCGTACTCACTGCGGTTGACAAGGCCCATGGGGAAGGTAGGGAAGCGCAATCCGCTGTCGTAATCGGCCACCGTCATGGCATCGTCATTGTGGACGGCAATGGGGATAAAATTATCAGGGTAGACCGCCTGCAGATTTTCGATGGCCAGGATGCCCAACGGACACCAGCCGCACCAGGCGCCCGTGCCCTCCTCGATGACGACACGCTTGCCAGGCACAAAGGGGGTGCGCACCGTGGAGTCGCTGACGCCCACGGCAACCGTCCCCTCTACTGCGGCCCACAGGTCGTAGCCGACGTAGTGGCCCTCATCGGCGAGCGGCAGGGTGGCGGGCAGGGAAAATTCGTAGGCATCGCCGTCGTGAAGCGACAAACCGTCGAAAGTAGCCGAAACGGTACGGCCCGTTGCGTCGCGGAAGTAAGCGGTAAAGGCGCTGATGTCACTTTCGGCCAAGAGTGTGCCCCGGACGGGCAGCTCGGTTTCGGTGGTCATGTCGGGCAGCCCGCTTTCCACGGTAAATGCAGCGTCGAAACTTACGCGGATGTCGTCGATGCAGAGGATCAGGCCATTGTAAGTCTGATTGACAAAGGCTATCCAAATGGTTTGGCCGGCATAGGCGTCGAGCGACAGGCTGTGCTCGTTCCACTCTCCGTCCAGATTGTTTGACGCGCCGGCACTTTCGGCCTCGGTTTGCCATACTGGCTCGTCCGTAAAGTCCGTTTCGGGGTTACCGCCCTGCGTCGAGACGAAAACCCTCAGCCCATCGGGCGCGGTAGGTTCGTAGGATTCCGATTTCCACGAGAGGGAGCAGCCCGTCGAGGGGATTTGGATGGGCGTCGTCACCATCCAGGCGTTGGCGCGGCCAGCCGGTGTGAACGCGGAGGTGCATCCGGCATAATAATTGGTGGAGGCATAGTCGTCCTTCAGCTTGAGCAACCAAGCCTTGCCCACGGCAAAGCCCACGCTCTGCATGTCAGCAGTGGGCGTATTGCCCGAGAGGTCGTAGCAACTCACCAATGTTTTTGTCCGGTTGAGATCTTGGAAATCGCAGACGTACAAGTCGCAGTCCCCCGGCATGAAGGCGTCGGAGGAAGTCCCGGCCGATTGGCCGTAGGTGCCGGCTGCGAAAAGGCAAAAGCCGGCTGCGAGGAGGGATGTTTTCAAAAGGTGCATAGGAAGTCTGTTCGGTATTTTTTTAGGATAAGGAAAAGAGCAAACGGGTCCTGCCTCTCCGCCGGCGGCGGGGCACAGGGCGCGTTTGCTCCTTATTTATATAGAGGAGGTCTCCTCCTTTGTTATTTCAGCACAACACTTGTAGAGCAGCTGCCACCCTTGACAAACGTGGCTTTGACCACCACGTTGCCCGTCAGTCCCGACAGGTCCATCGTGTGGCCCTCGTGGCCGCGCAGCAAGCGTCCGGCAGCGTCGTAAACGTCGATGCGGGCAGCATTGGCGGCTTCGCAGATGCCATCATGCAGGCTGAGAGGACCCCTGTCGGCGGTGGCGGAGTTAATACCCGTATCATCGGGGTCGTTGATAACCACGATGGTGGGCATCATCATGGGGCCAAGATCCGTCACGCTCAGCGACCAGCCGCCCAAGGTCTTCTTGTCCTTGCTGACACTTATCATGACGTCGGGCAGGTTGCTCGGAGCGGTAACGCCCACGACGTCCGTCAGATATTTGGCCAATGTGCCGGTAAACTCCGGGGACTTGACATACACGCCGTCCCAGCTGGGAGAACCTCCGAAGACGGTATGGTCGTCTGTCACCACGCTGGCTATGGGAAAATCCGAGATTTCCTCCTTTTCCCCCGTCTCGGTGTTATATACAAAAGCTACAATCTGGCTCATGTCAACACTGCCCGTCGGGTCCCAGTAACCGCATACATATTTGCCGTTCGGGCTGACCGTTCCCACGTAGCCGTCAAAGAAGTACTTGTCATTGTCGACATCTATGTCCGTATCGCCATAGATGTAGGTCATCTTGCCGTCAATCCAGCATACCGGGGCGCGCGAGCCGCTGGGATGGTCGTACAGTCCGGCCATTACTTTTCCGTCGGCCGAAGCAGATACGGAGTACATACCCTGACCTATTTCGTCCGTGCTCGGCTGGTCCTCCATCGGTTGCAGCACGCCGTCGATCCAAACGGCGGGACGCAGCTTGGCCGACTCGCCGATGATGACGCCATTCTCGTTCTTGATGTAATAGCGGCCGTTGACATAGCCCGTTATGACGCGGCCGTCGGCAGAGATCGTGTTGGCCTCGCCATTGTAAGTGCCCAGCGTCATCGGCGTCTCCAGCTCGAGTGCGGTCCACGTGCCGTCCTTCCACACGCCGGGGATGGAATAAGCCGTCTGTCCCTCACTCACCTCGCCGTTGTTGTCGTAATCGAAGTAACCGACCACGGTGCCGTCGTCATTGACAGCCAGTGCGTTCGAACAGTCGCCCAGCGAACCGGTAATAAGCGTGAACTGGCCCGTCTCGCGGTCCCACAAGAAGCTCATCTGCGAGTAATCGCGGTCGCTACCCACGGCATAGCGGCCATTGGGCGAGACGCCGTGCACAGCCGTACCTGCAAAGATTTCAAAAAGTTCACTATCGCCGTCAATGGTGTAGACTGTCACGGTCTTCTGGGCCACGCACACCTGTGCCATCAGCCCTGCCAAGAGGCAAAAAGCCTGTACAAGTAAAGTTTTTCTCATAAGCGTTTTATCGTTAGTCAGGTTATTTTCAAGCAAGTGCCTTGCGCTGTCAAGGCGGGGCGGATGAAGCCCTGCTGCAAAGCCACCGTGCAAAAGTACGAAATAATATCCTGTCTGCCACGGCTTTCCCCGCCTTTTTACATCCCATCCGGTCCCGAAGCAGTCCGAAGCGGCGGCTTGCTGCGTGGCCCGCGCGGGAAAAATAAAAGGGGCAAAAGAGCACATATCGCATTTATTGTGTAATTTTGCTGCGGCTTCACGGCTTTCGCAAGGCGATAGTCCCGCGGCCACCAACCGAATAATTCAACCAAACAAAAACAGTATGCAGCAATTAGACTGGGCAAATTTGCCTTTCGGCTATGTGCCTTCGGATTATAACGTACGTTGCTATTACCGCAACGGCCGGTGGGGAGAAGTGGAAGTCACTTCGTCGGACACCATCAACATTCACATGGCAGCTACCTGCCTGCACTACAGCCAGGAGGGCTTCGAGGGGCTGAAAGCCTTCCGTTGCCCCGACGGCAAAGTGCGCATCTTTCGCATGCAAGCCAACGCTGAGCGCCTGCAAAACACCTGTCGCGGCATCCTGATGCCCGAACTGCCCACCGAACGCTTCTGTGAGATGGTGCGCCGGGTCATCAGCCTCAACACACGCCTTATCCCGCCCTACGAAAGTGGTGCTTCGCTCTACATCCGCCCGCTCATCATCGGCACCGGCGCACAGGTAGGCGTACGCGCCGCCGACGAATATCTCTGCGTGATGTTTGTCAGTCCCGTAGGTCCCTACTTCAAGGGCGGCTTCGCCACGAACAACTACGCCATCGTGCGACAGTACGACCGCGCAGCGCCGCTGGGCACCGGCGCCTACAAGGTGGGCAGCAACTATGTAGCCAGTCTGTTGGCCAACAAACTGGCACACGACAAGGGATATTCCTGCGAATTTTACCTGGACGCCAAGGAAAAACGCTACATCGAAGAATGCGGCGCCGCCAACTTCTTTGGTATCAAGAACAATACTTACGTGACGCCGAAATCTACCTCCGTCCTGCCCAGCATCACCAACCGCTCGCTGCAGCAACTGGCCCGCGACCTGGGCATGGCGGTGGAGTGCCGACCCATCCCCGTCGAAGAACTCGACACGTTCGAGGAAGCCGGCGCCTGCGGCACGGCAGCCGTCATCAGCCCCATCGGCAAGATTGACGATCTCGACACCGGCAAGAGCTACGTCATCAGCAAAGACGGCCAACCCGGACCTGTGTGCGAACGGCTCTACCACCTGTACCGCGACATCCAGTATGGTATCCAGCCCGACAAGCACGGTTGGGTGGAAGTGCTGGATTTGGACTGAACGGACAGCCGACAGAACGCCGCCCCGAGCGCCCCTACTCACCTAACACCCACCCGGTTTCCACAAAGCAGCACTGAGTTTGCTCACAGAAACCACCTAAACAAAATGCAACGGATGAGAATCAAACCCTATTTCCTGCTTACGCTGTGCGGACTCCTCCTAATGGCCGGCACATGGACCGGCTGTAAATCGGATGCCGAGAAGCAGCTCGAAGAGAAGAACAAGGAGTTGGAAGACCTGCGGCAGCTGGCCGAAATGGACCGCCGCGAAATGGAAAACGAATACGCCCAGTTTGCCGCTCAATACGGCGAAATGAAAAAAGGCATCCGCGACGATTCCCTCGTGGCACGACTTGATGCCGAACAAAGGCGGGCGCAGCAACTGATGGAGGAGCTGAAAAACCTGAAAGCGACCAGTGCCGCGGAAATCCTGCGCCTGAAGCGCGAACTCAACACGGTGCGCGCCGTGCTCCGCGACTACATCCGTCAGGTCGACTCGCTGCAACAACTCAACCAGGCCCTCATCGGAGAGCGCGACGCGGCACTGGAAGAGGCTGACCGCACACGCCGCGAAAACAGCTCCATCAGCGAACGCAACGCCGACCTGACCGAACGCGTGGCCATAGCCGCCCAGCTCAACGCCACAGGCATCACCATCCAGCCACTCAAGAAAAACGGAAAGGCTGCACGCAAGAGCAAGGACATCAAACGCTTCAGCATTTCCTTTACCATCACCCGCAACGTCACGGCACAAGCTGGCAACCGCAAAGTCTACGTGCGGCTGATGAAACCCAACAAACAGGTGGCCGCTCCCTCGGGCAATTTCGAATACGAGGGACGTAGCATCGAATACTCGGCCGTCAAGACCATCGAATACACGGGACAGGAACAGCACGTGACGCTCTACGTCGACGTCAGCGAGTTCCTCAGCGCCGGCCAGTACTCTGCCCACATCTTCGTAGACGGACAGATGATCGGCAGCAACGCCATCAACGTGGAGAAATAAGCAACGGCACCCCGCGACGCAGACTGCGTCGCCACAGAGTGCTTTCCAAAAATCAGCTCCGGCTTCCCCCATCGGGTGCCGGAGCTGATTGTATCTGTGGATATGCCGCACTCAGCGTCTGGACTTCGCCGCGCCCACCTTGACCAGCGTGGCGCCAAAGCCGTACTCGCGGAACGAGGCGTCCTGGTAGGTGCATTGCTTGTAGTTGCGGCGCAGTTCCTCGATGACAGCGTTGCGCAGGACGCCCTCCCCCTTGCCATGGATGAAGACCAGGCGGCTGCCGGGCTTTGCCAGGTGCGCCTGCATCGCATCGCGGAAGACCTTCAGCTGATATTCCAGGATGTCGCGCGGCGACATCCCCGCCGTGGTTTCGAGTATCTCGGCGGCATGCAAATCTACCTCGACGATACCGTCCGCTCCCTGCGGCTGCGATTTTCCCGGCTTGCGCGCAGGGGATTTTTCCTGCCGCACGCGGGGCTCGAGGGCCTCCTTGATCTGCTCGGCCGAGGCAAAGACCGTGCGGGCGGGCTTGTCGTTGAGCACCAAGGGCAGGAGGTAGGCCGGCACCTCAAAGAAATCGCTGTCCGCAAAGGTGTGGAGCTTGTAGAACTTGGTGCAGTCTGTGCGCAGCGTCACGTTGAGCGGTTCCTTGAGCAGGAAGGGCTTCTCGCGCTTCAGGGCAAAAGCTTGGAAAGTCAGCTTTTCCCATTCGTTGACGCTCTCGCGAGCCAACTCCTCCAGGAATATCTTCGTATTCGGCTCCACCACGCCGTCATGGCGCAGCAGGCAGGCCGAACTGTCGTGCGTGAGGAGCGAAAAATGCAGGTAGTAGTTGCTGTCATTGACCAGATAGACCTCGAACGTGGTGCCGCTGAGCGCCTTTACATCGGCCGGCACGAAAGCCACATAGGCATTGAGCACGTCGGCGCCGCGGCGCTCCAGGGGGCGCGGGCGGAAAGTGATGGGTTTGTCGTCCTCGTCGTCGTCGAACGAGCGGACATACGTATCGGGCTGCTTCGTGCGAAACCGGTTGTCGGCCGCATGGGGCGACGGGGTGGCAGCCGGCGGCGCGCCAAGGGACTTCTTCGGCTGATAGTTGTCCGTTTCGACCACGATACATTCACGCACGAGGACGGGAATCTCGAACCCGTCTTCATCGCGCACCAGCACGGTCTGTTTGTCGGGGAAGCCGGACACGACGCCTCCGCCCACTTCGTTCAGAAACCTGACTTTGTCTCCTATTTTCATAATGCTGTTCTTTTAGTGGAGCTACCTATAATATTATATGGAGCGGCACGCCACGGGACAGGTACCCGGTGCCGCGACGCAAATGTACGAAAAAATTGCTTAGAAAGCCGGCAGTTTTGTCCGCCGGCTTCATTTTTGCACAGAAGTTATGCAGTTGTGCCGTTTGTCAGACTAAAAAAAATCCTTACCTTTGCGCCGGATAGAAGCGGAAGGCAGTCCCCGGATGGCAATAAGCACCGGGATTCCCCCCTTCACGGACACAGTGTATCCCCTTTGAAAACCAATTTTTATGGAGAAGCGTAAAATACAATTTAGTCTCGTCTACCGCGATATGTTCCAGAGCTCGGGCAAGTTTCAGCCCCGCAAAGACCAGCTGGAACGCATTGCACCCGTGATTATCAAGATGGGCTGTTTCAGCCGAGTGGAAACAAACGGTGGTGCCTTTGAGCAAGTCAACCTGCTCTACGGCGAAAACCCCAACCAGGCCGTACGCGCCTTTACCAAACCCTTTCACGAAGTCGGCATCAAGACACACATGCTGGACCGCGGACTGAATGCCCTGCGCATGTTCCCCGTTCCCGCCGACGTGCGTCGCCTCATGTACAAAGTGAAGCACGCCCAGGGCACCGACATCACCCGCATCTTCTGCGGTCTGAACGATGTACGCAACATCATCCCCTCCATCAAGTATGCCCTCGAGGCCGGCATGACGCCCCAGGCCACCCTGTGCATCACCACATCGCCCATCCACACCGCTGAATACTACGCCCACATCGCCGATCAGCTGATCGAAGCCGGCGCGCCCGAGATCTGTCTGAAGGACATGGCCGGCGTGGGACAGCCTGCCATGCTGGGCAAACTGACCCGCATGATCAAGGAAAAGCACCCCGAGGTAATCATCCAGTACCACGGTCACAGCGGACCGGGCCTGTCGATGGCCAGCATCCTGGAGGTGTGCCGCAACGGCGCCGACGTCATCGACACCGCCATCGAGCCGCTGTCCTGGGGCAAGGTGCACCCGGACGTAATCTCCGTGCAATCCATGCTGAAAAATGCAGGTTTCGACGTGCCCGAAATCAACATGGAAGCCTACATGGAGGCCCGCAAGCTCACACAGGAGTTTATCGACGATTTCCTCGGCTACTTCATGAACCCCGGCAACAAGCTGATGTCCTCCCTGCTCCTGGGCTGCGGACTGCCCGGCGGCATGATGGGCTCGATGATGGCCGACCTGACCGGCGTGATGGCCGCCATCAACAACAACCGTACGGCCAAGGGCGAAGAACCCCTCAGCGAGGACGCACTCCTCGTGCGACTCTTCGACGAAGTGGCCTATGTATGGCCCCGCGTGGGCTATCCTCCCCTCGTCACCCCGTTCTCGCAGTACGTCAAGAATATCGCCTTGATGAACCTCCTCACCGAATCGATGGGCAAACCCCGCTACTCGATGATGGACAACAGCATCTGGGGCATGATCCTCGGCAAGAGCGGAAAACTGCCCGGCGAAGTGGCACCCGAAATCGTAGAACTGGCCAAGGAAAAAGGCTTTGAATTTACCGACGCCGACCCGCAAAGCTACTATCCCGACGAACTGCCCCGCTTTATCAAGGAGATGGAGGAAAACGGATGGGACCGCGGCGAAGACGACGAGGAACTCTTCGAATTTGCCATGCACGAGACACAGTACCGCGACTACAAGAGCGGCGCCGCCAAGAAGCGCTTCCTGGCCGACCTGCAGGCCGCCAAGGACAAAGTCAATGCCAGCGGCATGACGCCCGAGGAAGCCAGCGCCCTGAAGCACGCCAAGGCCGACGCCATCGTAGCCCCCGAAGCCGGCACCGTACTTTGGGAAATCGGAGGAGACGGCGAATGCGTGAAGAGCATCGAACCCTTCATCGGCAAGAAGTATCAGGCTGGCGAATTCTTCTGCTACATCGAGAACAACTACGGACAAATCCACGAACTCCCCGCTGCACTCGGCGGCCTCCTGGTCGAGGTGAACGCCAAGCAGGGCAGCCACGTCAACAAAGGCGACGTGATAGCCTACATCGAGCGCGGAGAATAAACTTACGAGAAAAGTCATTTACCACAACGAAGTAGGCGGGTCTTGAAGCCTGCCTACTTATTTTTTCCCCCTATGCAACTTTTTCAAGAAGAGAATATACGCCGTGGCCGCATCGAGGTAGTATGCGGCTCCATGTTTTCCGGCAAGACCGAGGAGCTGATCCGCCGCCTGAAGCGGGCCCGCTTCGCCCACCAACGCGTAGAAATCTACAAGCCCTCGCTCGACACACGCTACTCCGAAGAGGATGTCGTATCCCACGACCGCAACGCCATGTCCTCCACGCCCGTTGACTCCTCCGCCGGCCTGCTCCTGCTGGCCGACAATGCCGAAGTGGTGGGCATCGACGAGGCCCAGTTTCTCGACGAAGGCCTGCCGGCAGTCTGCAACGAGCTGGCCAACCGCGGCAAACGGGTCATCGTGGCCGGTCTCGACATGGACTTCCGCGGCGTTCCCTTTGGACCGATGCCCGCCCTCTGCGCCATCGCCGACGAAGTCACCAAGGTACACGCCATCTGCGTACGCTGCGGCAACCTGGCCTACGTCAGCCATCGCAAAGTGGCCGGCGAACGCCGCGTGATGCTCGGCGAACAGATGGAATACGAGCCCCTGTGCCGCCACTGCTTCCACGAAATCCGGCGCGAAGCCGACCCCGAAGCACCATCCGCCGACACCGACGCCCCACAACCGGCCCGTCAGTAAGGCGAACTACCCCACCGGCCAAACGCCAAAATGCAGACGGCGGCCTCCCCGGTGCCCGACAGAAAAAAGCAAGTGCCTGATAGAAGAGAAACTGTCAGGCACTTGCTCTCTTTGTCGCCCCTGTGTCAGTCGGAAAAGACAAAAACCGAGAAAAACCCCTTGCGCCGGATGCAAAATGTCTCTTACGAGCCATGGACGCTGTAGCCGTCTGAAAATCCCTCGAGCAAGCTCGGGTATTTTCAGACGACTACATCATCCCCCTATCGGGTTTTGCATCCGGCACAAGGCGATAAACAGAAATAAACCTTTCCTCAGTGGCAACAAGTCTTTCCTCAGTGGCAACAAGTCTTTCCTCAGCGGCAACAAGTCTTTCCTCAGCGGCAACAAGTCTTTCCTCGGTGGCAACAAGTCTTTCCTCAGCGGCAACGATGAGCCACTCAATCCATCCGTTCAATCCGTTTAATCCGTGGTCCCCTTAGCCCGTGGCCGCTACTTCTCGAACACGGATGTATTTTTGAACACGGATTGAACGGATTTCGCAGAATGATTCTTGAACGCGGATTGAATGGATTTATTATGTACCAAATTCTGATAAAATTGCATATTTGCGGCGACTCGGCAATTAAAGCATGCTTTACTGCACTTGCCTTGCGCGCAAATTCATGAATAATTCGTGGAAATTCGTGTTATATACATGAATGCCCATAAATGCCCATGAATTATTTCATAAATTGTTTGCTGCGGCTTGGGAATAGCAAATTGGCAAAGTCAGCACAAGGTGAGAGTAATATATTCCCCCACCTTTTTGGAGTTGAAAGGGTTTATCTTTGTTTATCGCCTTGCAGAGGATGGAAGCCTTCTGTAAGAAGGTGGTGGCAGGCTTTCAGTTTGGGCGTTAAGAGCTTGCTCTTATAAGACCAAAGTGGAAGACTGACAGCAGGGCGCAGCCCCATCCTCTGCAAGGGGTTTTTCCGGTTTTTGTCTCTTCCGACCGACACAAGGCAAAAGTTTTTCCCGGTTTCAAGTGCTTTGTAATTTCAACCCAATTCCCCCAAAGGAGCAAAGTGTTAAAACGAAAAATGCATAGGGGAAAGCCGGCCACACGCAGGCTTTCCCCTATTTAGTAAGCCGACAGGAGGCAAAATCAGAAAGCACCTGCGCAAAACTACAAAGGACTTGGGAAAAACTACAAAGCACTTAGGTAAAACTATCCGGCACTTAGTTTTTCCCGGCTGCTTTCCGACTATTTTGCAGGTCACAGCCGGTGTGACAAAAAAGGCCATAAAACCGCCACTTAACATTGTTTATATTAAAGTTTTGGGCAATGGAGGGCAGGTCTCCGGCCTGCGAAAAAAGAGGAGAAAGGCAGCGGCACACCGTAAAGCGTCCTGTCGTAGGAAACAGAACACGCACAGGCCGGCAGCACCCGTATCAAGCCACAAATACCTCGGCACAAACCCACCGTACCGAGCGATTTACCTCCCCCAAAAACTTCACAAACGATTTACATCAGCCATACACAGCGACCGCCCCGCGGTGAACAGTTGGTGAACAGTTTACAGGGCCAACTATACACCGGCAACCCGCTGCTGCACAGGCAAATAAACCATCCGGTGTATAGTTTGCAGAAAAAACAGACCTTATAATTGCGTATTACGCGCGCGTAGATTTACATTTATATTTACCGGAAATCACAGCGTAGCACTCCACACGAAAGACACAGGGCCTGACAAAAAGGCCCTTACTGCCACGAAGAAATATAAGAAGTATACGAAGAAATACATTTTTGAAAAAAATACTTACAAACCTTTGTTGCATTCGACAAAACCGCTTAAATTTGCACCGGATAAGCCCTTGAAATCCAATTCATCGCTATCTGACACCATTTCACAGACAGCGCGACCCACTGCGGCCGTGCCCTTATGTGCTATTTTACGGCTTTGTTAACCACAGCCTCTTGAAACATTGTTGCCTCCTTCCTCTACCCTGCGCTCACACGACGCCAAGGCAGCCGGCATCCCCGTTTCCGCACATACAAATCACTAAATATTTTAACAATGAGAAAAGCTACGTTTTTATTAATGTCGCTCTTGCTGTGTTTCGCAGTAGG
>SFCP01000147.1 GCA_004558535.1 Bacteroidales bacterium | reverse complement strand
GGGCATCCCGGAATGAAAGACGCGGTAGTTGTTCCAGACGCCTGCCTCGCAGGCCCGCAGGACGATCGCCCAGTCCAGGCTGGCCTGCAGTGCTTTGGTGCGGACTTCCAGCATCCGGCGGTTGTTGCCCGTGCTGTCCTCCCAGGCGGCAAAAGACGAAGCGCCTGCGTAGCTGCCTTCAAACACCGTCCGGTTGGTTGTGTCATTGTAGGTCGGAAGCAGGAGCATGGACGAGTACAGGTAACCGGAGATGTTCAAGTTGCCCGTCATGGTATCGCCAGCCTTTTTTACCCCGCCCAGCGCTGCAAGGGCGTTTTCCGCAGAAGCCGCCCCTGTGCCGCCATACGCAATGGACAGCCCGGGCGTTTCGGCTACCTTTCCAATGCCAATGCCCGTGCCGTCCGCCAGAAAATCCAGAATCACGCCCTTGGTGCCAATGCTGACGGCCTGCTCCACTTTCTGGAAATAGTCCGCCAGCCGGATCTTGACGTCATAGCTGCTCAGTGCGTCATAGGTCTGGCTTAGCAGCTGGTTGCTTACGGCCAGCGTATAACTGGCAGCATTTACTGCATATGCCTGCGTCCAGGCTTCCGCGTTTTTGAGCTTGTAATATACAACGCAGGAAAAGCTGTTCTTGTTGTTTAGCGGAGAAACGCTGCCCTGGAAAGAGAACCGTGCCTTTGTGCCGTCTACCTGGGCAGAGGATCCATCCGCGTTGCAGCGCTCTACGGAAAACTGCCGGATGGAGGGAACCGCATAGTCCAGCACCTGAATGGTGGAGGTATACGTCGCCGTCCGACCACGGCTATCTGTCACATTCACTGTCAGCATCATATTCCCGGCTGCTGACAGCTTCTTGCCGGCTGTAAAGGACGCAGCCGTATAGGTAGCGCCATCCAGCGTAGTGCGGTAAGAAGAAATGCTGCTGCCGTAGACGCCCTCCGCCGTAATGACCACTGACAGGGTGCTCAGGGATTTCACAAAAGCTCCGATTTTGGCTGCTACAGTCTCGTTGGTATCCTGCAGGATGACGGAGGAAATAGATGGCGCAACGGTTGAGGGGACTGTCAGCGTTACCGTGCATGTTCGGCTTCCCGTCATTTTCCCATTGATAAAGCTGTTGCAGGTGATCGTGCAGACGCCGCTGGTGGCACTTGGAATTTCGCTTGCCAGAGAAAGCGGCGGCGTCCAGGAAACGGCGTCCCCAACGTCTGAGCCAATCAAGCCGCTGGCATTGCCAAAGCGATAAGATAGGGTATGCGTCGCGGCATTGTTTGAACGGTTGGTAGAAATCGTAAGCGCACTGCCCAGGCTGGCAGAGGCAGTGGATACTGTCGGCAGGCTGATAACGTCCTCAAACGTAATGGTTATGACGACGCTTGCCCACTGCATGTAATTATAGGAATATCCATGGGGGGACGCGGTGGCTAAGGGGTTATAAATGGTAAAGCTGTTGTTCCCGGCAGAGATGTATGCCGCCATGGCGTCAAACAGCGGCCCGGTGATATGATAGCCGTTGTAGTTCCCGTAGAAGGCCCCCTCAAAGGTGCCCAGTTCATCTCCAACATATTGTCCGCCTGTGACGCCGGAGGCAATATCATCCTGGTAGTTGGCCTTTCGCAGATAAACGGTCTTGGTGTTCTTCACACCGTAGCCAGCCTTTTCCGCATCGATATCCAGCCAGATTTCGGTGATCACCTTGTTCTCCAGGTTTAATCCGGGAAAGCTGATGATACCGACATAGTTGTAGCTGGAATCGTAGAATTCCTGACAGACCACATCGTTCTTGGCATTGGCGGAGGAGGTGTATTTGCGTGTACAGAGAGACGCGATATAAGCTAACGTAGTCGCCATGATGGCTCCTTTCCCGGCGTCATCCGTTGTAGATAAGAGACAGGTTCCCATTTGCCTGCGGCTCAAAGGCAAAACGGCCAATGATGAGTTTGCTGATGATCTCCGCCTGCGTGACATACAGCTTGTTATTGCTCAGGTATGCTACTTCGGTATCGTTCATCAGGAAGGTCAGACGGTCGTTGACCACGCGAAAGGTAAACGGGTTCCCGGTTTTGCCAATGATCAGGCCATCCTCTCCAAAGGACATGTAGGTTCTGAAAACCGCCAACTGCTCTTCCGTAGCCTCCTGTGCGCTTTCCATGTCCTTTTGTATCTGATTGATGCGCGTTACAGCCCAGGTAAAGTTGTTTTCGGACTGTTCCGTGAGCGTACCGACCTGAGACTTGACCTGGGACATATCGCTGGCCAGCGCGTAGTTTGCCTGTACCTCCTGGCGGATGCGGTCTCCTTCCGCGCTGATCTGCGAGCGAACAGAAGAGAGCTTCTGATCCAGCTTGACGTCGCTGTCTTCCGGCGCGGCTGTATAGTCGGTGGCCATGGAGCCCTTCTCCAGCTTGACCCAGTGGATCGTTGCAGCATCCGAATCAACTTCATCAGCCGGTTCCCGGTAAATGAGCAGATCGCCATAATCAAGCTGATCCTCCGGCGTTTTCCCGCTGGCATAAGATGCCTTGAAAGATGTGCTAACTGTCTGCGGGCGCTCATCACCCAGTTGGATAGTAGACAGCAGCTGGTCCCCATCAGAGGTGCGGATAGTAATTTGGGAGTGACTCCCTTTGGAGAGGGACAGGGAGAGTGTGTACTGCTCATTCTCTGCCATGGGTTCTGACAGCACATATCGAGCAAGCAAGTATGTTGTGCTCGTGGATTCAGAATCGGAGTTTAGCACATAGTTCCTGCCGCCAACGGATATATCCTCCAGGGCTTTCTCTACGCTGATTACCACGCTCTGATTGCTGGACAGGTCGAGGGCTTCGCCAAAATCCGCTGTCACATGAGAAGCAGTCAGCGTCCCGGCCTTGATGTTGCTGCCTGCTATGGAGGCAGCGGCGATTTCATTGCCCGTGATCGTCCCGGCCAGAATTTCATTGGCAGTGATCGTATGTGCGGCCAGCTCATTTGCCGTGATGCTGTGCGCAACGATCTTGTCCGCTGTGATGGTGCGCTCTGTCAGCACATAACCGTCGATCGT
>SFCP01000028.1 GCA_004558535.1 Bacteroidales bacterium | reverse complement strand
GTCGACCTCACCGGCGGGCTGGGCGTGGACTTTACCACCTTGGCGCCGCTGTTTCGCCGGGCCGTCTATGCCGAGCGCAACGAGGAACTGTGCCGCCTGGCGCAGCATAATTTCCCCCTCTTGGGCGTCCGCCATGCCGAGGTCCTGCACACCGAGGCCGCCGAGGCGCTCCGCGGTATCAGCGGGGCCGACCTCCTCTACATGGACCCTGCACGGCGCGATGCCGCCGGCCGCCGCACCCTGCTGGTCGAGGACTGCACGCCCGATGCCACCCTCCTGTTGCCCGAAATGCTGGCCCGCAGCCGCTTCGTCCTGCTGAAACTGGCACCCATGCTCGACATCAAGCGTGCCCTGACGTCGCTGGCCCGTCCCGCCGAGCGTGTGGACATCGTGGCCGTGGGCGGCGAATGCAAGGAGTTGCTCTTCCTCTTCCGCAGCGACGCGAGGGTGGAGGCCGATGGCGCGGCCGAACCGCTCATCACCTGCATCGACGATACCTACACCTTTGCCTTTCGCCCGGCGGAGGAGGCCGGCGCCACGGCCGCCTGTACCGCCACCGTCGGTGACTACCTCTACGAACCCGGTGCCGCCGTGCTCAAGGCCGGCGCGTTCAAACTGGTGGCCGCTCGCTTCGGATTGCAGAAATTGCACCCCAACAGCCACCTCTATACCGCCGACCACGCTGTCGACGGCTTCCCCGGACGACGCTTCCGCGTGCGTACCGTCAGCAGCTTCGCCAAGCGCGACGTGCGCCGCCTGCTGGCCGAAACCGATCGGGCCAACCTCGCCGTGCGCAACTTCCCCGGCACCGTGGCCGAACTGCGCAAGCGCTTCAAACTGCGCGACGGCGGCACGCAATACTGGTTTGCCACCACCCTGGCCGACCGCAGCCACGTACTCATCGCCACCGAAAAATGCTGACCGCCCGGCGGCAAAAAACGCCCCGGCGAAAAAAAATCGAAAAAAAGCGGGATTTTTTTGTAACCTTTTCCCCTTTCACCCGTCTTCCTCATAGAGAGCAATGAAAGAGATAGATTTCAGATACGACTTGCTGCCCCTGAAAAACAAATTGTTCAGGCTCGCCCTCCGTATCACGCTCGACACCGCTGAAGCCGAAGACGTGGTGCAGGATACCCTGATACGCGCCTGGACCAAGCGGGAGGAACTGGCCAAAGCCGACTCCGTCGAAGCCTACTGCATGACTATCTGTCGAAACCTTGCCCTCGACCGCAGCGAAAAAGCCGACGCACGCGTCCTCTCGCTCGATGAGCACCCGCTCGAAGCAACAGAAAACGCACCCTCGCCCGCCGAGGAAATCGAAAAACGAGAGCGACACCGACAAGTCAGAATGGTCTTCGACCAACTGCCCGAAAAATTCCGATCCATCCTGCAACTGAGAGACATCGAGGGCAAAAGCGGACGCGAAACGGCTGAAATACTCGGCATCTCCGAGGAAAACGCAAAAGTCATCCTGCATCGCGCACGACTGGCACTGCGGGAAAGTTACCTAAAACTGGAAAATCATGGATTATAAATACATCGAACAACTGCTGGAACGCTACTGGGAGGCCGAAACCACCCCGCAGGAGGAAAATATCCTCAAGGCGTTCTTCAGCCAGACGGAGATACCCGAAAACCTCCGCCGCTACCAGCCCCTGTTCGAGTATGAACAGGCCGCTGCCGAGGAAGAAAAACTCGGCGATGACTTCGACCGGAAAGTCATGGCCCAAATCCGTGCCCTCAATCCGCAGCAACAGGGCAGCGGACTGCGCGTCAAGGCACGCAAACTCACCATCGGACAACGACTTCGCCCATTCTATCGCGCCGTTGCGGCAGTGGCTATCGTTCTGCTGCTCGGCACCGTCGCACAGAGCGCCTTCAGAAACGTCGGAAGCAACGAGCCTTGGGACTACAACTCGGAGGGATACGCCGATACCTACCAGAAACCCGAGGAGGCTCTCGATGCAGGGCTCGACGGACTGGCAGAAATCAAGGCCATGCTCAACAGCGAGGAGGATACCGACTCCTTGAAACACAATATGGTGAAACCCTAACGACCACCCACGACATGAAGAGAATCACCGGCCTGATGCTGGCCATCGTGCTGCTGCTCGGAATGACACAAGTGGCCCGGGCGCAAAACCAAAGGGACTTCGCTTCGCAGTTCATGAGACTCTATGCACAAGACGATGCCTCGCTGAAATGCCAAACCGTAAGCCCGCTCATGATGGAGCGCATCATGAACCTGGAGGCCGTAGAAAACAATGAAAACATCAAGGCGGTGATGGGACAGCTCAAAAGCATACAGATCCTTACCTCCGTCGGCGCCGAAAATAGCGAGGACAACTACCAGAAAGCTATCGCACTGGCCGAAACCAACAACCGGCGATACCAACTCTACAAGGCTCGCGAGCGTGGCGCCATCTACCTCAGACGTAGAAAGAACGTCATCGTGGAGCTGGTCTTCGTCAACAAATCGACCGATACCTTCCACATGGTCAACCTGACAGGCAACATGACCGAGGACTTCATCGACGCGCTCGCCAAAATATAGGACGGGCAAAACAATACACACGACGCGCAAGCGCACCCACACAGCGAAAACAACGACTTCCTCATAATGGCCGGTCGAAACGCGACCGCCACAAGTGAAAACATCACTTGCTCTCATTAAAACACCCCTCGAAACCGCAGCACATGGCTTGGTTTCAATTCTCTCAAAAACATATTGTCCGGCGGGACAATACCCAATAAAAACGGGATGGCAGACAAGGCTTCTGCCACCCCCTTTTTATTTGTATCCGTTTCCCCCTGCATGCATTCCTGCCGACCTGACCGGCGCCGCTATGGGCGGGGCAGCAGTTCGCGTACCTCCTCCATCAGACGGAAAAGTTCGTCGCAGGTCTCGGCACGCAGCAGGGCGATGCGCATCTGGCGGAAATTGGCAATCCCCTTGAAGAGCGGCGTGGCCGCCAAGTGACGCCGCACGTGCAGGATGCCGCGGTGCTCGCCGATACGGGCCACACTCTGGCGCACTTGTTCCCGCAGGACGTCCAGCTGCCAGTCGGGCGAGAGCACAGCGTGCGGACTGTCGATTGCCTGGGCCGCACACTCCGGCGCCAAGGGCGGGAAGCCCCCGGCATCGCGGATCTCGCGGAAAATCCAGGGGCGGCCGAACGTGGCACGCCCTATCATGACGGCATCCACGCCGTAGTCCTCGAAACCGCGACGCGCCGATGCTGCATCCGTCACGTCGCCGTTGCCAATGATGGGGATGTGCATCCGCGGATTGCGCTTCACCTCGCCGATAAGGGTCCAGTCGGCCTGGCCGGTGTACATCTGCGACCGCGTGCGGCCGTGGATGGTCAGCGCCCGGACGCCACAGTCCTGCAGCTGTTCGGCCAGGGGGACAATGATGCGGTGGGAATCGTCCCAGCCCAGCCGCGTCTTGGCCGTCACAGGCACATCGACGGCATCGACCACGGCACGCGTGATTTCAAGCAGCAGGGGGACGTTCTGCAACAGGCCGGCACCGGCACCCTTGCCCGCCACTTTCTTGACCGGACAGCCGAAATTCAGGTCCAGCACGTCGGGACGCGCACGCTCCACCACAATCTGCGCCGCTTCGCGCACGGCGCCGGGGTCCTTGCCGTAGATCTGTATCGCTACGGGGCGCTCCTCGGCACACACGACCAGCTTGTCCAGACTGCGGTTGACCATACGCACCAGCGCATCGGCGGCCACAAATTCGGAATAGACCATGGCGGCGCCCATGCGGCGGCATAGCAAACGGAAACCTATGTCGGTGACGTCCTCCATCGGTGCCAATAGCAACGGACGTTCACCCAAATCCAAATGACCTATCTTCATGAAGAATGAAACTGCTGACAAATGAAACAATCAAGCCGCTCCGGCCGCACAATCCCTCGCTATGGGCGGCGGGGGAGGCACACGGAGCGACAAACTGCCCGCCCCGCGAAACAGACGGAGGTACAGGCCACAGCCGCAGACGACAAACGAGCCACCGGCGGCTACCCAAAGCCAAACGGACGGCAGGCCGGCGATGGCAGCCTCGACTTCGGGAAAGAAAAGCAGCACCATGGCCGTACTGTTGTTGAGCACGTGGGCCGCGAGGCAGAGACGGATGTTGCCCGTGCGGAAGTAGTAAAGACCCAGGACGAAGCCCAATATGGCAGCAGGCACACCCTGTGCCAAATTCAGGTGGATAAGGCCGAACGACAGGGCCGAAATCGCAGCGGCAAAGGCGGGACGGAGTCCCCACAGGTGGAACTGGCGCGCCAAATTCTCGCGAAAAATCAATTCCTCGAACAAGGGACCCAACAAACAAAGGAGTGGCCAGCTCACAGGATAATCCTTGAACCGCGTAAACAGCTCGCTCGTACCGTCATCGGGCAGTTGGAGCACCGCACCCAGGCAGCTGCAGCCCAGTGTCAGCAGTAGCAAAAGGCCCAAGGCTTCCACCTGGCGCGAAATGGGCAGGCGGCGCGGACCGGCTGCCGCACAGTTGCGACGAACCAGCCCCAGGACAAACAGCATGGGCACCATGACGAGGTACGCGGCCGCCATACAGTAAAGCAACAGGCGCGGCTCGCTGGCGGTGATGCTGGCGGGATCGACGTCATAGCAGTCCGGATGCAGAATGTGGTAGACAATCACGGCTGTAAAGCCGGCGATAAACTGCGCCGTGAAGAACAGCAGCAGCGCCAGCACGATGGATGTAAGCGGCTTGTGGGATGTTTTCATACACCAAGGATGGATTGCGCCTGACGGGCATCTGCGGCCAATTGGTGGCGCAGGGCGTCGAGCGAATGAAACGTGCGTTCGTCGCGCAGACGACTTACGAAGGACAAAGTGAGCGGCGCACCATAGAGGTCGCCCGAAAAACCTATCAGATGGGCCTCGATGGTCACATCGTTGCCGTTGTCGAGCGTGGGCCGGTGCCCGATGTTGACCATGGCGGGCCAAGTACGCCCGTTCCACGCGGCGCGGGCGGCATAGACACCCTGTGCGGGTACAGCCAACTGTGCCGAAGCGGGCCGCAGGTTGGCGGTGGGGAAGCCCAGCAGCCGCCCGTTGTGACGTCCCTCGACGACAGTGCCGCCCAGCGCGTAGGGGCGTCCCAGCGCCTCGGCGGCAGCGTCCACTGCCCCCTCGTCCAGGTAGCGCCGCACGGCCGAAGAACTGACCGACGGGCCATCGGTGGGCAGCGGCAGGGCGGGAATTACCTCTATGCCGCACTGGCGGCCGTACTGCACGTAGTCCGCGAAAACGGCCGTGCGGTCGTGTCCGAAATGGTGGTCGTAGCCGATGACCAGACACCGGACCCGGAGCGCACGAAGCAGGTAACGCTCCATGAATTCAGCCGAGCCGAGCGACGCCAAAGCCGGCGTGAAGTCGAGCAGGGCACAGGCGTCCAGGCCGGTCGCCGCGAGCAACTGCAACTTCGCTTCCGGCGTGGTCAGCAGGGGAGGTACGTAATTCCCGCCCAAGGCGCGACGCGGATGGTCGGTAAAGGTGACGGCCAAAGTGCCCAGTCCGCGCTGACGCGCAGCCTCGGCCACCTGGCGAAGCAGGTGGCAGTGCCCCCGGTGTACGCCATCGAAAAAACCAATCGTGGCACAGAAAGCACTGCGACCGACGCACAAGTCGCCGGCCGGCACATCGGGCTGTATGTCGCGCAGAATTTTCATATTACAAGGCAGGTAGCGGTTCCACCAAGCGACCTGCTTCGTCGAAATAAGGCAGCCAGCCGCTCCGGGCAGGCGCTACGAGCGCCTGCATACCGACTGCGCGCGCCGCCAGACAATTTGTTTCGGAATCGTCGAGGAACAGGATTTCCCCGGGCGGACATCCGATGCCCTCGGCCGTTCGCAGGAAAATCTCCGGAGCAGGCTTTTCCACGCCCATCTCGAACGAAAGGAAGCACTTCTCAAAGAAATCCTCCACGCCAAGGCCCCGGTAGCGGAAAAGGGTATTTTCGGCCTGCGCCCAGTGCACCGCGTTCGTGTTGCTCAGCAGGAAAAGACGGTGCGTCTTTTTCAGTTTCAACAACATCTCCAGTCGTTCCTCGGGAATGGTCGTCAGGTACGCTTCCCAAGCCTGCACGATGTCGCGGTCGGACAGTTGGGGCGCGCCGCAAAGACTTCGCAGCCGCTCGCAGAACACCGGGACGGACACTTGGCCCCGTTCGAGTTCGGAAAACAGACCTGCTTGCGCGTAAGTCCCCAGATAGGGCCGCACATCGAAACCTAATTTTTCGAAAGCCGCGATGCAGCGCTCCCTGTCAAGGTCTACGATGACGCCGCCAAAGTCAAAAAGTAAATTCATGCTGTATAAATTGAAGAAAAACCCTGTCAGCGGCCACCGGGAAGCACTTGGCTGCCCCTGTGGCGCAGAGGGTTTTACGCTTTTACGAGTTTGTAAAGTTTGTCCGAGGGACGGATTTTACCACTGACGGGAATGGAGACCGATTGTCCCTTGACAGCCTTTGCTATCGGCCCGTTGTCGAAATGTATCTCGGTGGCGTCGACGTACATCGCGCCGGTGGTCGGCCCTATGACAACGAGATGGTCGCCTACCTCCACTTCGCCGGCTTCTATGTAGAATTCGCCTACACCCAACCGCGAGAAATACTTCACCCCCTTGCCTACGTATACTTTCCGTTCCGTAGCCGAGGACCCGTAGGTGCTGCTCCATTCGCCCAACTTCTGACCTAAATAATACCCGTCCCAGAATCCGCGGTTGAAGACGGTGGCAAGGCGCGCGTCCCAAGCTTGTACTTTCTCCTGGGTAAAGCTTCCGTCGGCCACGGCAGCCAGTGCCTCGCGATAACAGCGTACGACGGTGTCCACATATTCGGCACTGCGCGCACGGCCTTCGATTTTGAAGACACGGACGCCGGCTTCGACCATTTTATCCAGGAATCCGATGGTCTTCAGGTCCTTGGGACTCATGATGTACTTATTGTCTACGTCCAGCTCCACGCCCGTTTCGCGATCGCGCACCGTATATCCGCGGCGGCAGACCTGCATACATTCGCCGCGGTTGGCCGAGCGGCCCAAATTGTCAAGCGACAGGTAGCACTTTCCGCTCACGGCCATGCACAGTGCGCCGTGACAGAACATTTCGATGCGCAGCGGGTGGCCCGAGGGTCCCTTGATGTCGTGGCTGTCAATGTATTGGCGGATACGGGCTACCTGCTGCAGGTTCAGTTCGCGTGCCAAGACAACGACATCGGCGTAGCGGGCGTAAAAGCGCAGGGCCCGCGTGTTCGAGATGTTGAGCTGGGTGGACAGATGTACCTCCTGACCGATTTCGCGGCAGTAGTCGAGTACGGCCACGTCGGCGGCAATGACGGCCGAGACGCCCGCCGTTCGCGCTGCGTCGCAGATGCGCTGCATCAAGTCCAGGTCTTCGTCATAAATAATGGTATTTACGGTGAGGTAGGACTTGACACCGCGTTCGGCACAGCGACTTGCGATTTCGTGCAAGTCCTCCAGTGTGAAGCGTCCCGCCGAATGGGCCCGCATATTCAGGGCTTCGATGCCGAAATAGACGGAGTCGGCGCCGGCGTTCAAGGCGGCAGCGAAGGATTCGCGGGAGCCGGCGGGCGCCATGACTTCGACAGGCTCGCCGTTGACAAGGATAGGAGAGGGGAAAGGCATGAACGGAAATTTTGGAAGGGAGAAAGTGCCGCGGAAGTCAGAGAAAGATTCGCGGAAGTCGGAGAAAGATTCGCGGAAGTCTGAAATAGTGTCGCGGAAGTCTAAGGCAGCGGCTCGCGGCGCAGGGCCAGCAGACGCTCTACGCCCCGGCGGACAGAATGCAGACCGAACAGTTCGGGCCGCACCTCGGACCAGGGCAACCACCTGAGCGAAGCCGCATCATCCGCTGCTCCGGCGGCGCTTTCGTCAGCCACCTTGCAGCGGAAGAAGCAGTCCGTAGTGTGCACCGGAAAGCCGGAAAATACGTACACGTTGGGCAGGGAGAAAAGGAAGTCCATGGTGGTCACTTCCAAACTGGTCTCCTCGCGCACCTCGCGCCTGCATCCTTCGTCCACTCCCTCGCCGGGATCCACAAATCCGCCCGGCAGGTCGAGCGTTCCCTTGGCCGGTTCGAGCGCACGGCGCACTACGAGCAGTTCGCCGCGTGCATTTTCAATCACAGCTACGGTGGCGGCTGCCGCATTGTGGTAGTAAGTGAAACCACAGGCGACGCAGTGCTTGCTGCGGGCGTCATGCTCGCGAAAATCCGGCGAGCCGCAGCGCGGACAAAAGCGGAACTGGCTCAGCGGATGCTTGGTAGGAGCGTCCATCGGGCAGTTATTTCACCGTGATGAGGAAGTAGTTTTTCTTGCCGCGCTGTACGAGGAGATATTTCCCTGCGATGAGGTCTTCTGCCTCGATGATACGATCGAATGCCGTCAGTTTTTCTTTGTTCAGGCTGACGCCGCCGCCCTGTACCATCTTGCGCATTTCGCCTTTCGAGGGGAAGCATTGGGTAGTGCCGGCGAAGAGGTCCACGGCTTTGGCACCCAGTGCCTGCTCGCGGCTTACTTCGAATTGCGGCACGCCGTCGAAGACGCTCAGCAGCGTATCTTCGTCCAGCTTTGTCAGGCTTTCTTTGGTCGCTTTGCCGAAGAGGATGTTGCCGGCCTCGACTGCTAACTCGTAGTCGGCACGGCCGTGCACCAGGCAGGTCACTTCTTCGCCCAATCGCTTTTGCAGGATGCGCCGTCCGGGGTCTGCGCGGTGCTCCTCGATGAGTGCTTCGATTTCCTCGCGGCTTAGCGAGGTGAAAATCTTGATATAGCGTTCGGCTTCGGCATCTGCTACGTTCAACCAGAACTGATAGAACTTGTAGGGCGTAGTATAGCGGCGGTCCAACCATACATTTCCCTGCTCTGTCTTGCCGAATTTCTTGCCGTCGGCTTTTGTGATGAGCGGGCAGGTCAGTGCGAAAGCCTCGGCGTCACTTCCGAGTTTCCGTCGTATGAGTTCGGTTCCCGTAGTGATATTTCCCCATTGGTCCGAGCCTCCCATTTGCAGTTTACAGTTCTTTTCCTGGTACAGATGCAGGAAGTCGTAGCCCTGAAGGAGCTGGTAGGTAAATTCAGTAAAGGAGAGTCCATCACTGGCTTCGCCATTGAGTCTGCGCTTCACGCTGTCTTTGGCCATCATGTAGTTGACGGTGATGTGTTTTCCTATTTCGCGTGCGAAATCCAGGAAGGAATATCCTTTCATCCAGTCGTAGTTGTTGACCAACTCGGCGGCGTTGGGCGCGTCGCTCTCGAAATCGAGGAAGCGTGCCAGCTGTGCTTTGATGCAGGTCACGTTGTGTCGCAGCGTTTCCTCGTTGAGGAGGTTTCGTTCGGCACTTTTGCCCGAGGGGTCGCCTATCATGCCGGTTGCGCCGCCGACCAGGGCCAGCGGTTTGTGGCCGGCGCGTTGAAAGTGGCGGAGCATCATTACGCCGCACAGGTGGCCGATGTGCAGCGAGTCGGCTGTGGGGTCAATTCCCACGTAGGCAGTAGCCATGCCCTGGGAGAGCATTTCCTCTGTGCCGGGCATCATTTGGTGGAGCATGCCGCGCCACCGGAGTTCTTCTACGAAATTCATATCGGATAGCTTTTTAGTTTCTTATATATAATATAGGTGTGTGCGCGCGGAGCACCTGCTGTCGCCTCAGGGGCGTGTGGGCAGAGCCAGTGCTTGGTTTTCAGCGGCTTCCATCTGTTCGCGTTCGCCCGGCCCCTTGTCATTGATGCCGCACAGGTGCAGGATGCCGTGTATGATGACGCGGCGCAGTTCTTCGTCGTAGGTAGTGTCAAACTGTGCGGCGTTGGTTCGCACTGTGTCGAGGCTGATAAAGAGGTCGCCCGCGATGGTGTCGCCTTCGGAGTAGTCGAAGGTAATGATGTCGGTGTAGTAGTCGTGCTGCAGGTATTCGCGGTTCACGCGGAGTATTTCCTCGTCGTCGCAGAATACGTAGGCGATGTCGCCCGTGCGTTTGCCGTAGGAAGCGGCCACGGCCTTGATCCACGCCGAGGTGTCTCGGCGGCGGATAGCCGGCATTTTCACGTTGATGGTGTTGTAGGTAATCATGTCTGTCGGTAGGTTAGGGGGCCGTGGGCGGTCTGCAGTCGGCGCCGGCGCCGGTTCAGAAGAGCGAGGGCTGCTTCGGGTCGAAGGTACGTCCGGTGTAGGGGCTTCTTCCGAGGTGTGTGAAGGCCATTTCCGTCACTTCGCGTCCGCGCGGTGTGCGTCGGATGAATCCCTCCTTGATGAGGAAGGGTTCGTAGACCTCCTCCAGGGTGCCCGGGTCCTCGCCGATGGCTGTAGCGATGGTGGAAATTCCCACCGGTCCGCCTTTGAACTTGTCGATGATGGTCAGCAGGATTTTGTTGTCGATTTCGTCCAGTCCGTAGCGGTCGATGTTGAGCGCTTCGAGGGCGAAGCGGGCGATGGCCGTGTCGATGCGTCCGTTGCCGCGCACTTGTGCGAAGTCGCGTACGCGGCGCAGCAGTGCGTTGGCGATACGTGGTGTTCCTCGCGAGCGCCCTGCGATTTCCGCTGCCGCCTTTTTATCGATGGGCACGCCCAGTATGCCGGCCGAGCGCTCGATGATTTTCTGCAAGGTGGCAGCATCGTAGTATTCCAGGTGCAGGTTGATGCCAAATCGGGCTCGCAGGGGAGCCGTGAGCAGTCCGCTGCGTGTCGTAGCTCCCACCAGGGTGAACGGATTCAGGTCGATTTGTATGGAGCGGGCTGCCGGGCCGCGGTCTATCATGATATCTATGCGATAGTCCTCCATGGCAGAGTAGAGGTACTCCTCGACTACGGGCGACAGGCGGTGAATTTCATCGATGAAAAGTACGTCGTTCGTTTCCAGGCTCGTCAGCAAGCCGGCCAGGTCGCCCGGTTTGTCGAGCACAGGTCCCGAAGTAATCTTAAATCCCACGCCAAGTTCATTGGCTATGATGTTCGAGAGTGTCGTCTTTCCCAGTCCCGGAGGTCCGTGGAGCAGGGTATGATCGAGCGGTTCGCCGCGGAATTTCGCCGCTTCGACGAAGACGCGCAGATTTTCCACCACTTTCTGCTGTCCGCTGAAGTCTTCGAATTGCAGGGGTCGCAGGGCGTTTTCAAATTCGCGGTCCGAGGGCGGCGGGGTCCGTTGCTGGGAGCGTATGTCGAAAGTATCTTCTGCCATAATTGGCTACAAAATTAGTGAAAGGCGGGGGAAGAGCAAAGCGAAAACGCAGTTTTTGGGCTTTGCCCGGCCGAGCCGCCTCCCGACATGGGCGGAGAAAAGAAAAAGGCGGCCGGGGGACAGGGGCGAAGTACGTGACAGGCGGCCGCGGCGGCAATAAAGAATCCATCGAACCGCCTGTGTTCGTTTTTTTGTGCACCTTTGCAGGCAGCGGTGTGCCTTGTCGTCGCGACAGCTCCGCCGGAGCGGGGTTGTGCGGGCCGGCGGGATGGATTTCAGCGGCATCGCTGCATTTTTTTCGGATATTCGTGTAGTTTCCTCGGGCAGTCCGGTGTCTAACGGGCAGGAAACTCAAAAAGCAAACTCCTATGGAACAACAAGAAAAAGAATTTACGGAACTGGTGGCGGCCCACAAGAGCACCATTTATTCCGTTTGCCTGATGTTCAGCAAGGATGAAGACGAGGTGGAGGACCTCTTTCAGGACGTGCTCATCAGCCTTTGGCGCGGCTATGCTTCCTTTCGTGCCGAGAGCAAGCCCTCCACCTGGATCTGGCGCGTCAGCCTGAACACCTGTCTCAACCTGGAGCGGAAGCGCAAGCGCCGTGCGGCCGCGCAGTTGGCCCTCGAGAACGATTACTTTGACGCCCGCGACGAGGATTCGCGGCAGATACGCCAACTGCACGAGCGAATCAGCCGCCTGCGTCCCTTCGACCGTGCCATTGTCCTGCTGTGGCTGGAAAATATGAGCTATGAGGAAATTGCAGCTATCGTGGGCATCACGCCCAAGAACGTATCGGTACGGCTGTACCGCATCAAGGAGGAACTGAAACGGATGTCGAACCCCGAAACCAACGAAAAGTGATGGAAAAAACTATTGAAAGCAAGGAATTGCAGGAACTGCGCAGCCAGTTTGCCCTGCTTCATGAAAGACTGAAGACCGAAGAAATCGTCAGCGAACGGATGTTGCGCAACGTGATGCACGACAAAATGCGCCGACTGAGCCACGACAATTATATCATCATCGTGCTGGCCACACTGGCTATCCCCTACAATGTCTGGACCTTGTCGCGCCTGCATCTGTCTGTGGCGTTGATTGCCTTTACCACGATTTTCCTGATTGTGGCCGTGACGTACAGTGTGTGGCTGCAGCGTATGGTGCGCGCCGGCGAGCTGAAGACGGGCAACCTGGTGGATGTGCGGAGGCGCCTGGTGCGGCAGCGTCGCTACGGTGTGCGGTGGTTTTTGCTGGGAGTGCCTTTCCTGTGTGTGTGGCTCCCCTGGCTGATTGCCGAGATGCTCAGTGTGACCGGCGTAGACCCCTCCTATCGTGCCGGACTGCTGACCGGCTGTGCCGTAGGGCTTGTGTTCGGCCTCGTGGCGGGCATCCGGTACTATCTGAAGCAGCGCCGCATCGTCAATGACATGATTGAGCAGCTCGGCGAATGGGAGGAAGCAAGGGAGAAGTAGGTGCGGGGTGAAATCAGGCGGGACCTCGTCGTTCGGAGTTATGATGCAGGATGGGCCATGTACTGCCCGTCCTGCATTTTTATGCTCCCGCTTTCGACCATCTCCTGCAGGGTCGCAGCGATGCGGGCGGGGGCGGTGCCCGGCAGGTCGAAGTCGGTGGGCCGGTGCGGCCGTCCGTCCGCCAGGACGGTGAGTATGTGGTCGCAGAGTGCGGCCGGGGCCGGCGAAGTGCTGCCCTTTTGCTGCAGGCAGACGTCGCAGCGGCCACAGTCGTGTCCCGAGTAGTCCGCAAAGTACTCCAGCAGGAAGCGGCTGCGGCAGTAGTCCCCGTTGTCTATGTAGTCCAGCATTTGCTGCACGCGGGTGGCGTACTGTGTGCGGCGGTTTTCGTAGACCTCCGCCGTGAGCGTCACCTCGCGCGTCTCGACGCGGCGTGTCAGGAAGGTGATGCGCGGCACTTTCTTGCGCGGCACGTAGTGCAGCACGCGCTGTGTGGTCAGCTGCTTGAGTGCCTCGTAGACCTCGTGCTCCGTCATGTCGCAGTGGCGGGCGATTTCGGCCTCCTCGATAAAGGAATAGTCGCTGAAGAGGCCGCACGTCGTGCGCAGCAGGGCACGTATCACTGCTTCGGCCGTACGTCCCAGCCGGTGCAGGCTGTACAGGTCGTCGCGGTGCACCAGGAAGAGCACGCGCGAACGCGTTTCGTCCTCCTCGCGGTAGTCTATGTAGCCGGCGCGGCTCAGCAGGTGTAGCGCACTCTCCAGCTGTGTGGGGAAGTGGCGGAAGGCGTGACAGAAAGTCTCCTCGTCAAATTCGTAGGTCACGCGAAATCCGTCGCCCACCGCCAGCTGGAAGAAGCAGCAAAGTTCCTCGTAGACGCGGCTGACGTATTCGCGCGGCGGAAAAGTCACGCTGACGCGCCGCAGCAGGTTGGCGTGGTCCTCGCGGCCTGCCAGGAGCACGGCATAGGCCGGCAGTCCGTCGCGCCCGGCCCGCCCGGCCTCCTGGAAGTAGGCTTCGATGCTGTCGGGGGCATCCAGGTGGATGACCAGCCGTACGTCGGGCTTGTCGATGCCCATGCCGAAGGCGTTGGTCGCCACCATGACGCGCGTGGCGCCTTCCTGCCAGGCGCGTTGGCGCACGTCCTTGTCGGCGTTGGGCAGTCCGGCGTGAAAGAACAGGGCTTGGATGCCCTCTTCGTTGAGGCGGTCGCTCACCTCGCGTGTGCCCTGGCGATTGCGGGTGTAGACGATGGCCGAACCCGGCACGGAGCGCAGGATGTGGAGCAGTTCGCGAAACTTGTCGCCCGTCTGCCGCACCACGTAGGCGAGGTTGGGCCGCGCGAAACTCATGCGAAAGACGCGGAAGCCCTCGACCCATTCGCCCTTGGCCTCCTCGTCGGGAGCGGCGGCCGGCGGTGTGTCCGGTGGCGCCAGATGGGTGCAAATGTCCCGCACCACGTCGGGTGTCGCCGTCGCCGTGAGGGCCAGTACCGGCACGCCGGGCAGCAGCCGGCGGATGGTTGCAATCTCCAGGTAGGAGGGGCGGAAGTCGTAGCCCCACTGCGAGATGCAGTGCGCCTCGTCCACGGTGAGAAGGCTGACTTTCATCTTGCGCACCTTGACTTGGAAGATTTCCGTGGAGAGTCGTTCGGGCGACACGTACAGGAATTTGTAGGCGCCGAATACGGCATTGTCGAGGTGGCGCAGCATTTCCTCGCGCGTCTGTCCCGAGTAGATGGCGGCGGCCGTGATGCTGCGGCGGCGCAGGTGCTCCACCTGGTCCTTCATCAGGGCGATGAGTGGTGTCACCACGATGCAAACGCCCTCCAGGGCCAAGGCCGGCACCTGGAAGGCGATACTTTTCCCACCGCCGGTGGGCATGAGGCCCAGCGTGTCGTGCCGGTGGAGGATGCTGTGTATGATGTCGGATTGAATACCCCGGAAGTCGTCGTATCCCCAAAAGGTCTGGAGCAGTCTCCGGGGGTCTTTCTCGTCTATTCGCATGGGCGTATGTCCTCGATTTGCAGTTGCACATCGCCCCTCTTGTGGGTATTTTCCTCGATGGCGTAGCAGATGTCGAAGGCCCGCTTCGTCTTGATGTAGCGTGCCTGCGAGCTTTGTCCGAACGCGATGCCGTTCATGATGCGGTTGCTCTTGTTGTCGACCAGTTCGAGCTTGATGTGTTCCTGTCCGCGGCCCACCACCTTGCTTGTGCCGTAGTCATAGACGCGTTTGGTGCAGAATATGGGGCGCAGGTTGCCCGGTCCGAAGGGCGCAAAGCGCTTCAGCTCCTGATAAAACTTGAAGGAGACGTCCTTGAAGTCGAGGATAGCATCGATCTCCAGGCTGGGCTTTGTCTGTTCGTCCAGGATGTGCTCCGTCACATAGGCTTCGAACCGTCGGCTGAATTCCTCCACGTTTTCCGCGCGGAGCGTCAGGCCGGCCGCATAGGTATGGCCGCCGAAGTTTTCCAGCAGGTCGCTGCAGCTCTGCACGGCCTTGTAGACGTCAAATCCGCTCACCGAGCGTGCGCTGCCCGTGGCCATTCCCTCCGAGCGTGTCAGTACGACAGCCGGGCGGTAGTATTGTTCCGTCAGTCGCGACGCCACAATGCCGATGACGCCTTTGTGCCAGGCTTCGTTGTAGATGACGATAGAGCGTCGCTCGTCCAGCTGCGGCAGGTCCTTGACCTGCTCGATGGCTTCCTCGGTCATCGTCTTGTCCAGGTCCTTTCGCGCTTCGTTGTAGAGGTTGATGCGTGCCGCCTTTTCCAGGGCTGTGGCATGGTCGCGCTCGACAAGCAGTTCCACGGCTTCGCGGCCGTTTTGTATACGTCCCGAGGCGTTGATGCGGGGGCCTATTTTGAAGATGATGTCGTTCATCGTAAGCTCGCGCTCCTCCAGTCCGCACACCTCCATGATGGCTTGGAGCCCCACGCCGGGGTTGGAATTGAGACAGCGCAGGCCGTGGTACGCCAGTATGCGGTTCTCGCCCATGATGGGGACGATGTCGGATGCGATACTCACGGCACATAGGTCGAGCAGGGGTACCAGTTTGTTGAACTCGATGCCGTTGCTCAGGGCAAACGCCTGCATCAGCTTGAATCCCACGCCGCATCCCGACAGGTGGGTGTAGGGGTAGCGGTTGTCCTTGCGCTTGGGATTGAGGATGGCTGCAGCCGTGGGCAGTGTCTCGTCGGGCACGTGGTGGTCGCAGATGATGAAGTCGATGCCGCGGCTGCGTGCGTAGTCCACCTCCTCCACCGCCTTGATGCCGCAGTCCAGCACGATGATCAGTTTGACGCCGGTGTCGGCGGCAAAGTCGATGCCTTTTTGGGAAATGCCGTAGCCCTCCTCATAGCGGTCGGGGATGTAGAAGTCGATGTTGGAGTAGTACTGCGACAGGAACTTGTAGACGAGCGCCACCGCTGTGCATCCGTCCACATCGTAGTCGCCGTAGACCAGGATGCGCTCCTTGTTGCCCAGCGCCGTATTGAGCCGCGCCACGGCTTCCGCCATGTCGTTCATCAGGAAGGGGTCGTGCAGGTCCGTCAGCTGCGGGCGGAAGAAGTGCCGCACGTCCGTCTCGTCCGTGATGCCGCGGTCCAGGAGCAGCTTGCCCAAAGCCGGGTGAATGCCGGCCCGTGCCGCCAGTGCCGTGGCAAGGGCCGCCTGGTCGGGCAAGGGAGCTTCGTAGATCCATTCGTAATTCATGATGATATTTCGTTTTTATTTTTTTCGTGAGGAGAGGGTAGAGTGACCCTGCGTGTGCCCGCCGCGGATGGCGAAAGGCCATACTCGGGCAATTTAGCAGGCTAAGGTAGCGAAAAAAAACGAGAAAACGCCACTTCCTGCTTATTTTTAATTAGGAATTAGGAATTAGGAGTTAGGAATTGGCCTGCGGAGGGACATCAGGTGTTCGTATTTAAGCCGTATGGCTTATTTTTAATTAGGAATTAGGAATTAGGAGTTAGGAATTGGCCTGCGGAGGGACATCGGGAGTTTTTTAATTAGGAATTAGGAATTAGGAGTTAGGAATTGGCCTGCGGAGGGTTAGGAATTAGGAGTTAGGAATTGGCCTGCGGAGGGACATCGGGTGTTTTTTAATTAGGAATTAGGAATTAGGAGTTAGGAATTGGCCTGCGGAGGGACTCGGGTGTTTTTTAATTAGGAATTAGGAATTAGGAGTTAGGAATTGGCCTGCGGAGGGACATCAGGTGTTCGTATTAACCCGCGGCCCGAAGGACTTTTGGGCGGCATGGCGTAGATTGCAAAGCCAATGAGCCGCGTCCTAATTGCATATTAGCGGCTGCGGCTCGGCCATTAAAGCAAGCTTTATGGCTCTCGCCTTGCACGCTAATTCCTAACTCCTAATTCCTAATTAAAAGCAAAGAAGAACTGCATAGAAGTGCATAGGTAGATTTAACCTAAATAAGATTAAGGGCCCTTTTTGTGCCGGAATTTTCCTATCCCGTGCCGGTGTGTTTTCCCCAAGTGCCGACTAATTTTGACCAACCGGGACGTAGATAAAACCAAGTGCTTTGTAGTTTTGACCAAGTGCCGGATAGTTTTGCCCGCAGACAGGACCTAAAAAAGCAGGAAGCCGCACGCTGCGT
>SFCP01000027.1 GCA_004558535.1 Bacteroidales bacterium | reverse complement strand
AAGAACAAGCAGCACACCACGAGCGTAATTGCTTTGAGTATAAATGTAAGAAACTCCTCTAACATCTTCTGTGACATTTAACTGTGTTGAATAACGGCTGCGGCTCGGCAATCAGAGAAAGCTCTATCGCATTCGTCTTGCAACGTAATTGCATATTACGGGCTGCGGCTCGGCATAATCCAAGTAAACTTGGCTTCTGCATTCGCCTTGCACCGTAATTCCTAATTCCGCGCAAGCGGTCAAAAGCTGTCGAACTGGAAAGGTAGCAGGTCGCTGCAGGAGTCGAAAGCATAGATCTCGCTACGGCCACACAGAACCGGCCGGCGTTCGGGCAGCGATGGCTATCGTCGTAGGAGCGACCTGGGGATAGCGTGCATTGGCATAGAACATGGCGCAGCGTTCGGCGCAGATAGTGGCCGGAAAGGCGGCATTCTCCTGGTTGCTGCCGCAGACCACTACGCCGTTTTGCAGCAGGACGGCTGCCCCTACCTGGAAGTGAGAATATGGTGAGTAGCTGGAGGCGCAGGATTCGCGGGCAGCTTGGACCAAGCGGGCATCCGCTTCGCTTAGCTCGCTTTCGGCCCATGATTGGTAAGAAACCGTCTGGTGTAGTGTCTTCATAGGTGCATGATGTAAGGTAGGTTCTGTAAATTAGTTGACGATGGCAGGCGAACGGACCTGCCGACACAGCAAAATTACGAAAATCCCGGGAGACAGCGAGCCGGTGAGCGGGAAAAAAGTGGTGCACTTCGTCAAGCGCACTTGGCAAAGCGCCCCTGTATTTGTGAAAAAGCTATGAATTTTCCCCCTTTGCCCTTGTTTTATAAGGACTTCAGACGGATATTTCGTACATTTGCAGCAGTTAAGAATTCGCATTGTAGAACGCAGTCCGAATGGCGGGCTGCACAAAACGCAAAAACTATGACGAAGAAAGAAATGAATCCTATCCTTGAATTGCAGTATCGCATCAAGCGCTACCAGGCAATGGGCAACGGAGCCATGTGTCAGGATTTGACCATGCAGTTGCAGAAGTTGCAAAAACAAGGGAAAATGTAATCCCTACCCTATCGAACATCCCACTGATTTAATATGAATTTCCCGCCCAGCCAACCGGCATGAGCGGGATTTTTTTACGTTATTGACGGGCGTCGCTCCTCAAAATTACCGACGGATGTACTCCTTTGGGGTCGACTCGTGTAAAAAAGAAGAGTCCGGCGGGGATGAGATTTAACATAAATAACCTTCGTTTACATGTCGGAAATTGGCGGGTGACAACTAAGTGCCGGATAGTTTTTTCTAAGTGCCTGTCAAAATTTTTTAGGTAGCACTTACGAAAAACTACAAAGGACTTAGTTTTCCCAAAATCCAAGGTATTTACACCGATTTACACCTAAAAATATGGGGGAAAGCCCTGTATGAAAGGCTTCCCCCTATTATCTCATCACAAAGTTACAACAAAATTCGCTGAAAAGCAAATGTGAAATTTTGTGATTTAACATTTTGAGCATCCCCTCCTCATGCGAAAAAACAGGGCATGGGTGGGTTTGGCGGCAGATGGGCGATGGGTTACATCCGTGCACTTCCCGTGCGCCGCCCCTACGGCCGCGCAGTTTCCGCGTGGGCTTACATCCGTGCACGTGCACTTCCTGCGTGGGCTTACGGTCGCCCCGCGCCTGTTTATTTGAATATCAGAATACTCAAGCTGAGCAGGAAGGAGCTGATGGAGAGCCAAGTGGAGATGGAGCGCACGCTGTTGTCGTTGTTCGTGGACTGACCGATGCGCACCGTATTGGGCTGTACGTAGATGACGTCGTTCTGGCGCAGATTGTAGACGGGGGAATTGAGCAAGTCCTTGGAGCGGATATCCACGTAGTAGGACTTGGTCTCGTTGCCCTCCTGTCGGAGTACGAGGATGTTGTCGCGGCGTGCCTGAATGGTCAGGTCGCCGGCAGCTCCCAAGGCTTCGAGCAGGGTGATGTTGTCCTTGGCGATGCTCACGCGTCCCGGACGTGCCACTTCGCCCATCACGGTGATATACTGATCGTAGGAGCTGACGGTCACCACGGCATCGTTCAGTTTTCCGTCGCGCAACAGGCTTTGCACCTTGGCCGAAACTTCGGCGCGCGTCAGTCCGGCCACTTTGACCCGCCCGAGAGAGGGGATGTCAATGCAGCCGTTTTCATCGATGGTATAGACGGAAATCTGGTTGCTGGTAGAGCTGCGGCCTTCCACTGCACCGGCCTGAATGGTGACCACGGGCAGGTTGAACTTCATGGCCAATTGGGGCGTGGCGCTACTGGTGACGACCACCGTAAGTTTGTCGCCCGGTACGTAGGTCAGCGGCGATATGGCTTGTGTAGGCATCACGGTATTTCCGCTGATGTCCTGGAAATACAATACCTTTTCACGCGTCTTGCAGGAGGTAAAGATGAGCATTGCAACCGCCATCAGGCAAAGGAAGCGGCCGGCTGTCTTGTACCGATTCCGGCTTTGATTTTGCTTGGAAAGCAAACGCCGGTTTGTCTCGTTGGACTGAATGGAAACGTTCATACGATGGGATGAAGATTTTATGAGCTGTTGGTTATTATTGCTGTTTCGTTCGGGCGCCCATTCGGTTTTGACACTTTCCGGGGAGAAGCCCGTGCCTGCAAAAGTAATACAATTATTTCACATCCACCCAATTTGTCTGTGTTTTTTTAACGAAGTAATTTGACTGGAAGCCCGGGGAGCGTAAAAAGTAAAGTAGAAACTGCGCGTTTTGGGTAAAAACAGGCCATAAAACTTTTGTCTATTGGAAAACATCCCTTATCTTCGCGCCCATCAATCTTGACTGAAAATGTACGACTTTATTACCTTGTTGGGTCCGACAGCTTCTGGTAAGACCCGGATAGCTGCCCGATTGGCCCGGCACATCGGTGCTGAAATTATCAGTGCCGACAGCCGTCAGGTGTATCGGCGAATGGACTTGGGGACAGGCAAGGACTTGGATGATTATACGGTGGACGGGGAGGTGGTGCCCTATCATTTGATCGATATCGCCGAACCGGGCGAAAAGTATAACGTTTTCCGCTACCAACAAGACTTTCTCGCGGCTTTCAATACGATCAGGCAGCGGGGACGGAGGGTTATTGTGTGCGGAGGTTCGGGTCTGTATCTGGAAAGTCTGCTGCGCGGTTACAAGCTCAGCCCTGTGCCCCAAAATGAGGCGCTGCGCGCAGCGTTGTCCGAGAAATCGCTGGAGGAACTGACGGAGTTGCTCCGCACCTATCGTCCCCTGCACAACACGACCGACACCGACACAAAGCCCCGCGCCATCCGTGCCATCGAGATTGAGGACTACAACCGCCGTAACCCTACGGCGGCACGTCCGTTTCCCCCACTCCGCAGCCTGACGCTTGGCATACTCGTAGACCGCGAGACACGTCGCCGCAGGATTACGGAGCGGCTGCACACGCGTTTGCAACAGGGGATGCTGCAGGAGGTGGAAGCCCTGCTGCGTGAGGGAATCGCGCCCGAAGACTTGATTTACTACGGCCTGGAGTACAAGTACCTGACGCTGTGTGCCACCGGTCGCCTTTCCTACGAAGAGATGGAGCGACAGCTTGAGATAGCCATTCATCAGTTCGCCAAGCGACAGATGACATGGTTTCGCGGGATGGAAAGGCGTGGCACTCCCATCCAATGGGTGGAGCCGCCGGCAGCGGATGAAAGCATTGCCGACTGGGCCGGCCGGCACATAAATGAGGCTGAAATCTGATATTTGCAGTACTAATATACAGATGATTAGCCGTTGTTACTTGCAGTAATTCCTGAACCTACCTACAAAGTCCCGTTGCAGCAAGGTGGATACGATACACGCCGCTTGGCATTTCGTCCACACGGGCCTGTCGCCCCATATAGAGTGGCCATAGAATACTGTTTCGTCGTCACGTAGGGGGTAGCTCGTTCATCAATGTAGACGCTAAGCATGCCACGCTATTCCCGAAGGTCAGCGAGGCGTTTTGAGCAAGGGGGCAAATCCTGTCGACTCGACATTTTCCCTGTCGATGCAAGGGGGCAAAATGCCTTAAAAGGCAAAAAAACGGCCTTTCCGGCCATTTGCAGGCTCAAAAAAGCTTTTCCGCAAAAGTTTCATCAGAAAGAAATGCGTAAATTTGCGCCGAAAACCCATTTAGTGTAAAACATGATAACCAACGAAGACAAAATCATCCGAATTAATATCGAGGAGGAAATGAAGACCTCGTATATTAATTATTCGATGTCTGTAATCGTGGCGCGCGCCCTGCCCGACGTGCGCGACGGATTCAAGCCCGTACACCGCCGTATATTATATGGTATGTTGGGATTGGGCAATACGCATGACAAACCCACTCGTAAGTCTGCACGTATCGTGGGCGATGTGTTGGGAAAGTATCACCCGCACGGCGACAGCTCCGTCTATGGTGCGCTGGTACGTATGGCGCAAGATTGGAACATGCGCTATCCTTTGGTAGAGGGACAAGGTAACTTCGGTTCGATGGATGGTGACTCCGCAGCCGCCATGCGTTACACCGAAGCTCGACTCAGTACGGTCGGAGAAGCCATGATGCAGGATTTGGAGAAGGAAACCGTGGACATGATGCCCAACTTCGATGATTCGCTGCAAGAGCCTACCGTCATGCCTACCCGTATTCCCAATTTCCTGGTAAACGGTGCCAGCGGTATTGCCGTAGGTATGGCCACCAACGTGCCTACGCACAATTTGGGCGAAGTCATCGACGGTTGCGTGGCCTACATAGATAATCCCGACATCGACACAGAAGGACTGATGCAGTATATCAAAGCACCAGACTTCCCCACCGGCGGATTTATCATGGGCATGCAGGGAGTACGAAGCGCTTACGAGACGGGCAAAGGTCGCGTGATGATGCGTGCCCGCACGGAAATCGAAGCCGGCACCCTGCACGATAAGATTATCGTGACGGAAATACCCTATGGTGTGAACAAGGCCGAACTGATCAAGAGTATCGCCGACCTGGTCAACGAGAAACGCATTGAGGGTATCAGCAATGTGAATGACGAGAGCGACCGCGAGGGTATGCGCATCGTAGTTGACGTGAAGCGCGAGGCCAATGCCAATGTGGTGCTCAACAAACTCTTCAAGATGACGGCCCTCCAGACGAGCTTCCCCGTGAACTGCATCGCACTGGTAAAGGGACGTCCCAAAATGCTCACGCTGAAGGACTGCATCCGCTACTTTGTAGAGCACCGCCATGATGTGGTAATCCGTCGCACCCACTTCGACCTGCGAAAAGCGCGCGAAAGGGCACACATCCTGGAGGGACTGATTATCGCCAGTGACAATATAGATGAAGTGGTACACCTCATCCGGGCCTCGAAAAATCCCGCAGAGGCCGTGCGCGCCTTGATGGAACGCTTCGGACTGGATGAATTGCAGGCCGGTGCCATCGTAGACATGCGCTTGGCACAACTTACGAACATACAACAGGACAAGCTGCACAAGGAGTACGAAGAGCTGGAACGGCGAATTGCCTACTTCGAGCAAATCCTGAGCGATGATGAACTCTGCAAAAAGGTGATCAAGGACGAACTCATCGAAGTAAAGGAGAAATACGGAGATGCCCGGCGCACGGAAATCAGACTTTCGGGCGAGGAATTCAATCCCGAGGATTTCTATGCCGATGATGAGGTAGTCATCACCATCAGCCGATTGGGCTACATCAAGCGTACGCCGCTGGCAGACTTCCGCGTGCAAGGGCGCGGAGGCGTTGGTTCGAAGGGAGGTAGCACCCGCGACGAGGACTTCATAGAATATATCTATCCCGCCACCATGCACAATACCATGCTCTTCTTCACGGCAAAGGGACGGTGCTTCTGGCTGAAAGTCTACGACATCCCCGAAGGCAACAAGAACAGCAAGGGACGTGCCATACAGAACATGCTCAACATCGAGCCGGACGATAGCATCAACGCTTGCCTGCATATCAAGAAACTGGGCGACGCCGACTTCTGCAATTCGCACTACGTCCTCTTCTGCACGAAGAATGGCGTGGTGAAAAAGACCTGCCTGACAGAGTACTCCCGTCCCCGTACCAACGGTGTGAACGCCATCACCATCCGCGAGGACGACCGGGTGGTCAGTGTATGCCTGACCAACGGCAGCGACGAAATCGTATTGGCCAACCGCAGCGGACGCGCCATCCGTTTCAACGAGGACGCCGTGCGCACCATGGGTCGTACTGCTACCGGTGTGCGGGGCATGACGCTCGACGAGGACGGACAGGATGAAGTCGTGGGCATGGTCTGCATCAACGATACTGAACGCGAGAACATCCTTGTAGTCAGCGAAAAGGGCTACGGCAAGCGCAGCTTGGTGGAGGACTACCGCAAAACCAACCGCGGCGGAAAGGGCGTCAAGACCCTCAGCATCACGGAAAAGACGGGAAAAGTGGTAGCTATCAAGGCTGTGACCGATGAGAATGACCTGATGATTATCAACAAGAGCGGCATAGCCATTCGGTTGAAGCTGAATGAGGTACGCGTGATGGGACGCGCTACGCAGGGGGTACGCCTCATTAATCTGGAAAAACGCGGCGATAGCATCAGCAGCGTCTGCCAAGTCAATGCCGATGAGGAAGAGACCGAACCTGTAGCCATGCCCGAGGCCTCGATTGACCCCACCGCAGATTCCGCTTCCCCCACTACGGAAAATGCAGATGCCGAAGAGCAGCATGCCGAGGAATAAAATCAGACGCTCCGATCCCGGCGCAGGTGCAGTCAGCATGGCGCCGCGGTTGGAGTGCCCTAATAATAGTCAGAAAATTGATGAACCTCAAAAAAACCACCATTATGAAAAAGTTTCTTAGCTTCATTGCCCTCGCGGCAGTCTGTGGCTTGGGCTTCGCACAGAACTCCGCTATCTTCAAAGCGCAGGACCTGCAGGCCAAAGGCGACTTGAACGGCGCTATCGAGCTGCTGGAAGCAGCCATGCAAAACCCAAAGACCACCAAGTTGGCCGAAGTGTACCACTATGCAGCCGAATACGAAGCACAGCGCTTCAACCCCGAGTTGATGAAGGCTGCACAGTCGCTGCCGTTCGACACACTACTGTTTTGTAACGCCTTGGACAAATCCATCGGTTACTATCTGAAGAGCCACGAAATCGACGTGACACCCGATGAAAAGGGCCGCGTAAAATCCAAATTTGTCAAGCCCAACCACGACCGTGTGCTGTCGATGCTGGACTTCTACAACTATGCGGCCGTCTTTGCCAACGGTATGGGTGACCAGCAGAAATCCATCGAGTACTTCTCGAAATACATGGAATTGCCCAAAGCACCTGTATTCTCAAAGCACGAGACCGACTCCATCTATGCTGCAGGCAAGCAGGCCTATCTCGGTACGGCCAAGAATATTGCCATCCTGAGCTATCAGGGCAAGAATTGGGACGAGGCACTGAAGTATGCGGAAATCGCCCTGGAGGATACGACCGACACGCATGACCTCTACATCATCAAGATGCAGTCCTACCTGGCAAAGAGTGACTCGGTGGGCTACTTGAACGCGCTGAAGGAAGCTGCGACAAACAGTCACGAAGTTACGTTCATGCAGAACCTCCTCTACCACTACGTCACAAAAGGCGATGCCGATGAAGCCATGCGTATGGCTGACGAGATGGTGCAACAGAACCCGGAAAACAAGGCCGCCTGGTACATGAAGGGCTGCGTGGATCTGAACATGACCAAGAATTATGTCGCAGCACGCGAAAGCTTCCAGAAGGCGCTTGATTTGGATCCGAACTTTGTGGACGCAAACACTAACATGGCCTACACCTACATCAACGAAATCGTACAGAAGAAGCAGAATGGCGAATTCCAGTTTATAGGCACATCGCGCACCTATACCAAAAAGGAAGAGCCTGTCTACAAGAAAGAACTGGCCCTCGTGCACGATTACTATGGCAAAGCCAAAATCTATATGGAGAAAGTGCGTGAACTGACACCCGAAAGCCCGAAGGAATGGGCCTACGTGCTGCAGCAGATTTACACCAACTTGGACGAAAAGGACAAATTGGCTGAAATCAACGCACTCATCGAAACGCTGAATCCTTAAAGCAGCAACTTGCCTCGCGCCGCAAGCACTTAGACGCGACCGAAGCGCAGATATACAAGGCGAAGCAGCGGACACAAGCGACAAAGCAAGTGTCCTCTGCTTTGCCAAATTTAGAAAAAATACAACCAAAGAACTGCTTACAAAAACTATATCAACCTAACCCAAGCAAACCTGCATCATGCTCAGAATACATCGCTTTTCAGTCATCCTTATGATTGCTTTATCGGTATCGAGCGCTTTTGCCCAAAAGCAATACAAGCCCCTGCGTGGCTATCTGAAAGCAAAAAATGGCACGGAAGCCATGAAGGAGGTGGAAAAATTAGAGAAAGACAGCATATTGGGAGCTGACCCAAAACTATATGAATACGGACGCCAGGCACAAGTCCTTATCAATGACGCAGAAAACGTCAAGGCGTATCTGAAGCAAGCCTATGACACCACTCGCTTCTTCAACTCCATCTACAAAATTTATGAATACGTCCAGAAATGCGACAAGGCCGAACTGGCCATCTTGGCTGAGAGCGGGAAATCGCCCAAGTATGCCAAGCAAAACCGCCAGGTCCTACATCAGTACTATAAGAACCTTGGCGCCGGCGGACGATATTTCTATGCACGGGGGAAGTATAAGGAGGCCATGTCACTGATGGCGTACTATCTGGATGTACCCATGATGCCCATTTGGGGCGCGGATAAGTCGGTAGTCGGACAAAGGGATTACGTGGCCAACGCATATATCTATCAAAACTCAGCCTTCATGAGTGGCGAATTTGCCAGTGTGGAAAAATACAAGGACTTTACATTGGCCGATACCGCGCTTCGCCGGAATGTCTTTGAACTGTTGGCCAAGGCTGCAGAGCAGACCGGCGACTCGCTGCGTATGGAGGAATACTTGAAACAGGGCTTGACGGATTATCCGACCGACATTTATTTCTTCACACGACTGACTGACTATTTCGCAGGCCGTGGGGAATATGCCGAATCCTTGACCTTGGCAGATTCGCTGTTGGCGCGCTACCCTGACAACCTGCTCTACATGGCTTCGCGTACCATTTCATTAATGAACCTGCAACGTTATGAGGATGCCATCGAGATGGGAAAACAATGTCTGGCTATCGACAGCACCATCGTGGATTTGCAGTATTATATAGGTGCAGCCTACTGCAATCTGGCAAACGAGATCAAGCTTCCCACCAATATCAATTCCCAAACATATCGCAAAAATAGCAAACTACAAAAGGACTACTATAGCGCAGCCCGTCCCTATATCGAAGCTTATCGCAAGAAATCTCCCGACGAAAAGGCAAAATGGGCACCTCTGCTCTACAGAATTTATTGGACGCTCAACCTGGGCAGCCAATTCGAGGAGATAGAGGCCATCGTCAACACGCTGGAGAGACAATAACCGGCAAACAAACCTTAGTCATGGACAATCCCTTATTAGTACCTTTCCATACGCCGCACGAAACTTATCCTTTCGACAAAATTTCCGTGCGAGACATCGAAGAAGCCATCCTTGCCGGCATCGAACGTGAGAACGAGGAAATCCGGCAAATCACAGAGATGGACGAGATGCCGACTTTTGAAAATACCATCTTGGCGATGGAGCAGTCCGGCAGCCTGTTGGAACGAGCCACCACGCTCATGTACAACTTGCTGAGTGCTAACACATCCGATGAGCTGGAGGAGCTTTCCGAACGCTTGGCTTCACAACTTTCGTCGCATAACACAGATATACTCCTCAACAAGGAACTCTTTCGCAGGATCAAGCATGTAAAGGATACCGCCTCCGGCTTAAACGCAGAGGAGCGTATGCTCTTGGAAAAGGTCTACGAGAATTTTGAACATTCGGGGGCGACACTTGCCGAGGAAGCAAGGGAGAAATTTCGGGAAATCCGTCAGGAATTGGCAGAACTTGGACTGAAATTTTCCAGCAACCTGTTGCGCGAGACCAACGAGTACTTCCTCCACCTCACCCAAGAGGAAGATTTAGCCGGATTACCGGCCCTACAGGTGCAACAAGCCCAACACGCTGCAGCAGAGCGTGATTTGCAGGGCTGGGTCTTCACCTTGCACGCACCCAGCTACGTTCCATTCATGGAATACGCCGACAACCGCGCGCTCCGCAAGCAAATGTATTTGGCCTATCAGTGCCGCTGTTCGCACGGCGGACGCAATGACAACCGCGATATCGTGGAGAAATTGGTCAACCTGCGACTTGCGCTGGCAAACGTGCTGGGATATCCCGACTATGCCGAATACGTACTGCAGCATCGGATGGCAAAAAATGAAGAGACCGTCCTGAGTTTTCTGGAAGAGCTTCTGGAAAAATATCTGCCTCACGCCCGGCGCGAGGTAGCCGAGATTGAAAAATTTGCCCGGACCATAGAGGGACCGGATTTCACCTTGGAAGCATGGGACTTTGCCTACTATGCCCAAAAGCTAAAGCAGGCACATTATGATTTCGACCCCGAGGCCTTGCGCCCCTATTTTGAGTTGTCGCGCGTGACGGAGGGCGTCCTGCACCTGGCACAGCAGCTTTACGGCATTCGCTTCCGGGAGAGCCACGACATTCCTGTCTACCATCCCGACGTGACAGCTTATGAAGTCTTTGACGCAGATGGTTCCTTCCTGGCTGTACTCTATACGGACTTCTTCCCCCGAAAATCCAAAAAGGGCGGTGCATGGATGACCAACTATCGCGAACAGGATGAAGCACGGCGTCCCCATGTCTCGATTGTAATGAACTTCACTAAGCCTACGCCCGACAAGCCCTCGCTACTCACCTTGGACGAAGTCGAAACTTTCCTGCATGAATTTGGTCATGCCCTGCACGGGATGTTGGCGCGCACCCGATTTGCCTCGCTCAGTGGTACCAATGTCTATTGGGACTTTGTGGAATTGCCCTCGCAGTTCATGGAGAATTATTCCACCGAGAAGGAATTTCTGCTATCCTTTGCCCGGCATTACCAAAGTGGCGAACCATTGCCCGACGAACTGATCCGGCGCATCCGCGAAAGCAAGAATTTCAACGCAGCTTATGCCTGCATCCGCCAATTGTCCTTCGGATTTTTGGATATGGCGTTCTATACACGCCAGCAGGCATTCCACACAGATTTGCCCGCTTTTGAGCGGGAGATTTGGCAGCGGATGCGGTTGCTGCCCGAAGTTCCCGAAGCCTGCATGTCCACCCATTTCAGTCATATCATGAACGGAGGTTACGCTGCCGGCTATTACAGTTATAAATGGGCAGAAGTACTGGATGCAGATGCATTCTCCGTATTTCGCGAAGAGGGTATATTCAATCCGGCTACCGCAGATAGGTTCAGACGCTGTATCCTTGAAAAGGGCGGAACCCGCCGTCCCGAAGAACTATACGAGGCCTTTCGCCGGCAAAAGCCCACTATGGAGGCACTGCTGCGCAGAGACGGCCTCGCCCACCCCACTAAAAATGTTGTGAAATGAAGACGGAAGATATCAAGAGTCAAGCCCTTGATCGGCGCTACCTTAGGATGGCAGCCATTTGGGCAGAAAATTCCTATTGCCGGCGTCGACAGGTGGGCGCCTTAATCGTCAAGGACAAAATGATCATCAGTGATGGCTATAACGGGACGCCCTCGGGCTTTGAAAATGTCTGTGAAGACGAAAACGGATTGACCAAGCCCTACGTACTCCACGCCGAAGCCAACGCCATTACCAAGATAGCCCGCTCCGGCAACAACTCCGATGGCGCCACGCTCTACGTGACCGATGCTCCCTGCATCGAATGTAGCAAATTAATCATTCAGGCCGGTATTCGGCGTGTCGTCTATGCACGTTCCTATCGCCTCACCGAAGGCTTGGAACTCCTGCAGCGGGCCGGTATCGAGCTATTGCAAATAGACGAATCGCAGTTATAAAATCCCCAATATCCCATGTCTAAAAATCGCAATTATCGTTTCGTCCCCCTATATGTCTCCCTTGGCGTAGTATTGGGCATATTGATCGGCAGCTTCTACGCCAATCAATATTCCCAAAAGTATTTGAGCATCATGAATGGCTCGGGAAACAAATTGGGAGATTTGCTTTACATCATCGACGACCAATATGTGGACCGGGTGGACATGAACAATCTCATCGAAAAAGCCCTTCCACAAATTTTGAAGGAACTCGACCCTCACTCGGTCTACATCTCCGCCAGCGAGGCGGAAACTGCCATGCAGGGACTCAATGGTAGTTTCTCGGGCATCGGTGTCCAGTTCTTTTTGCTCGACGACACCGTCCGTGTGGTACATGTGATTCCCGGCGGACCGGCCGAGGGTTCCGGTTTGCATCCCGGCGACCGTATACTGTCTGCAGACGGCAAGTCACTGACAGGCCGGGATATTACCAACGACCAGGTGATGAAATCGCTAAAAGGGCGTGAGGGCTCGAATGTCAGCTTGAAAATACGTCGCAACGGCGTGAAGGGCGAATTGGGCATAACGGTCACCCGCGGCGAGGTGCCGCTCAACAGTGTCACGGCGTCCTACATGCTCAATGATACTACAGGCTATATTGCCATCGGCAATTTCGGCGAGACCACCTACGCAGAATTTTTGGCAGCGCTTGCCGGACTCAATACGCACGACTTCCGCAATCTGATTATAGACCTTCGCGGTAATTTGGGCGGCTATATGGCCCCTGCCATTCAGATAGCCAATGAATTCTTGCCAAAGGACCGGTTGATAGTCTATACCGAGGGGCGCAAGTCGCCACGCGAGGAGTATACCAGCGACGGCCGCGGTTCCTACCAAAGCATGCCGCTCATTGTGCTGGTGGACGAGACCTCAGCTTCGGCCAGCGAAATTCTGGCCGGTGCCATTCAGGACAATGACCGCGGCACCATTGTCGGCCGTCGTACTTTCGGTAAGGGACTGGTGCAGATACCCATCGAGTTTAGCGACGGCTCCATGATACGCCTCACCAAGGCCCGCTACTACACCCCCTCGGGACGTTGTCTGCAGAAACCCTACACGCCCGGCATGGAGGAGGATTATGAAATGGACCTGGTGCAGCGGATGGAACACGGCGAGTACTATAGTCGCGACAGCATCCGCACCCAGGGCAGCAAGCGCTACCACACACGCATCGGCCGTACAGTTTATGGCGGTGGTGGCATCATCCCCGACGAATTTGTGCCCATGGATACCGCGGGCATGACTTCCTATTTCAAGGAAGCGTACTCCGGCGGTTACATCAACCGGTTTACCTACATCTTCGTGGACCACAACCGTAAGGCTTTGGCCCGATTGGGCACTATAAGGGAGGTAAGCAAATTCCTGAAGAGGCAGAATTTGCCCGAAGCCTTTGCGCGCTATGCCGAAACCCAAGGGTTGAAACGGCGCAACCTGATGCTGGAAAAATCGCGGAAGCTGTTCGAGCGCCAACTGTTCCAGGGTATTATCAGCGATGCCTATAGCACTGAGAAAGCACTTGAATTTACCAATACCTTCGACCCCACTGTGCTGAAGGCACTTGACATCCTGCGACGTGGGAAGGCATTCCCGCAAAAATAAAGACAAGGAGGGGGCAAAGAGAGGGAGAGAGGAAGAGCGGAAGAAAGGGAGAGAGGAGATAGGCACGCGTAGAAGGGCAAGGGGCAAATGCACACAGGGGCAAAGGGCAAGGGGCAAGGGGGCAAAAATAGCGGCAAGCCTCCTTACAGGTAGCGGTCGCGGTAATCGCGAAAGAAGGGAGCTGTGTGTGAGAAATACTTTTTGTAGCCTGCGCACAAGTAGTTGTGTCCCGATTCACCGTTGGCACTTCGCGCAAATCGGTTGCGCGGGCATTCGCCGTGACAGAGTGGAAGCCATTGGCAGCGGCGACAGGCGGCGGTGAGCCCCCGCGCCTTTTGCAATCCGAAGTCTATCTGTCGCTCACCGCGTAGCATTTCGGCCAAAGAAACGTCCGAATCATTGATATTTCCCAGCCGGTAGCGGGGAAATACGAAGTGGTCGCAGCTGTACACGTCGCCGCTCGCTTCGATAACTGCTGCGTGGCCGCAGGTGGGTGCCAGACTGCACACACCGGGCATCACACCGGCGTGGCCGGCCAAGGTGCTCTCGAAAATCTGTACAAAGATTTCGCCCACGTCGCGCGACTTCCATTCGTCAAACACGGCGCACAGGAAGTCCCCCCACTCCATCGGACGTACGCTCCATGGGGTCAGCATGGCGGAAACGCCTTCGGTCGGGTCGGCCAACTTACGCCCGTCCGGATGCTCCGACCATCGTTCCACGACGGGGGTAAATTGTAGGTAGCGGCAACCGATTTCCCGAAAAAAACGATAGAAGGGCCGTGGACTTCGGGCTGTGTCGCGTGTCACAACGGCCATCGCGTTCCAATCCACCTCGTATCGGTTCAGCAGTTCGATGGCCTGCACCACTTGTTTCCACGAAGGCCGTCCACCCCGTGTCGTCCTATAGCGGTCGTGCAACCATTCGGGGCCGTCAATCGACAGACCCACCAGAAAGTGATGCTCATGCAGGAACTGACACCAAGCCGGTGTCAGGAGCGTGCCATTTGTCTGCATACAATTTTCTATGGTGCGGCCCTCAGCGTATTCCTGTTGCAGGGATATGGCTTTGCGATAAAAGTCCATGCCCCGCAGTAGCGGTTCGCCGCCGTGCCAGGTGAACTGAACGGGAGCGGTGGCCGGTTGTAGGGCGATGTATTCCCGGATGAAACGGGTCAGCGTTTCATCGTTCATCTCGTGAACGCCATGCGCAAGCGCCGTTTTCTCCGTATAGTAACAGTAGGCGCAATCCAGGTTGCACCGTGCTCCCACGGGTTTTGCCATTACGTATACGGGGGATTGAAAGGGATTAGCTGTCAGCACTTCTTTTGGAGAATGAGAAATTAGGAATTAGGAATTAGGAATTTCTCTTGGGGAATTAGGAATAAGAAATTGGGAATCCTCTCTTCGTACAGTTAGGGCGTAGAAAGAGAGAATTCCCAATCATGGATTAAAGGCAGGATACGCACATGGTGGCGGAGTAAATCAGAGGTTATCCTTTTCGATATCCTTGAAGTACTTGTACGTGCCGTGCTTGATTTCTTCACAGGCAGCTTCGTCACAGACGATGATGCCATGCTGATGCATTTGCAGCACGGAGATGGTCCACATCTGTGTGACCGGTCCCTCTACGGCAGCCTGAAGGGCGCGGGACTTGTTGTGGCCATTGCAGAGAATGAGCACCTCGCGTGCCGACATCACGGTACCTACGCCGACAGTCAGTGCGGTAGCAGGAACGTTCTCAGGTTTTCCTCCGAAGAAGCGGGAGTTGGCCACACGCGTGTCGGTAGTCAGTGTCTTTTGGCGTGTACGGCTGGTCAGTGCACTGCCCGGTTCGTTGAAAGCGATGTGTCCGTCGGGTCCGATACCACCGATAAAGAGGTCTATGCCACCGGCCTCTTCGATCATCTGCTCGTAGTGGGCGCATTCGGCAGCGAGGTCGGCAGCATTTCCGTTGAGCAGGTGGATATTTTCACGCGGAATGTCGATGTGGTCAAAGAGGTTCTTGGCCATGAAGGAATGGTAGCTTTCGGGGTGCTCTTCGGGCAGGCCCACATATTCGTCCATATTGAACGTGATCACGTTCTTGAAGCTGACACGTCCCTCCTTGTTCGCTTTTACCAGCGCCTCATACATACCGATGGGCGAGGAACCCGTGGGAAGTCCCAGCACGAATGGCTTTTCAGGGGTAGGACAAGCAGCATTGATTTTGTTTACCACGTAGTTGGCAGCCCATTCCGACAGGTGGGCGTAATCCGGTTCGATAATAACTCTCATAATAATTGATTATTTAAGGTTTTTATAATTTGTCAGCAATGAGGTACTCATGTTTTTGAGCGCACTTGCAAAGTTAAAACATTTATTTGATAGCAGCGGCGGCCGCAAATAAAAAACAGCCGTAAAAGCCGTTTTTATATAAATCTATTGCTGTCCGCTAAATTTTATCCCGTTTTTTAGCGGACAGCAATAAGATCAGGAAGGGAAGATTTTACGTTTTACCCCGTAGACATCTGTGTGGAACTGCTATGGCAAAAGCTATGGGCCGGCCTCTCACTCCATGATTAGGGCTGCCACGGAAATGAACAGATAGGTGGCGAGGAGCGTGGTAATCAGCCACTCGATTTGTGACACGGCGTAGCCTCCGGCTGTATAACCGGATGTGCGCGGGATGGGCCGGCTGCTGCGACCGGCCGGGCCGATGCTGACGGACAGCGCCCCCTGACCGTCGCGCGCGTCCAGTCGCCGCGTGAGCCAACGCCATATATAATATAAGCCAACACCGACCACGGCGCCCCAAAGCAGACCGACGGCAAGGTCGCTGACATAGTGTACACCGAGGTAAACGCGCGTCCAGCAGTTGAGCAGGACCCATAGCATGAGGTGAAGTGTGAGACGGCGGTAGCGGATGACGAGGGAAAGGAAGGTGGCGATGGCCATCGTGTTGGCGGCGTGGCTGGAGAAGAAGCCGTACTGGCCGCCGCGGTAACCGTTGACAACGTCGATGGCGTACATGATATCGAGCGACCTGGCGGGACGCGGGCGGGCAAACAGTGGTTTGCAGATGCCGGAGGCTACTTGGTCCGCCAACAGTATGGCGAGGCCCAGAAAGAGCAGGAACAACAGGATGCTACGCATATTGCCGGACCGAACGATGACCCAGCACAAAACAAGGGCTACCGGGAACCATACTATCGTGGAGGTGGCTATCCATGCCACATGGTCCCAATAGAGCGAAGCGCTGCCATTGAGTAGCAGGGTCAGCCGTTGATCAAGTGCGAGTATGTCCATGGCGAGATGTGTTTGTGTATGTAGGTATTTTATGACTGCGGACCGGTGGGCTGTCCTCCCTGTTTTCTATTTCACAGGCAGTGTTGGGCATTTCTATCTGTTGCCATCCGCCGTGTCGCGTCTCGATGACCTGCACGGTGGTGCCGGTATGAAGCGGTCGTCGGACGGCAGCGTCGGCATGGGGCTGGGCATATACGGACTGCGTGCCGGCGATCACGGCGTAGTGGCGGGTACTGTCGGTATGGCTCCTCCAGGCTGCGAAGAGGTTGAGCAGCAGGCATGCCAATAGGCCGCCCCAGCACACGGTGCGTCCTGCCCGCCGACCCCATTTGCCCGGCAGGCGGCGCGTCATCCCCCACCCCACCAGGCTGCAGAAAAATCCGATGAGTGCCCACCAGCCCCAGGTGATGGCCGAGCGCCCATCGATGCAGTCTGACAACAGGGACGTAAAGAACATTTGGGACGGCGATTTGAACTGATCCTGCAGGCGTTCCCTGCACAGTTGCAGGTTGAAGCGGGCATCTTCGTGAGAGGGGTCGAGGAGCAGTGCGCGCCGGTAGCTGCAGATGGCACGGGCGGTATCCCGCATGCGCCATTGTGCGTTGCCCAGATTGTAGAGGGCTGTGGCCGAAGGGTGTTCCTCCACGATCTGTCCGTAGAGGGCGGCTGCACGGGTGTAGTCCCGTCC
>SFCP01000026.1 GCA_004558535.1 Bacteroidales bacterium | reverse complement strand
TTCTTGTTGCGTTCGCCCTCGACGGCCAGCAGCGCCGCGCGGTCGGCCTGTTGCGTACAGAAGACGACGGGCAGGCGGTGTCCCTTCAGTCCGGCGCGGGTCAGTCCGCTCCGCACGCTTTTGCTCAGTCCGCAGTGGTACGTCTGCCACACGTCGGCAAAGCGGATGGCCGTGATGTCCGTCTTTGCGCCGGCGCCCATCGACGACACCACGCGCTGCTTGCGTCGCAGGCAGGCGGCGAGCAGGGCCACTTTCGGCTGGATGGTGTCGATGGCATCGATGACGAAGTCGTAGGGCCCGCTGTCCAGCAGTTCTTCGACGCCTTCGGGGGTGAGGAACTCCCGGCGCAGGCGGATTTCTGCCTGCGGATGGATGTCTGCGAAGCGTTCGGCGAGCACTTCCACCTTTGGGCGGCCCACTGTGCTGCCGAGGGCGGGCAGTTGCCGGTTGATGTTCGAGGGCGCCACGGTGTCGGCGTCCAGCAGGGTCAGTCGGCCCACGCCGGCGCGGCACAGCATTTCGGCGGCCCAGCCGCCCACGCCGCCCGTACCCACTATCAGTACGTGGGCTTGGCGGATGCGGTTCATTTTCTCGTCGCCGTAGAGGAGGGTGGTTCTGGAAAGCATGGTGGAGGGCTTGGGGGTAATTGGAAATTAGGAATTAGAAATGAGGAATGAGGAATGAAAAATGCGGCATTTGGGGGCGCCTAAGTGCTTTGCAGGAGGGGTGAAAAACTAAGTGCTTTGTAGAAAAAACTAGGTGCTTTGTAGTTTTTTCTAAGTGCTTTGTAATTTTTTCTAAGTACTACTTAGTTTTCGCCAAATCAGCACTTAGTATCCGGCACTTAGTGGGGGTGCGCATGCCGGTGTGTTGACCCATTTCGCCATCCCGGAGCAGAGTTCCTCCGGTCGGGCCGTCTGCTGTCTGCGACGGGCTATCTCACCTTGACGGGCAGGCCCGCGCGGATGGTGGACGAACCGTCGGTACCGGCGGCGAGCTGGGTGGGGAAGATGATCATTACGCTGCGTGCCGAGAAGTAGCGTTCCACCTGTTCGGGCAGGCGGTTCATGTAGTTGTGGCGCGAGAGGGTGCCGCGGCGCGCGGCGATAAAAATCATCAGGTGCCCCTGGTGCGTGTTGTGGGCGATGGAGAGGAGGTCGTGCCACTCGGTGTAGACGTGGTGCTCCGCCGTCACGCTGTATCGCTTCTGGTCCCAATAGGCCTGCAGGGCGGCCAGTGTGCCGCGTCCGCCGTAGGTTTCGATGCGGCAGCTGAGTTGTTCGGCCAGCAGTGCTACGCGGTCGGCCCAGTGGTGAAATCCTTGCTCGAACTCGGCCCGCCGCGGCACCAGGACATGGATGCGCCGCACCGTATTGAGGGGTATGCGTGCGCGATAGATGATGATTTGTCGGTCGATGGCAGCCAGCAGGTCGGTGGACAGTTTTCCGTAGAACGTATCGGTGAGCTTGGTCTTCTGGTGCAATCCTATGAGGAGGTCGGAGGCATTGAATTCCTTCATAGTATGGGATATTCCGCTCACCACGTTGACCGACCAGCGGCTTCGGGTGATCATTCTCACGTTGGCAGCGGCTGCGATGGCCACGGCGCGTTCCAGCTGCTTCAGTCCCTCCTCGCGCAGGTGCGGATTGTCCTCCAGGACCACGTTGAGCGCCGTCAGCGGTGTGTTGCTCTTGGGCGTGCGCAGGGTGAGGGCGGCATGGACCAGCGGATGCACGGTTTCGGGGTTCGACAGGGCCAGCAGTATGCGGTCCTCGGCGATTTGTGGCCCGTCGTCACCCACCGTTTCGGCCTGTGCCAGTTTGCGTGCCGTGTTTTCGGTGAGGAGCGAGCTCCCCACGCAACTTACGAGTATCAGCATCATGGCGCCGTTGAGCACATCCTCGTCGAGGAGCCTGCTACCGTCGGGCAGCAGGATGCGGTAGCCCACCAGGACCACTGCCAGCGTGGCTGCGGCGCGCGAATTGGTCAGTCCGAACATCAGGCGGCGCTCCGGCGCGTCCATGTGGAAGAGTTTTTGCGTGGCCAGGGCAGCCAGCCATTTGCTGGAGCCTCCCACCAGGATCATGACGGCGGCAATGATGAAGACCGAGGGGTGCTCCACGAGGGCCACCACGATCAGCGGCGACGAGGGCGGTATGCTGCGGTTGAGCACCAATCCCGCCAAGAAGGCACCCAAGATGCCCTCCATGCCTACGAACTCCATCAGTCCGGCACCGAGGAAGACCAGGGACAGCACAAATATGTACTGCACGACGCCATCGTCGTAGCGCCGGAAGAACTTGCGCGCCAGCCGGGGGAATGCGAACACGATAATCAGGCCCAGCACCAGCACGCGCAGCAGGAGCCACATCCATTCGTGCGGCCCCACATCGTCCTTGAAGAGGCCGCTGACCACTGCCAGCACCAGCAGCGTCAGCGTGTCGGCCACAATCGTACCGCCCACGGCGATGCTCACTGCCTTGCGCCGCGACAGGCCGTAGCGAAGCACGATGGGGTAGGCCACAAGGGTATGGCTGGCGTACATGGCAGCCATCAGGACGGCCGCCGGTGCGCCGTAGCCCAACAGGCCGAAGTTGGCGCCGAAGCCAATCAGCATGGGCAGGGCAAAGCTGAGCAGTCCCAGGGTCAGTGCACGCCCGCGGATTTTCTGCACGTCCTGCATGTTCATTTCCAGCGCCGCCAGGAACATGATGTAGTACAGGCCCACTTTGCCGAAAAGCTCGAAACTGCCGTCGCGGTCCAGTATGTGAAATCCATGAGGTCCGATCAGGACGCCCGCAAATATCATTCCCACAATCGCCGGGATGCGCAACCGTTCGAGCATCATCGGGGCAAACAGGATGATGCTCAGCACCACGAAGAATATCCACGTGGGGTCGGTGACGGGCAGGTAGTGGGCAAAGTCGGGCACGGGGCTGGGAGTTGCGGTTGGGGAATGCGGGTGTGAGGGCGCGGCTGCCGGCAGCGCCGGGCTATATGCAAAAAAGCGGAAAGTCCCGACGGGGCGGAATCTTCTGCCTTGCGTAAGCCCCTGCGGAGCAGAGGGCCGTCACTAATCCCTGCAAAGTAACGAAAAACTTAGGACTTACGCGCAGTTATCCGTGAGAAAGTTATAATTTTGCAACGTCTTAGTGGCCTTTCAGGCCATTTCTCCCCTACCGATAATATTAATACATGACGATATGAACGTAGCAATCGTAGGCGCCAGCGGCGCTGTGGGTCAGGAGTTCCTGCGGGTCTTGGCCGAACGTGAGTTTCCCATCGACAACCTCCTGCTCTTCGGATCGCAGCGCAGTGCCGGTACTACCTACACCTTTCGCGGCAAGGAGTACACCGTACGCCTGTTGCAGCACGGCGATGATTTCAAGGACGTAGACGTAGCCTTCACCTCGGCCGGAGCCGGTATCTCCAAGGAATATGCTGAGGACATCACCCGCTATGGCGCCGTGATGATCGACAACTCCTCGGCATTCCGAATGGACGAGGACGTGCCCTTGGTCGTTCCCGAGTGTAATGCCGAGGATGCCCTGACGCGTCCGCGCGGCATCATTGCCAATCCCAACTGCACGACCATCATGATGGTCGTGGCGCTCAAGGCGTTTGAAAAGCTCAGCCACATCCGCCGCGTACACGTCAGCTCCTACCAGGCAGCCAGCGGTGCCGGCGCAGCAGCCATGGACGAGCTCAACGAACAGTACCGCCAGGTGCTCGCCGGCGAGCCGGTCAAGGTAGAGAAATTCGCCTATCAGCTGGCCTACAACGTCATCCCGCAAATCGACGTCTTCCAGGATAACGGCTATACCAAGGAAGAAATGAAAATGTACCACGAAACGAAGAAAATCATGCACAGCGACGTCGAGACATCGGCTATGTGTGTGCGCGTACCTTCGCTTCGCTCGCACAGCGAGAGCATCTGGATCGAGACGGAGCGTCCCATCACCGTCGAGGAGGCCCGCCAGGCCGTCACCGAGGGCGAGGGCTTGATACTGATGGACAATCCCGCGAAAAAAGAGTACCCCATGCCGCTTTTCCTGGCGGGAAAGGACGCCGTATACGTGGGTCGCATCCGCAAAGACCTGGCCAACCCCAACGGGCTGACGTTCTGGATTGTCAGCGACCAGATCCGCAAGGGCGCAGCGCTCAATGCCGTGCAGATAGCCGAGTATCTGATCAAAGTGGGCAACCTGAAATGACCTGGCGGATAGCATCTCCGGACGACCTGACCGCCGTGGCGCGCGAATTTCTCGCCGCGCTGGGCGACTGCCGCGTCGTGGCATTTCGCGGACACATGGGTGCGGGCAAGACAACCTTCATCAAATCCCTCTGCGAAGCACTGGGCGTGGCCGACATGGTCAACTCGCCCACCTTTGCCATCGTCAACGAATACGCCGACGCAGCCGGCGAGCCCCGGGTCTACCATTTCGACCTCTATCGCCTGAAGAGTGTGGCCGAAGTGCTCGACATGGGCGCCGAAGACTACTTCTATTCCGGCTGCTACTGCTTCATCGAATGGCCCGAGGTGGCCGAGAGCCTGCTCCCCGCCGAGGCGGCCGAAGCCAGTATCGAAGAGGTGGAGGGAGGCGAGCGCCGGCTCACACTGCAACTGCCCTGAGACCAACTACCTGCCAATTCCGTATAATCATCCTATAAAACGATACCGCATGGGCCTTATCGAATTTAACAAACTCCCCATCAATACCCTCGTAGGTGCCGACTGGCACACCTTCAAGTCTATCACAGCCGGACGCCGCGTCGACCCCCACTGGCGCAGCAAGTACTTGCTGACAAAGGGCATCTGCCGACTGCTCTCCACACTGGCTCCCATTCAGGACAAACGCTACGCCAAGCGACTGGCCAACCAGCCTATGGAGCAGGATCCCGTATTCATCCTGGGCCACTGGCGCTCCGGTACCACCTTCGTACACAATGTGTTGTCCTGTGACAAAAGTTTCGGCTACTGCACGACCTACCAGACCGTATTCCCCCACCTGATGATGTTCGGCCAGCCCTTCTTCAAGAAAAACATGTCCTGGCTGATGCCCGACAAGCGACCTACGGACAACATGGAGCTGGCCGTCGACCTGCCACAGGAGGAGGAGTTCGCCCTCTCAAACATGATGCCGTACACCTATTATAACTTCTGGTTCTATCCCGAATACCAGGAGGAGTACTGCGACAAGTACATGCTCTTCGAGGGTATCTCGCCCGAGGAGCTCCGCGTGTGGGAGGAGACATTTACCAAGATGATAAAAATTTCCCTGTGGAACACCGGCGGCACCCGCTTCCTTTCCAAAAATCCCCCGCACACGGGCCGCGTGAAGGAACTGGTCAAGATGTTCCCCAATGCCAAGTTTATCTATCTGATGCGTAACCCCTACACCGTCTTCGAGAGCACTCGCTCGTTCTTTACCAATACCATACAGCCCCTGAAGCTTCAGGAGTTCAGCAACGAGCGCATCGAGGAAAATATCCTGAAGATTTACGCAAAACTATACCATAAGTACGAGGCCGACAAGGCCGCCATCCCCGCAGGCAACCTCATCGAAGTGAAATTTGAGGACTTCGAAGCCGATGCACTCGGCATGACCGAAAAAATCTACAGCACACTTGGACTGGGCGGATGGGACGAAGCACGCACCGCCATCGAACAATACGTGGGCTCAAAGCGTGGTTACAAGAAAAATAAATACAACTACGAAGCACGCACCCGCCAACTCGTCGAGGAAAACTGGCAGTTTGCACTCGATCAGTGGGGCTATAAACTGTAGGAAGTGCCCTGCAAGCGGGCTGCCGCAAGCGAAGTCTTTCACATGGGCGGCAGACCTCACGGTTTGTCGCCCACCTTTATAAACGCAATGCCATGACAATCACTATCAGCAACGAATCACTGACGCTCAGCGTAGACACACTGGGTGCCGAAACCAAAAGCCTGAAGGACCGGATTACCCATTACGAATTTCTGTGGCAGGGCGATCCTGCTTTCTGGACCGGTACCTCGCCCATACTCTTCCCCGCCGTCGGCGGACACTGGGACGGCGTCTACCGACACCTCGGACGGACCTACAACATGCCCAAGCACGGCTTCGTGCGGACCAAGGAATGGACCGTCGTCGACCAGTCCGAGACCCACGTCACCCTGGTGTGCCAGATCGAGGGCGAGGACCTGCGCATCTACCCCTTCCCCAGTCGCGTCGGGGTGACCTACAGACTCGACGGACGCAAATTGCAGGCCGAATTTGCCGTAGAAAACTGCGGCGAAACGACCATGTACTTCCAAATAGGTGGTCATCCGGGCATCAACCTGCCCGACTTCCGTCCCGACGAGCCCGTCAGCGGTTACATCACCCTCGAGGGAAGTCCCCACTCCCTGCTCCGCGCCACCCTGCAGGGCTGCACCGCGGCTGACCGCTTCTCGATTCCCTATGATCTGTCGGGACGCATTCCCCTCTGTCGCGACACTTTTGCCGACGAGGCCCTGATCTTTGACAGACGACAGCTCACCGCGGCCAACATCCTCGGTGCCGGCGGCAGCCGCCTGGCCCGCGTCGAGAGCGATGCGCCCGTCTGGCTCTTCTGGGCACCCCAGGGACAGCACGCCCCCTTTGTCTGTGCCGAGCCTTGGTACGGCCTGTGCGACCCCGTCGGTTTCGATGGCCCCCTGAGCGAACGCCCGTACATCAACAAGCTCGACGCCGGCGAATGCTGGCACGGCGGTTATTCGCTCGAGCTCTTCTGAGGCCTGCTGGCACAGCGCAAGGGCTTTTCACGAAACGGACTTGGACCTCTATATCTACGACGAGAACGGCAACCTGATTGACAGCGACGCCGGCAATAGCTTCCCTCAAGCGTTTGGATTTCAGTTCGTTGAGGTGGTGAAAATTACAAAGCACTTAGACGCAATCTAAGTGCTTTGTAGTTTTTTCTAAGTGCTTTGTAGTTTTTCCTAAGTGCTACTTGGTTTCAGCCTTGCAGGCAGGGGTCCTCCCGGCTTCGCGGATCATTTTCGTCCCCCAGGCGAAGACGCGGTTCAGGGTGGGTGTTTCGACGTGGTGAAGCCGGGCTGTGTCGACGATGTGGCGCAGACCGTAGGGAAAATCCTCGGTGAAGTATCGGCTGGCAAAGTCGGGCACCCATCCGCCGGCCACCTGTTTCATCGGGGCGACTATGTGGCTGAAGGTTTCGGGTCAGGCTTTCGGCATCGCTGCATTCGTAGTAGTCCAGCAGCGAGGGGATGGCGTGCTTGCCGACCGGCAGTACCTGCAGCAGTTGCATGAATTCGGCGTCCATGTCGAGGAGCAGGCGGCTGGCATCGTCGGTCCATTCGCGATAGAAGAGGATGGGGCGTTCGCTCACCTCGCCGTGCCATTGGCTCCACAGGGTGTAGAGGCGTCCGGTGTGCAGGATGGGATTGCTGTTGGTGAGCGAGGCTTCGTAGTGTGAGCCGAGCAGTCGGGTGGGCGTGCTCCACAGCTTTTCCAGCAGGGCCCGCAGTGCCTCGGCGTCGGGTGTGTGCTCGATGGCCACGGCCAGTTCGGGCTTGTAGCCCAGGAGCAGGGCCGACCGTCCGTATTCGCCGGTGCGTGCTATGTAGGGGACGCGCTGAAATCCGAAGAGCGGCGTGTCCGCGTCGAGCACGCTGTGGGCGGCAAAGAAGAAGCCCGTGCTGCTTACGATGGACCCTACGGCCACTGCGGGGCCGATGTGGGGGCGGATGCGCTCCAGCGTCTCGCGGATGGCGAAGCCGGGCAGGCAGAGCAGCACCAGCGTGCAGCCTTGCAGGGCTTCGCGTGCATCGGCGCTGACGGTGGCGGGCGCGCCTTCGTAGATACGGCCGTCGGGGTCGGTCACGGTGATGCGTTCCGCCCAGTCCTGCGGATGCCGGGTGAGGATGTTCACCTGTGTGTCGGGGCGCGAGGCCAGCACACCTGCGCAGACGTGGGCCAGCGAGCCGCCGCCGCAGATGCAAATGTGGGTAGTGGTCATGACAGGGGGGATGGTTTCGTTCAGATGAGGGCGCGGAGTCCTTGGATGAGGCGTGCGTTGTCGGCATGGCTCCGCACGGCGAAGCGCATGTACTGGCGGCCGTCGAAGCCGGCTTTGTCGGAGCAGTCGCGGGTGAGGATGTTGAACTGCTTGAGCATCGCGAGCACGATGCCGCGGGCCGTGAGGGGCGGCAGGACTTCGCAGAGGAAATAGTTGGCCTGCGAGGGCATCACGCGCAGGTAGGGGATGGTGCGCAGCTGGGCTTCGAAGTCGCGGCGTTCGGCGATGAATTTCTCGCAGGCGCGGTGGTACTCCTTTTCATACTTTGTGAAAATCTGCATGAAGAACTCGGCAAAGGAATTGATGTTCCAGATGCTGACCATCGACTTGAGGCGTCGTATCAGCTCGCGGTCGGCCGAGCACAGGATGCCCAGACGGATGCCCGGTACGCCGTAGCTCTTGGATATGCTCTTCATGACCACCATCCGGGGGTAGGCTTCGAGCAGGCGGTCGCTCAGCAGGCTGTTTTCGGTGTACCCCTCGCTGAAGTCGACAAAGCTTTCGTCGACGATGAGGCGGATGTCGCGCTCCTCGCACCATGCTGCCAGCTCGCAGAGGGCAGAGCGGGGGATGAAATTGCCCGAGGGATTGTCCGGATTGATGAGCAGGAGGTTGTCGGGTCGCCGGCTGTCGAAAAATTCCATGAGGTCCCGGGCTGTGTAGCGGTAGTCAGGACGATGGGGGACGAAGGTGATGAGCGAGGCCGGGTCGCGGCGGTTGGGGTATTCCTCGAAGGTGGGTCGCGTGATGCCGATGGTGCCCGGCAGCAGCTCCATCAGGGCCTTGATCAGCTCGGCGGCGCCGTTGCCCGGCAGGATGTAGTCCTCGCTGACGCCCCAGCATTTTGAGGCCAGCAGGGTGTTGACTTTCAGTCCCGAGGGGTATTCGGCCAGGAGCGTCTCGAAGTTTGCCTTCATCTCGTCGACGATGCGTGATTCGCCGAAGTAGGGGTTCACCAGATAGCAGTAGTCCAGCATTTTCGGGAAGCGCCAGAAACCGCCGTAGCGTCCGTAGTATTTGCGTATGATGTCCTGTTCCTCGGCAAAGAGAGCCTCGGCGATGTCGAGGTCCTGCTTGTCGTCGATCTCGTACCAGCGTGCCTGGCCGACGGGCAGGGCTTTCAGTTCGTGGCTGTCGAGGAAGGTGATGATGCGGAGCACGTTCTCGTAGTACTCGTTGTTGCCTACTGCCTTGGTGTAGGCTTCGAGGAAGGGCACGTACTTTCCGCGCGAGAAGTCGCGGCTGAACTTGTACATATTGACCGTTTTGTAGTACTTGTCCACCTGGCTGTAGTCGAAGGCCTCCTTGGGTATGAAGTTGACGATGTTGTCGTCCGCGTCTACGTTGACCATGGTGCCGTCCATCCATGTCTCGTATTTGGCGACGAGGGCGAGGTTGGGGCGCGGGTCTTCGATGAGTTTTTTCGGCAGCGAGGCGTCGAAGACGAGGTCGGACTCGATGAGCAGCGTGTCGTCCGTTTGCAGGAAGTCCTTGGCCAGCATGAGCGAGTAGATGTTGTTCGTGCGGTCATAGACGGGATTTTCCACGTACTCGATGCTGAGGCGGCCTTCGTAGCGGTTGCCGATGTATTGGCGCAGTTTCTGTCCCTCATAGCCCACCACGATGACCACGCGGCGCAGGGGGAGTTCGGCCAGCTGACCCAGCATGCGGTCGATGATGGGCTTGCCGTTCACGCTGACCATACATTTGGTGTTCTCCTTGGTGAGTTCGCCGAGGCGTTTGCCCATTCCGGCGGCTAAGATAATGGCTTGCATAGGAAAATGTTCGGGAGGTAAGGAATTAGGAACGGTCGGCCAGGTCCTCTACGTAGAAGACGGCGTGACCCTTGCGCTGGTCTTCGGGCGGCAATTGCATATAATCGTGGAAGAGATCGCGCAGGTAGCGGTCCACGTCGGCCGGAGCCTTGAACGTATGTCCCTCGAAGGTGATTTCACCCAGGGGGAAGATGGTCGTGCGCAGGTGGCGGTTGCCATTGCCGCTGGCAGTGGGGATGTTGGAGTAGTACGTGTCACAGGGGCGCAGCCACTTGGCCATTTGCCAGGCCGCCGCCAGGAGCGCGCGCTTGCCGCCGAAGTAGAAGAGTTCGGCCGTTGCTTTCCAGCTGTAGTAGTGCGCGTTGTGCAGGATGGTGTTGGCGCGGCAGTAGCCGCGGGCCAGTCGGCGCGACAGCTTGTCCGGGAGCGAGGGCCAGGCCTCCATGGGGAAAATGTCGACGAAGAGTCCTTTGCCGTAGCTGCGTGCGAAATCATCGCCCGCCTCGACGAGGTAGGAGAAACGGTCGCGCACCTTGTAGATGGGAAGTTGCACCGCCGGTTCCGTCTCGGGGCACTGCAGGTAAAGGTCTGCGGGCAAGTCGTGGCGGGCCGCTTCGATCAGTCGGGGCAGGTGTTCGCGCGGGATGCAGATGTCGATGTCGTCGTCCCAGGGTATGAAGCCGCCGTGGCGGACGGCGCCGAGCAAGGTCCCGCTGTCGAGCCAGTAGGGTATGTTGTGGCGGTCGCACAGGGCTGCCGTTTCGACGAGGATGTGCAGCAGTTTCTCCTGCATGGCCCGCAGGTGGCGCTGGTTGTGCGCGATGACGGGGTCGTCCGTTGCGGGGGATGCGTCGTGGCCTTGTGGTGCGGGGGAAGTGGTGGTGGCTGTTGTCCGCTGTGCCAGGAAGCGCTCCAGCAGGGGCAGGTCGTCCGGCCCGGTCAGCTTCATGTTGCACGGCGCGCCCTCGACGAGCGCAACGGGCGTATCCGGCAGGAAATGGCGAACGAGGCTGCAGTCGTCGGTGGCGGCAAAGGTCCCCGGCGCGGCATCTGCGGCAGCGTAGGCCTTGGCCAGTGTGGCGCACAGGAAGCCCTGCGGCGTCTGGAGAGCCCGCAGCTCTGCGCGGTCCAGGGTGCCGCACAGCCGGCTGCCGTTTTCGCGCACGATGGTGTCGGCCACGGGGAGCGCCACGCCTACGGCTTCCGCCCGGTCAAGGGCTGTCAGGACGCGGCTGATGATTTCGGCGGTCACCAGGGGGCGTGCGGCGTCGTGGAAGAGCAGGCGGCAATCCTCGCCGGCATAGAGTTGCAGCGCGGCGCGCGTGCTGTCTGTGCGCTCGGCGCCACCGGCGATGACGTGGCGCACTTTGTGCCACCCGCGGGCTTCGCGGAGTGTGCTGACCTGCTCCAGGTAGTCGCTATGTACGACAATCGTCACCTCGTCCACGGACGGGTGACGCTCGAAAGCCAGCACGGCGTGCTCCAGTACGGTGTGCGCGCCCAGCTGTAGGTATTGTTTCGGCACGGCTGCGCCGAAGCGGCGCCCGCTGCCTGCTGCCAGGACAATGGCTATGGTTTTCATGTGGGGCATTTGGGTTGTGGTAAATCCCGGTGGCCGCATTATTTGCACGAAGTCCGGTGCAGTCGTGCGGCCAGCTCGGCTATGGTGCAGTGAAGCGTGGGATGGACGACTGTGGGGGCAATCTCGGCCAGCGGGTCAAGGACAAAGTCGCGCTCGTGGAGGTGTGGGTGCGGCAGGGTCAGTTCCGGGCTCTGCCACACCGTGTCTGCGAGCAGCAGCAGGTCGATGTCGATGCAGCGGTCGGCATATTGTCCGTCGCGGCTCTTGTGTGTGCGTCCCAATTGGCGTTCGATCTCCTGTGTCATCCGCAGCAGGGTGGGGGCGTCGTGCTCCGTGCGAAAGGCTGCCGCGGCGTTCAGAAAGGCGTGGGGCGAGGTAAATCCGACGGGCTGCGTCTCGCGGAACGCCGAGACCGCCACCGGTTCGCCGATGCGGGTGGCCATTTCCCGAATGGCCTGCCGCAGGTTTTCGGCGCGGTCGCCCAGGTTGGCACCCAGTGCCACGTAGAGCGTCTGCATCACGGCTTAGTCCAGAATGAGCAGGGCATCGCCGTAGGGGCCAAACTTGTAGTCGCCACTGATTGCCTCTTCGTATGCCTTCATCGTGAAGTCATAGTCTCCGAAGGCCGCTGTGAGCATCAGCAGGGTGGAGTAAGGCAGGTGGAAGTTGACGAGCATGGCGTCTGCCACGCCAAATTCGTAGGGCGGGAAGATGAATTTGTTGGTCCAGCCCTCGTATTCCTTGATGTGGTGGTCGGGTCCGACGCAGGCTTCCAGTGCGCGCTGCACGGTAGTTCCCACGGCCACGATTTTATGGCCGTTGTCCTTGGCCTGGTTGACGATGCGGCAGCAATCAGCCTCGACAAACATCTGCTCGCTGTCCATCTTGTGCTTCGTCAGGTCCTCGACGTCGGTATTGCGGAAGTTGCCCAGTCCGCAGTGCAGGGTGATAAAGGCGAACTCGATGCCTTTGATTTCCATGCGCTTCATCAGTTCGCGCGAAAAGTGCAGGCCGGCGGTCGGTGCGGTGACGGCTCCCTCGTGACGGGCAAAGATGCACTGGAAATTCTCCAGGTCTTCGGGTTCCGACTCGCGGCCCACGAATCGGGGCAGCGGGGCTTCGCCCAGGGCGTAGAGGGACTTTTTGAATTCATCGTGGTCGCCGTCGTAGAGAAATCGCAGGGTACGTCCGCGGCTGGTCGTGTTGTCGATGACTTCGGCCACGATGGATTGGTCTTCGCCGAAGTAGAGTTTGTTGCCGATACGGATTTTGCGTGCGGGGTCTACGAGTACGTCCCACAGGCGGAGCTCCTGGTTGAGTTCGCGGAGCAGGAAGACTTCGATGCGTGCGTTGGTCTTTTCCTTTTTCCCGTAGAGGCGTGCGGGGAAGACCTTGGTATCGTTGAACACAAAGACATCGTTTTCGTCAAAGTAGTCCAGGATGTCCTTGAAGGTCTTGTGTTCGATTTCTCCGGTCTTGCGATGGAGCACCATCATGCGGCATTCGTCGCGGTGGGGTGCCGGGTATTGGGCGATTTTCTCCTCGGGAAGTTTGAATTTGAATTGGGAAAGTTTCATGATCGCGCGGATATATTTTTCTATTGATTGTTTGTGGGAGTCGTGGGGCTGTCCGGTTCGGTCTCGACCTCGATTTCCGAGAGCCATTGTTCGAATTGTTCCAGCGTGAGGCATTCTTCGGCGCGGTAGTTGCCCACGCGGGTGCGTCGCAGTGCCGTCAGGTGTGCGCCGCTGCCCAGTGCGTGGCCGATGTCGCGGGCCAGTGCGCGGATATATGTGCCTTTCGAGCAGACCACCCGTATGCTGATTTGCCACGTGTCGGCATTGAAGTCGAGCAGTTCGATTTCGTCGATGCGCAGGGGCTTGGCTTTCAGCGCCACCTCCTCGCCGCGGCGGGCCAGGTCGTAGGCGCGTTTCCCCTCCACCTTGCAGGCCGAGAATGCCGGGGGCACCTGCATGATTTCGCCTATGAAGGTTTGCAGGGTTTCCTCGATCATCGGCCGTGTGATGTGGTCGGTGGGATAGTTGGCGTCGACGGGATGCTCCAGGTCGTAGCTGGGCGTGGTAGCTCCCAGTTGCAGTGTGGCCACGTACTCCTTGACGCCGGCCTGCAGCTGTTCGATTTGCTTCGTGGCGCGTCCGGTGCAGATGATCATCACGCCGGTGGCCAGCGGGTCCAGTGTGCCGGCGTGGCCCACCTTGATTTTCCGTCCTCCCATGCGTCGGGTGAGTAGCCAGCGCACTTTGCCGACGAGGGCAAAGGAGGTGATGCCGTAGGGCTTGTCGAAGGCGAGGGTCTGTCCGGCCAGGAAGTTCATACTGCGGTGTGTAGGGTGGAGTTGAGGGTGGAGAGAGGCGGAACCGTTCGGTCCGTTGTTATTTCAGAAAGCTCGATACGAGGGTGATAAGTCCCACGGCGAGGCAGTAATAGGCGAAGTAGATGAGTTTGCCTTTCTTGACGATGCCAATCATCCATTTGCAGGCAATCACGCCCGAGATGAAGGCAGCCAGAAATCCTACGACGAGGGACGTGACGCTCAGGTCGCCGAAGGCAGCAGCCATGCCGCCCTTCGCAGCCTTGATGGTGTCGAGCAGGGCTTCGCCCAAAATGGGCGGGATGACCATGAGGAAGGAGAATTGGGCCATCTGTTCTTTCCGGTTGCCCAGAATGAGGCCCGTAGCTATCGTGCTGCCCGAACGGCTCAGGCCGGGGAGTACGGCCAGCGCCTGTGCCACGCCGATGATAAAGGCGTCGCGCACGGATATGCGGGTCTTGGCCCGCGGCCGGGCGTAGTAGGAGAAGGTGAGCAGGGCGGCGGTGAGCAGCAGGCAGATGCCGACGACCATCAGCCCCGAGCCGAAGATGCTTTCCACCTGTTCCTTGAAGAGTATGCCCACGATGCCGATGGGTATCATCGACACGATGATGTTGAGCAGGTAGCGCTGGTCCTCGTTGAGCCGGTTCAGTCCCGTGCCCCCGCTGTTCAGCGGGCGGAAACTGCCGGTAAAGATTTTCAAGATCTCGTGGCCGAGCACGACCAGCGTACTCAGCACCGTGGCCACGTGTACGGCGACGGTGAATATCAGGTTTTCCTCGGCCTCGACGCCCAGCAGTTCAGAGCCGATGGCCAGATGGCCGCTGCTGCTGACCGGCAGGTATTCCGTCAGGCCCTGCAGGAGTCCCAGGATGAGGGCTTCCAGTGTGTCCATGTAGGTGGTAGTTTTGGGGGATTAAGGCTTCTGTTCCGGCTGGTTCTCGTCTGTATTTGTCTGGCAGTCCTTGGGTCTGTGCAGGATGGCATAGACGATGAAGAGGTAGCCGGCCAGGCAGATGGCGGGGGCCACCTTGACGCGGCGCGCGCTGAATATCTCTGCATTGAAGTGCTCCATGTCGCTGCCTGCTCCCGACATCAGTATAAATCCGAGGATGACTGCGGCCATGCCGATGCCCAGCAGGATGAAGTTCATGCGTGCAAAGGCAAATTCTTTCTTTTGTTTCATATCATTAGGTGTTTGTTAATTCAGGTAGACATCGCCGCCGCGCATCCGCAGGTACTTGTTCACGGAGAAGTAGGCGCAGACGAGGGTCAGCACCAAGCCGCAGACTACTACGCTGCCCAGGGTGAGAATTTGCACGCGGGGGGTGATGAGTTCCGACACGTAGACGTCCATCCTCTGCAGGTACCAGATGCCTGCTCCGATCAGTCCGTCGGCGATGGCAGCGGCCGAGAAGCCGATCCAGAATGCCTGTCGCATGAACGGGCGTCGGATGAAGCTCCATCGTGCTCCCACCATTTTCATGGTGTGGATGAGGAAGCGTCGTGCGTAGATGCTCATGCGGATGGTGTTGTTGATAAGTGCGAAGGTGATGAAGGTGAGCAGGACGGCCACGCTCAGTAGTACCGTGCCGATGATGGGAATGGTGTGGTTCAGGTTGTCGATTTCCTCGATGGGATAGACGACATCGGCCACGTAGGGGCTCTTTCGGATTTCGGGTGCAATGCGGTTGATGCTCTCCTTGTTGGCATATTCGGCGTGCAGGCTCAGTTCGAGTTCGGCCAGGATGGGATTGTCGGTGAGAAATTCTCCCGGTTGCATCTGCATGCTCTCGTAGGTTTCCTTGGCACCCTGCTCTTTCGACACATAGGTGACGGACCTGACGTAGGGTTTCCCCCGCAGTTGTGCCTGCAGTGCCTGCAGAGCGTCGGCCGGTATGCTGTCCTTGAGCAGTACGGCCACGGGCATTTCCGACCGTACGCGGTTGCTGAAGTTTTCGGCCATGGTAACGAAAAATACCACGCTGCCCAGCAGAATCAGTACCAGAGTGGTGCTGATGCACGAGGTCAGTGTGGCAAAGTGGCCGCTGCTTTTTCTGTTTTTCTTGCGCATGATTTTCAATGTTCCGGGTACTTGGTTCCCCGTTTCCGGCCCGCCGTTCCCTTGCGAAAAGGGCCTATGGGCCACAAATTCGTACAAAAGTACAAAAGGAAGCCGTTTCGTGCCGCCTATATAGGCTTTTTTAACGAAAGATTAACGCTTCCGGCGCTCCGATGGGCTTAATTCCCGCTGCCTCCCTGCTCTTTTGCTGCCCCCGCGGTCCTTTTCGTCCTCCCTGCCTGCTTTTCCGCTGCCCCCGCGGTCGTTTTCGCTGCCTCCGCGGTCCTTTCCGCTGCTCCCCGCGCTCTCTTTCGTCCTCCCCGCGCTCCTTTTCGCTCTCACCTGCCTGCTCTTTCGCTGTTCCCGCTGTCCTTTTCGCTGTCCCCGCGCTCTCTTTCGCCTCCCTCGCCTGCTCTTTTGCTGCCCCCGCGGCCTCTTTCGTCCTCCCCGCGGTCCTCTTTCGTCCTCCCCGCCGGCACCTCCCGCCTGCAGCCCGGCGCATCCCTCTCTCCTCCCGGCTTTCCGCCTGCCCTTTCGCCCCGGAAAATGGGCGTCCCAAGGGCTTCAACTTTAACGTATTTAACCTTCGGAAACAGTCCGCCGGCTGCTTCGGCGAAACTACAAAGCACTTAGAAAAAACAATCCGGCAGGTAGAAAAAACTACAAAGCACTTAGAAAAAACTACAAGGCACTTGGAAAAAACTATCCGGCAGGTAGTTGCCCCCTCTCCGGGCCTTGTGTTCGGCCAGTCGGGGTAAAAGGAGACCGAGGAAGTCCCGGGTTGGCGGGAAGTCCTCGGTCTTGCTCATGCAAATATACTACATTTTCGGGCGAAAAGCAAATCGGCCCAATTGCCGTTTAACATTTCGTCCGCGGCGACCACCTTGTCCGAAGAGGGTGGCCGTCCGGCGGTGTGCTTCGGCTTATTCCACCAGGTTGACGGCGATGCCCTGTCGCTCCAGTTCGCGGAAGGCACGGCGCACGGCGTCGCGGTGTTCGGGTGCGATGCCGAGGCGGCCGAGGTCAATGGTGGGCAGTGCGGCCGAGGTGTGCAGGGCTTCGTCGGCCACGGGCGCCAGAATCATGCCTACGGCCGAGGTGTTGTTTGTGATGGGGTCTATGAGGACGAAAGCACCTGTGGCCTTGTTGCGATGGTAGGCATCGAAGAAGAGTTCCTTGCTTGTGACGATGACGGCCTGCCCGATTTCGTTGAGCACGAGGTGGTCCGTCTCGCTGCGCTCCATGGTGTTCACGTTGACCTTGTGCTTGATGTGGTCCAGTCGGCAGCGGGTCGTGTTGGTGGTGTGCTTCAGGTAGAAGGACTTGCTCATGTCCATCGGCTCTTCGTCCATCCATACGAGCATGGTCTCGAATTGGCGGCCCACATGGGGCTGGTTGTCGGGGCGTACGAGCATTTCGCCGCGCGAGATGTCGATTTCGTCTTCGAGTTGCAGGGTGACGCTCTGCGGGGGAAAGGCGTAGTCCAGGTTGCCGTCGTAGGTGACGATACTCTTGACGCGGCTCTTCTTGCCCGAGGGCAGGGCCATCACTTCGTCACCGCAGTGGATGATGCCCGAAGCCACTTTGCCCGAAAATCCGCGGAAGTCCAGATTCGGACGCAGCACGTACTGCACGGGGAAGCGGAAGTCGGTCATGTTGTGGTCCTCGCTGATTTCCACCGTCTCGAGGTATTCGAGCAGTGCGGGGCCGTCGTACCACGGCGTGCGGTCCGACTTTTCGACCACGTTGTCGCCCTCGAGCGCCGAGAGGGGGAAGCACTTCACGTCGGGGATGGAGAGCGAGCTGTTTTCGGCGGGCAGCTGCTCCAGGAAGGCGTGGTAGTCGGCCGTGATGCGGTCGAAGATTTCCTGCGAGAAGCCTGTGAGGTCCATTTTGTTGACAGCGAGCACAATATGCTTGATGCCGAGGAGCGCACACAGGAAGGTGTGGCGACGGGTCTGGGTGATGACGCCCGTACGTGCGTCGACCAGGATGATGGCGAGGTTGGCCGTCGAGCCGCCGGTGATCATGTTGCGCGTATACTGCTCGTGTCCCGGCGTGTCGGCGATGATGAATTTTCGTTTGTTGGTCGAGAAGTAGCGGTAGGCCACGTCGATGGTGATGCCCTGCTCGCGCTCGGCCTTGAGTCCGTCGAGCAGCAGTGCGTAGTCTATGTGGCCGGCACCGGCGTTGCCCACGCGCTGCGAGTCGCGCTCCAAGGCGGAGAGCTGGTCCTCGTAGAGCTTTTTAGAGTCGAAGAGGAGTCGGCCGATCAGGGTGGACTTGCCGTCATCTACGGACCCTGCGGTCAGAAAGCGCAGCAGGTCCTTTTTTTCGTCCTGGTCAAGGTATTCCTCGATGGACATTTTCTTATTGTCAAAGGCTTGTTCGCCGTTGGGATTGTCCTGGATGGTCATATTGAAGTTGGAAATTAGGAGTTAGGAGTTAGGAATTGCCTTCCGGCAGGTGTTTATGGAGGGCAGGCTTCCGGTTGGTGCGCATCGGGCGTAGGGATGTGCTTTTTTCGGGAGCCGGCATTAGAAGTATCCCTCGCGTTTTTTCTGCTCCATCGAGGCTTCCTGGTCGAAATCTATGACGCGTGTGGTGCGTTCGCTCTTGGTGGTGGTCATCATCTCCTCCACGATTTTTTCGATGGTGTCGGCTTCGCTTTCTATGGCGCCGGTGAGGGGCCAGCAGCCCAGTGTGCGGAAGCGTATCTTCTTCATTTCGATTTTGTCGCGGTACTCGGCGGGCAGTCGGTCGTCGTCGGGCATGATGAGCTGGCCGTCCAGGTTGATGACGGGGCGTTCCTTGGCAAAGTAGAGGGGCACGATGGGGATGTTCTCCAGGCGGATGTACTGCCAGATGTCCAGTTCGGTCCAGTTGCTCAGGGGGAAGACGCGGATGCTCTCGCCCTTGTGGATGCGGGCGTTGTAGATGTCCCACAGTTCGGGCCGCTGGTTTTTCGGATCCCATTGGTGGAATTGGTCGCGGAAGGAGAAGATGCGTTCCTTGGCGCGGCTTTTTTCCTCGTCGCGGCGTGCGCCGCCGAATGCAGCGTCGAATTTATGCTTGTCGAGGGCGTCGAGCAGTGCCTTGGTCTTCATCAGGTCCGTGTGGACCTTGGAACCGTGGGTGAAAGGTCCTACTCCGGCGCGAAAAGCCTCCATATTGCTCTCCACGATCAGGTCCCAGCCGTGCTGGCGGGCGTAGTTGTCGCGAAAGGTAATCATTTCCTTGAATTTCCACTTCGAGTCGATATGCATGAGTGGGAAGGGGACTTTTCCGGGTGCAAAGGCTTTTTCGGCCAGCCGCACCATGACGCTGGAATCCTTGCCGATGCTGTAGAGCATGACGGGGTTTTCAAATTCCGCGGCCACTTCGCGAATGATGTAGATGGACTCTGCTTCCAATTCCTTGAGGTGGCTGAGATGGTAGTTCTCAATCATATTTTCGTAGGGTTTTGTGATTTCTGTCTGTCGGCTTTCCGGTGTCAGATTTGCAGCAGTCGGAGCAGCTGTGCCACGCTCTCCTCGAGGCTGAGTCGCGAGGTGTCGAGGCTGAGTGCCGGATGCTTCGGTGCTTCAAAGGGGGCGGAGATGCCGGTGAAGTTGGGGATTTCGCCGCGTCGGGCTTTGGCGTAAAGTCCCTTGACGTCGCGTCGCTCGCACTCCTCGATGGGGGTGGAGATGTAGACTTCCTTGAAGTCCTCCGGACCGATGATTTCTGCGGCCATGCTGCGCATTTCCTCGGTGGGACTGATAAAGGCGGCGATAGTGATGATGCCGGTGTCCACGAAGAGTTTGGCCACTTCGGCTATGCGGCGGATGTTTTCGCGGCGGTCCTCGGCGCTGAAGCCCAGGTTGGCGTTGATGCCGGCGCGGATGTTGTCGCCATCGAGCAGGCGGCACAGGCGGCCGCGGCGGTGCAGTTCGCGCTCGAGCGCAATGGCCACGGTGCTCTTGCCCGAGCCGCTCAGTCCGGTAAACCAAAGCATCACGCCGCGCTGACCCAGGAGTTGCTCCTTGTCGGTGCGGCTGAGCATCTTGTCGAATATGGGATAGATGTGTGACATAGGGAGGAAATTGCTTTTCTTAGAATGGCCAGAACATCGGGATGAGCCATACGCTCAGCGTCATGACGATGAGGTTGAGCGGGAGTCCTATTTTGATGAAGTCCGAGAAGCGGTAGTTGCCCACGCCCTGCACGATCAGGTTGGTCTGGTAGCCGATGGGTGTGCAGAAGCTGGCACTTGCGGCGATGCAGATGCTCACGATGAAGGGCATGGGACTGACGTGCAGATGTTCGGCTATGGACAGCGAGATGGGAAAGGCCAGTGCGGCGGCAGCGTTGTTGGTCATCAGCTCGGTGAAGAGGCTGGTGATGAAGAATACCACGGCCAGGAGCACGTAGGCGCCGTGTTCGTTGCTCAGTCCCACGGCCCAGGCGGCCACGGCATCGGCCATGCCCGAATTTTGCATGGCTTTGCTGATGGCAAAGGCCGAGGCAATTGTCACCAGGATGTCCCAGGAAATGAATTTCGTGTATTTGCGCGCCGGGAAGATGCCGGCCCACGCCATGATGACCGTCACGACGCAGACGAAGAAGAACATGTCAAACTTCATCCCCGGCACGATGCCCTGCATCTGCGGCAGCTCGCCCACTGCAGCGCCGAAAATCATCAGTGCCAGCAGGATGATGGTGAACCACTGCTTGCGGCGGCCCATCACAGGCTCCTTCTGTCGCGTGTCGGCCACCATCAGGAAGAACGAGGAGTCGCCCCAGTTCTTCATAAAGGCATCATCGGCCAGCAGGACCAGTGTGTCGCCGTCGCGGAAGTAGACTTTGCGCATGTCGTGCATGAGGAATGTCTGGCCGCCGCGGCGCAGTTCCAGCAGGGTGGCTCCGTATTTTTCCTTGAAGTCGAAGTCGCGCACACGGCGGTTGATGGCGGGGAAGCGGGCGCCGAGCACGACCTCCACGCGGAAGAGTTTCGAACCGCCGGCTTCCTCCTCGGACGTCTCGTGGCGCTCCTCGCGGCGTTCGGGCAGCAGAAACTTGGAAAAGAGCAGGATGTAGGCCGTGCCGACTACGGCAATGATGAGGCCCACCTGCCCCAGCTCAAACATGCTGAGGCCGCGCAGTCCGCTGTCGGGGTTGGCCTGTGCAGCGTCCAGCGCCATGCCGTGGACCACCAGGTTGGTGGACGTGCCGATGAGGGTGCACATGCCGCCCAGGATGGTGGCAAAGGACAGCGGGATGAGCAGTTTTGTGGCCGAGACCTTTTTCGATTCCGCCCAGCGCTTGATCATGGGGGCGAAGATGACGACTACGGGGGTATTGTTGAGGAAGGCGGAGATAAAGGAGACGATGGGCATCATGCGCAACTGCACCCGGCGCACGCTGCATCCCACTTTGGGCAGCAGGGTGCCCAGCAGCTTTTCCAGCAGTCCCGACCGGCGCACGCCCTCGCTCACCAGGAACAGCAGGGCGACGGTGATCATGCCCTTGTTCGAGAAGCCGTCGATGACCTCGCGCGGGCTGAGTATGCCGGCGCACAGGAAGATTACCGCACCCGAGAACAGGACGATGCCGGGGCGCAGTGCTTCCTTGATCAGGGCGATGAGCAGCAGGATCAGGACGATGGTGACAAAGAGTGCCATGGGGAAAGGTGTGGATAAGTGGGGCCCGGCGGCATCAGAAGCCCATCAGCTTGGCCGGAAAATCGTTGATGCGGGCGATAAACCAAGGGTTGTGCAGGTCCGCCTTGTTGTATTTCAGTGTCTCTCCGTTTTCGTGGTCCACCAGGTCGCCGTTGGCCTCGCGCAGCACGGCGTGGGCTGCGGCGGTGTCCCACTCCATCGTGGGGCCCAGGCGCGGATATTCGTCGGCCAGGCCCTCGGCCACGAGGCAGATCTTGAGCGAGCTGCCCGACTGTATGGTGACGGCGTCGGGATGTGCCGCTTTGACGGCCTCGATGTAGGTAGCCGTTTCGGCCGACAGGTGTGAGCGCGATGTCATCACGGTGTAGGGCCGATTGCGCTTGGCTTCGGTGATGGGCATGCGGGTGGGGCGGTCGCGGAAGTTCTCCTCGGCATCGATTTCCCCCTTGAAGGCGCCCAGGCCTTTGCCGGCAAAGTAAATCACGCGGGTGGCGGGCACGTAGACCACGCCGAGGATGGGCTTCCCGTTGTCGATGAGGGCGATGTTGACGGTAAATTCGCCGTTGCGTTTCAGGAATTCCTTCGTGCCGTCCAGCGGGTCCACCAGCCAGTAGGTGCTGGTGGCGGCGCGCTCGTCGTAGGGAGCCTGGCTGCCCTCCTCGCTCATCAGCGGGAATATGTCGGTGCTGCCCGTCGACGGTACGGCCAGCGCAGTGGCGATGCAGTCGTGGGCGCGGCGGTCGGCAATGGTGACGGGCGAGTGGTCGGACTTATAGGCTACCTGCGTATCAAATGCAGGATCGTCGTAGACGGCCATGATTTCACGGCCGGCGGCAATGGCTGCATCGATGACTTGACGCAGGAGTTCGTTGTTGGGTCTCATATATATAGTGCTTGCTGTAACGTAAATAGTGAAGCCGAGGCATCGGATGCCCTCGGCGCTTTTTCCGTGCAAAGGTACGGCTTTTTTTTGGTTTAGGCAGGACGTAGCAGGGGGGATAATGTGAAATTAGCAGGGAGCCGACACTCCTTGGGTAGGAAAGGGCGAAGCGTGTCGGGAAGTTTCACAGTTCCAAAGCGTTTTCCCGCAGCAGGAAATCGTAGATGCCGATGGTGGTAATGCCCTGTTGGTTTCTCGTAATCGGACATTCCTCTCCCACAATGATGATTTTCTTGAAGCTGTCGTCCACTTTCAGCAGCGAGGCGCTTTCCTGTTCCACCTTTTCGGCGGATTCCATCCTGTAGGCAGACTGAAGGTAGTATCTGCGGCTGCCCAGGTTGCAGACGAAGTCCACTTCCAGCAGGGCGCGCTGGCGTTTGCCCTCGGCGTTGGTGCGAACGGTGGGGACGACTCCCACGTCCACGTTGTAGCCGCGCACCCGCATTTCATTGTAGACGAGGTTTTCCATCAGATGGCTTTTCTCGAACTGACGGAAATTGATGCGGGCGTTGCGGAGTCCCAGGTCCGTAAAATAATATTTGTAGGGGGAATTGACGTAGTGCTTTCCCTTGATGTCGTAGCGCGTGGCCCTTTCCACGAGAAAGGCGTCGCACAGATAGTCCAGGTAGTCCTTTATCGTGTCGTAGGAAATGGTGGATTTCTTTTCGCTGCGGAATGTGTTCAACAGCTTGTTCGGATTGGTCAGGGCGCCGATGGACGAGGCTATGATGTCGATGATTTCCTCCAGGTCGCCGTCGCGCCGGATGTCATAGCGCTCCTTGATGTCTGTGAGGTAGGTTTCGGCGAACAGCCTTTTCAGGAAATTTACTTTCTGCTCCTCGGCCGTGAACGAGAGGATTTGGGGCAGTCCTCCGTAGAGCATGTATTCGTTGAGACCGGCTTGCGGCGATCCGGAAAAGGCGGTCATGTATTCGCGGAAGCAGAGCGGATACATCTTTATCTCGTAGCCGCGGCCGCGAAACTCCGTGATGATGTCTTTCGACAGGAAGCGGGCGTTGCTGCCCGTGACATAGATGTCTACGTTGGGCTTTCGCAGGAAGCCGTTCAGCACGTCCTCGAAACTGTGGAGCAGCTGCACTTCGTCGAGCAGCAGGTAGTACTGTTCCGTGTCCTTGATGCAGCTCTCCACATAGGCATACAGTCGGTCGGGGTCCCTCAGGTCTTTGTTCTTGTAGTCCTCGAAATCCACTTTCACGATGTGGTCCGGGCGTACGCCCTGCTCAATCAGCTGCGAAACGAAGATTTCGAAGAGCAGGTACGATTTGCCGCACCTGCGCATGCCGGTGATGACTTTTATCAGGCCATTCCCTTGCAGCGAAAGTAGTTCTTGTAGGTATTTCTCGCGTTTTATGATCATGTCTAATCGAAATTTGTGTGTCATTGACACGGAGTTTTCGATTACAAAGGTACGCTTTTATTTTTTTAGCAGGCTGCCAATTTGATTTTTATATGCGTTGAGTGATGGTTTCCTACTCGAAATTTGTGTGTCAATGATACGGAGTTTTCGATTAGGAGGCTTTCGTGGGGCTGCCGCAGGGGGGGCTGAGGGCTTTGCCGGCGACAGGGTTCAGAACCGTCCTCTTAGGCTGTGCCGACCCGGGAAAATGGGTGACCCACGGAGCCTCAACTTTAACATTTATAAC
>SFCP01000146.1 GCA_004558535.1 Bacteroidales bacterium | reverse complement strand
ATTTCAACCTTTATAATACACCTGTTCTCCGTTTTGATAACGACGAACGACTTTCTTATATATTTTCTCTCGACGGACAGGGAGCCATTTGCTATACTTAAATCATAGATAATAATTGGGAGACACCGTGATATGAAGAAGATCCTATTCGTTTGCCACGGCAACATCTGCCGCAGCCCGATGGCTGAATTCGTGATGAAGGACTTAGCAGAAAAAGCGGGGCTGGCGGCTCAATTCCATATAGAGTCTGCCGCCACCAGCCGCGAGGAACTCGGCAACCCCATTTATCCTCCGGCACGGCGCAAGCTGACCGAACACGGGATTGCCTGCGGCGGCCACGCGGCGCGGCAACTCACCCAAAGCGATTACAAAGAATTCGACTTGCTCATCGGCATGGACAAAGCCAACCTCCGGAATATGCAGCGCATCTGCGGTGGCGACCCGTATGGCAAGATACATCTGCTGCTGGACTACACCCGTCATCCCCGCGATGTAGCAGACCCGTGGTACACTGGAGATTTCGAGGCAACATGGCAGGATGTGCTGGCAGGATGTCAGGGGTTATTGAAAGAGTTATTGCAGAAACGAGGTGGACAGAATGCCGCAGAATGATAAAATCCAATTGTTCGAGGACAAGCGTATTCGTACCGCGTGGGACGAAGAAAAAGAAGAATGGTACTTTTCCGTTGTAGATGTCGTTGCAGTTCTGACGGATCAGCCAGATGCCCGTCATGCCAGTACATATTGGGCAGTTTTAAAGAAGCGGCTGAATAACGAGGGTGCAGGCCAACTGCTTACAAATTGTAAGCAGTTGAAAATGACCGCCTCGGATGGGCGGAAACGTTTGACCGACGTAGCAGAGACCGAGCAGCTTCTCCGTATCATCCAGTCTATTCCTTCGCCCAAAGCAGAGCCGTTCAAATTATGGCTGGCGCAGGTAGGCCGTGAACGTATCGAGGAAACCATCGATCCGGAGTTGACCATTGAGCGAGCACTGGAGACATACCTCAAGAAAGGCTACACACGCGAGTGGATCAACCAACGGCTGCAGGCTATTCAAGTCCGCAAGGAACTGACGGATGAATGGGATGCCCGCGGTGTACAGAAGGGCGTTGAGTACGCAATACTTACCGATGAGATATCCCGTGCATGGTCAGGGATGTCCACACGGCAATATAAGAACCTCAAGGGTTTGAAGAAAGAAAACCTTCGCGACAACATGACCACGCTGGAGCTGGTACTGAATATGCTGGCGGAAGCAACCACAACGGAAATCTCCAAGCAGAAAGCACCGGAGACATTTTCGGAAAACATTGATGTGGCGCGTGCCGGAGGCAAGGTAGCCGGAGATGCACGGAAAGCCATCGAAAGTCAAACCGGTGTCCCCGTTATCACCTCCAAAAACGCTGTACAGCTCAATCAGGTCGTGACAGATCTGCTGGAAGGTGCGGCTACGTCACCGGAAAAGCAAGACAAAAAGCGGTGATTTATAAACAACTACGGCTGCGGGTAGTTACAAGCAGAAAACCCCGTAACCACAACGGTTACGGGGTTTTTCGTACCCTGAATCCTTGGGGCTTGGTGCCGTCAAGATTTATGCGCAAAATTGTTTGCAGGCTCCGGCTGAGTGAAGTCAGCCGGCAATAGAGGCGTCGTCCAGAGCCGCCTCCAAGTGCTTCATGTTCATGTATTTCTTGTTGCCCCACTGAGTACCTGCCACATGGCGCAGCCTCGCGCAGACCAGCATCAGGGCGGAATTTCCGTCAGGGAACGTTCCCACCACGCGGGTTCTGCGGCGGATCTCCCGATTCAGCCGCTCGATCACGTTGTTTGTGCGGATGCGGGTCCAGTGTTCGCTGGGAAAATCGCAGTAGGTCAGCGTTTCCTCAATGCCGTCCTCGACCTTCTTGGCAGCTTCCTTCAGTTTCATGGCGCGCAGCTCGGCGACCACGGCCTTCGCCTTCTCGCGGGACGCTTTCTTGCTCTCCTGCGCATGGATCGCCTTGAGCATTTTCGCCACAATTTTGACCTTGGATTTGGGCACAACAGAGAAAACATTGCGGTAGAAATGCACCGTGCAGCGCTGGTATTTGGCGCCCGGGAACACCTCGCCCACGGCCTCCAGCATCCCCATGCACTTGTCACCGACGACGAGCTTTACGCCGTCCAAGCCGCGCCCGCGGAGCCACTGGAAGAAGTTGACCCAGCTGGCCTTGTCCTCTTTCATACCCTCGGCAGCGCCTAAAACCTCACGAAAACCATCCTCATTCACGGCGATTGCCACCAAAACAGCAACATTTTCGTACTCTCCGCCCCAGTTGCGGCGCAGGTAGATGCCGTCCACGTAGACATACGGATACCGCCCGCCCTGCAAGGGACGGTTCCGCCAATCCTCGATGTGGACATAGGCTTTCTTGTTCAGCTCGCTGATGGTGGCGGGCGAGACCTTGCTGCCCCACAGTGCCTCCGTGATGCCCTCCACCCGGCGCACGGAAACGCCTGCCAGGTACATCTCGATGAGGGCCTCCTCCACGCTGCTCTCCCGGCGGCGATACCGCTCGATGATGGCAGTCTCGAAGGATACGCCCTTGAGCCAGGGTATGTGGAGCGTAACATCACCGGAAGTGGTAGTAAGGTTGCGGTCATAGTGGCCGCTGCGGTAGCCCTGACGGGCCTCGCTGCGCTCATAGCGGGCGGCTTGGGTCAGTGACTCCGCCTCCTTCTCCAGCAGCTCGTTCAGCGTCTCTTCTACACTTCCTCGAACTAAT
>SFCP01000025.1 GCA_004558535.1 Bacteroidales bacterium | reverse complement strand
GGAAGCCGCTTGCTGTGTGCGGCTTCCTCCTTTGCAAGAGCAAATATACTACATTTTTCGTCGAAATCCAAATGCGGTCTTTCTCGTTTTAACATTTGCCCGGCCTTGCTCCCCGATGGGGCGGACAGGGCGGCTTTGGTGGCGCGGAGGTCCGGCTTTGGTGGCGCGGAAGTCCGGCTGGGTGGCGCGGAAATCCGGCTGGGTGGGGCGGAAGTCCGGCTTGGTGGGGCGGAAGTCCGGCTTGGGTCTACTGTCGCATCCACCTGGAGAGTTCCCACATGGCGATGCCGGCGCTCACGCTGACGTTGAGTGGGTGCAGGCGTCGACCACAGTCTGTTGCACGCCTTTCACCTCGTTGCCCAACACCAGGGCGTGGGGCACGCCGGGGGCGGGTCGGAAGTCGCCCAGCTTCAGGCTGCCCTCCACCTGCTCCAGGGCTAGGACACAGTAGCCCGCTTCGCGCAGTTCGCGGACCGCTGTCAGTGCGTCCTTGTGGTAGGTCCAGGGCACCGTGTCCTCGGCACCGAGGGCCGTCTTGTGGATTTCGGCCGAGGGCGGGCAGGCCGTGATGCCGCACAGGCACAGGCGCTCCAGGCGCAGGGCGTCGGCGGTGCGAAAGATGCTGCCCACATTGTGCAGGCTGCGGATGTTGTCCAGGACGATGGTGAGGGGGAGTTTGTCGGCGGCGCGGTATTCCTCCACCGTCATGCGACAGAGTTCCTCGATGGCAAGTTTTCTCATGGCAAGTGGCTTTTCCGTTTGCAAAAGTAGTGTTTTTTTCGTGGCCCTCCCCCACCCTTTCCAAATTATCGGCCTTTTGTGGCGCCGTCGGTCCGAGGCCGGCGGTGGTGGCAGGCGCTCCGGCGACGGTGGCAAGGGGATGCCCTGTCTCTGCGAAGCCCCGCTGGGCAAGCAATCCGCCCGCTGCGCAAGCGAAACCGCCCCGCTGCACAAGCAATCCGCCCGCTGCGCAAACGAAACCGCCCCGCGGGGCAAGGCCGTGCGCGGGGCGGTGAAGTGGGGATGGGGATGCGGCTTGCGCACCGCCCGGGGTTAGCGGATGAGTACCTTCTGGCCCTCGCCGGTGACGTAGATGCCGTGCGTGGGTTGCAGCACGCGGCGGCCGTTGAGGTCGTAGAGGCGCGTGGCGTGGCTATCGGTCATGATGCTCCCGATGCCGACGGGCACACCCTCCTCTAAGGTGAGGGGCAGGGCGGTATAGGCCGTTTCGGTCGTGAGGTAGGCCGTGTTGGTGGCGATAGCCTTCGACGTGGCGGCGGTAAAGCTGAAATTGTCGAGCAGGTAGACATTCTCGTCAGCCACGGTCGTGGCAGCCAGCACGCCCTTCAGTTCGGCTGCGCTATTGTCAGCGAGGGGCGAAACAGCGTATTCGTCTACGATGGTCAGGCTCTTTGCGCCCGGCTGGCCATAGAGGAGCAGCGGAGCAGTAGCGGGAACGACGTCGAGGGGCAGTTCCTCCAGCTTGGCGCAGACTTCACCGTTGACTTCCACCAGTCCGGAGATGGTGTAGGCCGTCACGCCTTCGGGCAGGGTGTAGGCAAAGGGGTAGCAGACGGCAGCGACTTGCGTGCCGGGCAGGGTTACGTCGTAGGTATTGACGGGTTCGATGTACCAAAGCGAGGCTTCGGCATCGACTGTCCAGGGCACGAGGCGTGCGTTGTCGCCGGCCAGGTGCAGTCCCTTGTAGCTGCCTGTGTTGTTCTGGCAGATGACTTGGCTGCGTCCGTCCAGGCTGCCCTTGATGACCCATACGCCGGCCTGTGCGGGGTCGGTGGTGACGATGGGCTGCGTCTCGTTGTTTGTCAGCGGGCCGAGGTAGGTTTCGTAGTTGCAGTTTTGCAGGTAGTATGTGCCCTCTACCTCAGCGGGCACGAAGCGAAAAAACTGGTCAGCGTCGCTGAGGTCGGTGGTAGCTGCGGTGAAGCGGCTTGCTTCGGGGGTGAGGTAGAGCGTGGCGCTCGAGCGGTTCACGTTGCGCAGGCGATAGATGGCATTGGGCACGACTTCGATCTGCGGCAGGTTGGCCAGGGCCACGTTGATAGCGTCGTAGGTCTCCTGCGAGGGAGCACTCTTGTAGGCATCGATGGCTGCCTGTATGTCATCGATGGCGTTGCCGTCCACCTGTCCTACCATGGTGCCGCCCTCCAGTCCCTCGGCCTTGGCGTCAATGCCGCGCGAGATGATGGTGCCGGCCTCGACGTTGGGGTCATATTCGTAGGCGTCGTCGGTAATCTGCTCGATGGTGTAGTTCTTGTAGACGATGGTGTAGCCTGCGCCGAAGGTTTCTTCTTCGTAGAGGAAGCCGACGGTGTTGTTCTTCTGCCAAGTCATCGTGGAGTAGGCCGAACCGAGGGCGGTACTCTGATGGCGTCCGTCCCAGTCGCTTGCTACGGCCGTGGGGTTGGCGAAATCGCTCAGGCTTTCCAGCTCTTTGTAGTAGATTCCTACTTGTGCGCGTCCCGAACCAAAGGGTACGGACTGCAGGAGAAGATATACTTGTGCGTTGTCTTCCTTTCGTTTTGCGGGAACCACCATCACTTCGCCGTTGGTCGAGTTTCCGCCGATGGCGATACCATTTGTCGAGGAGTTGGAGGTCACGGCCGAGCTCCAATAGCCCTCGCCGGTGGCGCGGTTGGTGAAGGTGTAGATATTAAAGATACGTCCGCCGCCCACGCGCGAGCTGAGGAGCACACTGCCGTCGGGCAATTCTTCACACTTCGGCTCATCGCCGCCCGTAGCGGGCCGGTCGTTGATGCTGCCGAGCACATGCCAGGTGTCGCCGAAGTCGTCGGAGTAGATCACGCGGTTGCCCTCGTTCTTGGTCCATACGGCGCAATAGAGGCGGTAGTAGTTGTCGACTTTGATGATGCGGCTCTGTGCGATCTTGCCCGAGCCGATGAAGAGCGACTTCACGGTGGCTTCGTTGTTCTCGTTGACAAAGAGGCGGTAGATGCTTTCCGTCACATTTTCCGGTTCTGTGAAGTCCCATTCGCCGGTGCTTTCGTTGTAAGTGGCGCGGGTGCGGGCCACGGGATTCGGGTTGCTCGAGGGACTGTCGGGGATGTAGTTGCCGTTCCAGCAGACCACCTTGCCGCAGACGCTCATCACGAGGAGCTCGTTGCGCTCGCAGTCGGCCACCACAGCGGCATCGCCGAAGCCTATCTTCCAGTTTTCGCTGGCGTTGTCGCCCTCACCGTTGGCCAGGAAGAACTCGTCGCCCCAGGTCTGGCCGTTGTCCTTGGAGATGCGGCACTTGATGTCCACTTCTCCGTAGCCGATGTCGCTGCCGCAGGGGCGGTAGTCGGATATGGCGAAGATGTGACCGTTGGGCGCGGTGGCAATGGCCGGGATGCGGTAGGGCTTGGCGCCCGGGTTGGTGATGTAGAGGTTTTGCTGGGGTTCGGGCTCGGCTATGTCCTTGCGGAGTACGACGATGAAGTTCTTCAGCGTGACGCACTTGTTGTTACCCGTCTGTACGAACGAGGCGGTGCGTTCCTTCAGGCCCGTCACGTCCACGTGTTGAGGCGTGCTGCTGCTGGTATAGCTCTGTCCGTTGACGGTGAGTGTCTCTGTGCCGGTTAGGGAAGCATGGTTGACAAAGTCAAAGCTGTAGCCGGTGATGATGTAACCCTCGGGAGCGGTGATGGTGTAGGTGGAAGTATGCGACGTACCCGATGCACCGCTGATGTAACCGCCCTCGATGGTCATGTTGTTGACGCCTGTGCTCAGCGTAAGTCCGCTGACGACGTTGCTTTCCCAGACTCCGTGCCACGTCTTGGCTGGATTGCTGGTGGTAAAGGTACCGTTGGCTTCATTGATCTCGGTGCTGGTCTCCACCAGTTCGAAGCTGATGGTGGATCCGGCGTCCATGCCTTCGGCCCAGAACGCGAGCGTGCCCAGTCCGCCAAAGTCGTTCATCGCGTAGCTCGTGCCATGGATTTTTACGAAGTAGCCGTCCACGTCGGCCACCTTGTTCGAGGTGGCCAGGTCCCATGTGCCCACGTAGCCGGCGGGCAGGGCATTGGCTGCCTGCAGGGTGGGGTAGGTCGTACCGCCTGTACCGCTGTAGCCGGGCTTGGTGTTCATCGTTGTGGCCGAGGCGAGTACTTTGCCTGCGCCGGCTTGTTTGTTGTAGATGGCATAGCCGTTGGCGTCATTGCCGGTGAAGCACCACAGGTCGGCATCTTCATACTGCGACGAGGCTTTCAGCGTCATCGAGGAAGCCGTGCCGTTGTCGGTCAGGTACTTTTGTGAGTTGCCGATACGCATCGTGTACCAGCTGGTACCGGCTGCAAATCCGTCGGTGCCGACCGTGGTCGTCTGGAACGGTTGCGCCCAGGCGGAGAGGCCGAGCAGGCCGCCCGCCAGCGTAAGGAGTAAAGATTTCTTTCGCATATAGATTTTTATTAAGTGGTATTCGTGGGAATTGTAAGGGTCCCTGGGGGAAAATAAATGGCGGAAGCCTGCGTCCGGGTCTGACGCAGCTTCCGCCAAAGGCTTATTTCAGGATGTTCTTGACGTCCTGTCCGGTAATTTTCGAGATGTTGTCGCGCATGGCGGTATCGCCTTTCAGATTTTCCAGGCGATAGTAGTCCATGAAGCCCATGTTGCCGTCGCGCAGCGCCTGTGCGAGCGCCTTGGGCACCTCTGCCTCGGCCTGTATCACCTCGGCGCGTGCTTCCTGTGCCCTGGCTTTCATTTCCTGTTCGGTAGCTACGGCCATGGCGCGGCGTTCCTCTGCCTTGGCCTGTGCGATGTTCTTGTCGGCGTTGGCCTGGTCCATTTGCAGTGTGGCGCCGATGTTTTTACCTACGTCGATGTCGGCGATGTCGATGGACAGGATTTCGTAGGCCGTTCCGGCATCCAGTCCTTTGCGGAGCACAAGTTTTGAGATGCTGTCGGGATTTTCGAGCACTTGTTCGTGACTTTCGGCCGAGCCGATGCTCGAGACGATGCCTTCACCTACGCGGGCCAGGATTGTATCTTCGCCGGCGCCGCCCACCAGCTGGTGGATGTTGGCGCGTACCGTGACGCGGGCCTTGGCGATGAGCTGGATACCGTTCTTTGCCACGGCTGCGACTGGCGGTGTGTCGATGACTTTCGGATTTACGCTGGTCTGGACGGCTTCGAATACGTCGCGGCCGGCCAGGTCGATGGCGGTGGCTTTTTCGAAGGACAGGTCTATGTTGGCTTTCGAGGCGGATACGAGCGCGTGAACCACTCGTTGTACGTGGCCGCCGGTCATGTAGTGGGCCTCAAGGTTATCGCGTGTGATATTGCTCAGACCTGCTTTGTGCGCTTCAATCAGGCTGGGCACGATAATGCCCGGCGGTACGTTGCGGATGCGCATCAGAAACAGCTGCATCAGGGATATTTTCACGCCGGACACCTTTGCGGAGAGCCACAGGAAGAAGGGAACGAAATGGAAGAAGATGGAGAGCAATACGATAAGAGCTACTGCCAACGCTGCGGGAATGAAGAATTCTTGGGGCATGGTAAAAAGTAGATTTAAGGGGTAGAACGTTTTGTGGATACAGGTGCGCTTTTCACCTTTCCGTTACAAAAGTAATGCTTTTTTGAAACATGGCGGGAAATGCCTGCTGATTTTTGAATTTTTATAGGGCTGTCCGTTAAAAGCTGAGGGTTTGTAGGGCCTGCATCTCAGCCTTTGCAGAGGTTTTCGCCGGGACAACCATCCTCCGCCCTCCCTTCCAATTCCCATGAAGTCGGCATCGCCATCCTCCGTCCTCCCTCCCAATTCCCATGAAGTCGGCCCGCCATCCTCCGTCCTCCCCGCTCATTTCCCACAGGGTCGGCATCGCGTCCTCCGTCCTCCCTCCCAGTTCCCATGAAGTCGGCATCGCTCGCGAAATGTTAAAACGCAATTTTGCCGATTTGCTTTTCGGTGAAAAATGTTGTATATTTGCATAGCAAGACCGAGGACTTCCCGCAAATACGGGGCTTCCTCGGTCTTTTCTTGCCCCTATCTGCCCAAAAAGTGGTCCGGAGAGGGGGGCACTACCTGCCGGATAGTTTTTTCTAAGTGCTTTGTAGTTTTTCGCAAGTGCCGGATAGTTTTTCGCAAGTCCTTTGTAGTTTCACGGAAGCAGCCGGCAGATTGTTTTCGAAGGTTAAAAACGTTAAAGTTGAGGCGCTTGGGAGGCCCGTTTTTCCGTGTCGGAATGCGCCGGAGTGGCTATCCCAAACGCACACCGGCCCTGCGCGGTGTGCGCAGGGCCGGTGTGGTTGAGTTTCTTCGGGCTTTGGCCTTACTCGGCGATGAGGTTGAATTCAGCGCCCGTGGCATAGTCGTTGCCGTGCTGCTCGCTGAGGGCGCGGAAGCGCACATAGCGTGCTTTTACGGGGGCGGCGAAGAGGACGCGCTGCGGTTCGGCGGTGTCCTTCAGGCTGCCTTTCATCACGGGGTTGCCCCATTCCTTGCCGTCCTGGCTTACGTAGATTTCAAAGTCCTTGACGCGGCCGTTTCCACTGTCGTTGCGGCCGGTGTAGACGAAACCTTTCATGTTCTTCTGCGAGCCGGCGTCGAAGTCTACCCAGTGCGGGTACTTCGCCAGTGTCACGCTGTACATCGTGTGCCAGTAGGAGGCCACGTCGCCGTCCACCAGGTGGGAGGCGTCGCCCTCGCCGGTTTCTACGCTCGAGGCATAGACTACCTCCAGGGGCACGCTTTCGATTTTGGCATAGGACATGGTGAATTTCAGCGTGGGGTTGTGCTTGTACCAGGCCGTCACGGTGCCGCCGTCGCGCAGGTTGACGGGCTGGGTGTAGGTGTAGACTTTCAGCTTGCCCTTCTTGGGAGGAACTGTGCCCAGGGTGTATTCGATGACTTGGCCTTCGCTGCCGCCTGCCAGGACGAGGGTGCCCTGCTTGTCGCGCTGGAAGCTGATGGGCTTCTCGCCGGCAGCCACTACGCGGGTTTTCTCATTGAGCACGTCGGGCATGGCGCGTCCTATGTTGACGGGACGGATGATGAAGCCGAAGTTCGTGGGCACTGCCTTGCAGCGGTCGGGTGTCAGCGGGCCGCCCTGTCCGCAGCTGTTGCCGCCCAGTCCGGTTACCTTGGCGTCCAGATCCAGGTGTACGAAGTTGCTTTCGGGCAGCTGGTACTGGTGTGCCGCGCGGGTCAGTTCCATTTGGCTCCAGGGCAGGGCCGAGGCCGACATGGTGCCGTCTGCGATAAAGGCTGCGCCGCGTCCGCGGGCATCGGTCAGTGCGCACCAGCGCACATCTTCGCGGTTGCCCATGGCCTGGGGCTTGGGCAGCATGATTTCGTCCTCACCGACGGTCATCTGGTAGAGTTCTACGAACGAGCCGGTCTTGCGGTCGTTGTAGTTGTTCACCGGTCCGCGGCCGTAGTAGGTGAATTGGTCGAACGCCTTGGGCAGTTCCATCGTGTAGCCCAGTCGTGCCAGGTCGGCCGAGGGCTTGTTGCTTGTGATGGCGCTTTGCAGTTCGATGCTGCCGTCGGGATAGATGGTCCAGATTTGGTTGGTGGTAAACTTGAAGTCGTCCGGGCCAAACGGATGGTCGGTTCGGTCGGTCGGATTGTAGACAGACTCGGGATTGCGGTCGCCATTGCCGTAACGGTCGTAGGCTCCGTAGGGTGCCTGGCTTTCCACGGTGAAGGCAAGCTGCACAGCGCCGGTCTTGGCGTCGGTCGAGTGGCTGCTGGCGAGCACTTTGTGGTGCAGGTTGTGCAGGCCGTTCTGCAGCCAGGCTCCGTAGCACCAGTTATCGTTGTCGGTGGGGGCGCGGAATGCGTCGAGGCGCGGGCCGTGTCCCTCGGGGATGATGGTCTGGTCGCCATAGGTGAGGCTGTACAGGCTGCCGGTCTTCGTGTCAAACTTTGCCGTAAATCCTTCGCCCCGGACGATCTGCAGGGTGCCCTCGGTGATTTCTTTCAGCTGGCCCTGCTGTCCGTCGGCCACGCTCTTCAGGTCTTCTGCGGCCTTGACGGGCAGTTGTTCCTCCATCTGCACGTAGCCTTGGTCGGCCCAGGGCTTGTCGGCCGTCAGGGTGAATTGCACTTTCACGTAGTATTCGCCGGCGGGGTCCAGGCTTGCGTAGTCGTAGGGCAGGGTGTAGACCTGCTTCATACGGGCGGCATGGATGATGCGCGGACCTACGATGGGCTGGTCCTTGAGTACGCATACGCCGTCTTTCCACAGGGACCATTCGATGGCGTAATCGGTGAGCGGAGCGAAGTAGTTCTTGTTGAAGATCTCGATTTTGCCGCGTTGGGCGTCGAGCATTTTCACACCAACGTTCTGGTAGACTTTCTTCACTTCGTAGTATTGCGCCTTGGGAGAGTGGTCGGGGCGCATGATGCCGTTCATGCAGAACATACCATCGTTCGGCTTGTCACCGAAGTCGCCTCCGTAGGCCCAATAGCGTGTGCCGGTTTTTGCGTCGTAGTTGTAGATGGCCTGGTCTACCCAGTCCCAAATGGCGCCGCCGATGAAGAAGTTTGTGCTTTCGATGGCGTTCCAATAGTCTACCAAGTTGCCGACGGCGTTGCCCATCGAGTGGGCGTATTCCGAGATGTGGTAGGGATACTTGATGTCATAGTTGCCTGTGACGGCTCCCTGTACCCAAGCGATGGAGGGGTACTGGTTCGAACCTATGTCGACGATGTCGTTGTTGCGTTCGTACTGTATCGGGCGGCTTGTGTCAAAGGCCTTGATGGCGTTGTAGGCGTCCACGAAGTTCTGTCCGGGTCCGGCTTCGTTGCCGAGGCTCCACAGGCAGACCGAGGGATGGTTCACGTGGGCGTGTACCATTTCCATGTTGCGGGCGACATGGGCGTTGCGGAACTTGGCCACGTGCGACAGGCTGGCTTCGCCGTAGTAGTACTCGTGGCTTTCGATGTTTGCTTCGTCCTCCAGGTAGATACCATATTTGTCGCAGAGGTAATACCAGTAGGGATCGCAGGGATAGTGTGAGTTGCGCACGTGGTTGATGTTGCCGCGCTTCATCAGCATCACCTCGTTGGTCATTTGCTGGCGGGTGATGGCGTGGCCCAGTGCCGGGTTGTTTTCATGCCGGTTGACGCCTTTCATCTTGATGGGCTGGCCGTTCAGGTAGTAGTAGCGGCCGGCTTTGCCGAACTCGTCGGCAGTGGCGGGGGTGTCCTTGATTTCGATTTCGCGGAAGCCCACGATGGTCGAGAAGGTCTCTACCGTCTTGCCCTTCTTGTCCTTCAGTTCGCCCACCAGGGTGTAGCGATAGGGCAGTTCGGCGCTCCATCCGTGCACCGAGGGGCCGGGGTTGAGCGTGGCGCATACGCACTGCTGCACGTCGGGCTGCAGTTTTTCCACGGGTACGCTGACTGTGGCGCCCTCCACCGGGTGGTTGGTGTCGGCGTAGAGGTCGTTGGCATAGAGGGTGTACGAGAGCGAATAACCCTTGACAACCTTGTCCTGCAGGTTGAGCAGCTCGGCATTGATCAGGAGCGAGGCGTGCGTATAGGTGTCGTCGTAGGACGGGATGGCCACCAGGTCGCGCACCTGGACCTTGGGCTTGGACGTCAGGGCTACGCTGCGGATGATGCCCGGCAGGCGGAACATGTCCTGGCTTTCGAGGAACGAAGCGTCGCTGTTGCGGTAGACCTCGACGGCCACTACGTTCTCGCCCTCCACGAGGTAGTCGGTAACGTTGAACTCGGCCGTGTTTCTGGAGTTCTTCGAGAAGCCCACATATCGGCCGTTGACGAAGAGGTAGAAGAAGGAGTCTACACCGTCGAAGTTCAGGTAGATTTCACGTCCCTTCCACGAGGCCGGCACCGTGAAGGTGCGGCGATACGAACCCACTTCGTTGCGGTCCTTGTAGGTCAGCCAGCTCTTGTTCGGCTCGCGCATCACGCCGCCCTGCCAGTCGCCTACGCGTACGCTGTGCTGGAAGATGACGCGCTGGTTCGAGTAGACGGGCACGCCGTACTTCAGCGAGCCGTCGGGCTGTATGCCCACCACGTTCCAGCACATGGGCACATTCACAAGCTCCCAGCCCGAGGCGTTGAAGTCCGTGCGGTAGAAGTCCGTGGGACGCTCCGTCGGGTTCGAGGCCCAGTGAAACGCCCATTCACCGTTGAGCGACTGCCAGTAGGCACTGTGTTCGGGCAGCACCTTGCGTGCGCTTTCCACGTCGGCGAACGAGAAGAACCAGGCGTGCGGTTGCTCCTTGTTGTAAGCCAACGAATCCGGGCTTTGCCATTCCCAGCCCGTCGGAGCCGGCATGTTGCCGTAGAAGAAACCCTCCAGCGGCGTCACATCGGCCATCAGCGGAGCTGCCAGGCAGCCCAGCAAAAAGGTCATAGTTGATTTACGCATAACGATAGTATTGTATGTTTTTATTGGTATTAGATGTAGTGGAGCGCAGGTGTGTGCCCGCGGGTATGCACCCCGCGCGGGGGATGCAGCGGAAGCACAGGGATACAATGCGTCGCCTACAAAGGTAGAAAGAATATTTGAATCGCTGCCACTCTTTCCGGAATTTAAGCGAAAAGGGCGGTTTTCGGTGGCCGCCTGAGGCGTCGGGCCGCAGAGGCAGGGCGGACAGAAAGTGCATCGAAGTGCACAAGCAGATTTAACGTAAACTTTCCTAAAGCCCCCTTTTGTGCCGGAATTTTCCCATAAAGCCGTGCGCCGTTTTATCCAAGTGCCGGCTAATTTCAACTACCCGGGACGTAGATAAAACCAAGTGCCTTGTAGTTTTTCGCAGATGCCGGATAGTTTCCCTCGCAGGCAGGACCTAAAAAAGGAGGAAGCCGCTTGCGATGGGCGGCTTCCTCCTTGGCTATGGCAAATATACTACATTTTTCATCGAAAAGCAAATCCGACTCTCCGCGTTTTAACATTTCCCCGTGTCCGCTCCGTGCTGGGACGGCCGCGGGCGCGATGCCTGGCAGCAGCCTCCCCGCCGAGGGCTTCCATCCTCTTCGGGGGCGATAAACGGGAAGTCTGCCTCGTGTCGGAAGCGACAGGACAATGCTTTGCTACAGCAGGAGCGTGAGCAGCGGAATGGAGAAGATCGAGAGCAGTGTGCTGATGAAGATGCCCTGTGCCATGAGGCGGTCGTCGCGGCCGTAGCGGATGCAGAACATGATGCCGTTGGCCGCCACGGGCATGCCGCTCAGCACCGCTGCCACGTTGGTCACGTAGGTATCGAAGCCCAACAGGCGAAACACACCGAGCACCACCAAGGGCAGGATGAGCAGCCGCAGCGCCGACATCGTATAGACAAAGCGGTTGCCCGCCATGTCGCGCAGCGGGATGCGGCTCAGGCTCGACCCGATGATAAGGAGCGCGCACGGGATGGTCATGTCGCCAATCAGGTGGCAGAAGTCGCCCATCACCTGCGGCGGCTGCACCTTGAGCAGGGCCAGAACGGCCGCCAGCATGGCTGCCACGACGCACGGCGAGAACATCAGCCGCGGACGGAAGGCACTCCGCAGTTTACCCGTGCCCGCGATAAACTCGATGCCAAGCGTGAAAATCAGCAGGTTGAAGGGGATGGTGAGCACAGCGCCGTAGAAGACCGCACGCTCGCCGAAGATGGCCATCAGCACGGGGAAGCCGATGAAGGTGACGTTGCCAAAGGACAGCATGAAGCGCAGCAGGCCGCGCCGAAATCCCTCCAAGTGCCAAATGGAAGTGGCCGCGTAGGCCGCACCGACCAGGATGACGTAGTTGAGCAGCGAGACGAGCAGCAGCTGACCGATTACGGCGGCCTCGAAGACCAGACCCTCGCCCATGACCGACGAGAGGATGAGCAGCGGCGCCGTCACGTTGAGCACAAAGACCGAGATGTGCTTGTTGAGCTCGGCAGCCCACAGACCGCGGCGCGCTGCAAAAAATCCCACGAGCACAACACCGAAAATAATCAGCATCCTGCTGACGATGTGTAGATAATCCATAACGAAGATATTAGCGTTTCGGGCGCAGCAGGGTAGGGCAGCGCCTTTATCAAAGGCAAAGTTTCCAAAAAAATGTGCATAGCGCCAAGCATTCTTGGGCAATATACGCGAATGTAGTACCTTTGCAGAAAACTTTTGGAAGATGCAGATTACAGATAACGTCTATTACGTGGGCGTCAACGACCGCACGAAGCACCGCTTCGAGGGACTTTGGGCGCTCCCCCTCGGCGTCAGCTACAACGCCTACCTCGTCGTCTCGGATAAAGTCGCCCTCATCGATACCGTCGAAGCTGATTTCTTTGGCGAATTTCTGGCGAAAATCCGCGCCGTCCTCGGCGAACGGAAAATTGACTACCTCGTGGTGAACCACATGGAGCCGGACCACTCCGGCAGCCTGGAGCTGATACGCCGCTACTACCCCGAAATACGTGTCGTCGGCAATGCCAAGACGCACGATATGGTCCGCGGATTTTTCGGACCGCAGGGTGGCGAAGACATCGTGGTCAAGGAGGGCGACCGCCTCTCGCTCGGCGGCGTGGAGATGCAGTTCCACCTGGCCCCGATGCTGCATTGGCCCGAGACGATGGTCACCTATCTGCCCGCACAGGGCATCCTGTTCTCGGGCGACGCCTTCGGCTGCTTCGGCGCGCTCAACGGGGCCGTCCTCGACAGCCGGATGGACTGCACACCCTACTTCCCCGAAATGGAACGCTACTTCGCGGCCATCCTGGGCAAGTTCTGCGCGCCCGTGCGCACGGCCCTGAAGAAACTGTCCGGCCTTGACATCCGCATGATCTGCTCCACCCACGGCCCTGTTTGGACCGAAAACGCGGGCCGCGCCGTGGAAACCTATCGCCGCATGAGCCACGGCGAGACCGAGCCGGGACTGGTGGTCTGCTACGGCTCGATGTATGGCAACACCCAACGCGTGGCCGAAGCCGTGGCCGAGGGAGCTGCCGCTGCGGGCCTGCGCCATATCGCTGTGCACAACCTCAGTGTGAGCCAGCCCTCGTTCGTCCTTGCCGACATCTTCCGCTACAACGCCTTGGCCGTGGGCGGTCCTACCTACAACGGCGGCGTGTTCCCCGTGGTCGAGGACCTGCTGCGCCGCTTGGCCGGCCGGCAGGTCGAGGGTCGTCATCTGGCCTGCTTCGGTGGCTACACCTGGGCCTCTGCGGCGGTCAAGACCATCCACCACTACAACGAAAAAATGAAAATGCAGTGGGTGGCCGACCCCTTGGAGTGGAAGCAGGCACCCGACGCCGATGCACTGGCCGCTGCCCGCCGCATGGGGGAAGCCCTTGCCCATGCAGCCCTCAACGCCGGCGCTCCGGACGCACAGTAACCGCTGCACCGCCGTCCCCGCAAGGGACCTGGAAATACACCGACGGGAGCCCCTCGAAATCATCTTCGCAGGGGCTCCCGTCGGTGTGTAGGTAGCCTTCGTGTCGGCCTGGCCGCTTCCGCCTGTCGCTTAGTGGGCTTCCAGCCAGTTGCTTCCCGTGCCGCAGTCGGCCAGGAGAGGCACGCTCAGCGGGCAGGCATTTTCCATTTCCTCGATGACAATCCGCTGCAGGTGGGGCAATTCTTCGCGCGGCACGGAGAAATTGAGTTCGTCGTGCACTTGCAGGATCATCTTGCTGCGGAGTCCCTCCTCGCGCAGCCGCCGGTCGATGCGGATCATGGCCACCTTGATGATGTCTGCCGCCGTGCCCTGGATGGGTGCATTGACGGCATTTCGCTCTGCGTAGCCGCGCACCACGGCGTTGCGCGAGGTGATGTCGGGCAGGTAGCGCCTGCGGCCGAACAGCGTCTCGATGTACCCCTTTTCACGGGCTTCGGCCACGCTTCGCTCGATGTAGGTCTTGACGCCGGGGTAGGTGAGGAAGTAGTTGTCGATGAGGGCTTTTGCCTCGGCGCGGCTGACGTCCATCCGCTCGGCCAGGCCGAACGCCGAGATGCCGTATATGATGCCGAAATTGGCCGTCTTGGCCTTGCGACGCTCGTCCCGGTCGATTTCCTCAAGGGGCTTTTTGAAGATGCGGGCAGCTGTCGCCGCGTGGATGTCCCGCCCGTCGTTGAAGTCGCGGATCAGGTGCTCGTCGCCGCTCAGGTGGGCCATGATCCGAAGCTCTATCTGCGAATAGTCTGCCGAGAAGAATACGCATCCCTCCTCGGGCACGAAGGCCTTGCGGATTTCGCGGCCGTCCTCGCCCCGCACGGGGATATTCTGCAGGTTCGGGTTGCTCGACGAAAGCCGCCCCGTGGCCGTAACGCTCTGGTTGAAAGAGCTGTGCAGGCGTCCGTCGTGCGGCGAGAGCAGTTCGGGCAGCGCATCTATGTAGGTGCTCAGCAGTTTCCGCAGGCGGCGGTATTTCAGTATCTCGGGGACGATGGGATGCTTGTGGCGGAGGGCGTCGAGGGCTTCTTCGTTGGTCGAATATTGCCCGCTCTTGGTCTTGCGGGCTTTTTCGGCCAGTTTCAGTTCGCCGAAGAGCACATCGCCCACCTGTCGCGGAGAAGTGATGACGAAGGGGTGGCCGGCCAGGTCGTAGATGGTCTGTTCCACCTCGGTCAGTTGCCGGCGCATCTCGTTGCTGCTTTCCGCCAGTGCCGCGGTGTCCAGTCGCACACCGTTCCTTTCCATCCGTGCAAGCACGGGCATGAGCGGCATCTCGATGTCGCGGAAGAGTGCCTCCGTCCCGCTTTCACGCAACTCCTTTTCGAGCAGCGGCTGCAGGCGCAGGGCCACGTCGGCGTCCTCGCAGGCATAGTCGCAGATGGCGGCGGGCGGCAGCTCGGCCATGCTCTTTTGTCCCCGTCCCTTGGCGCCGATGAGTGCCTCGATGTGGATCGTGCGGTAGTGCAGGTAGATTTCGGCCAGGTAGTCCAGGTTGTGGCGCAGCTCGGGTTGGATGACGTAGTGCGCCAGCATGGTGTCGAATAGCGGGCCGCGGACCTCGACGCCGTAGTTCGCCAGCACGTTCAGGTCGTACTTCAGATTTTGTCCGACCTTCAGGATTTCTTCGTTCGCGAAGAAGGGTTGCAGCAAGTTTAGGATTTTTAGCACTTCGTCGGTTTCACGTGAAACTGGGACGTACCAAGCCTTTCCGCCCTCGACGGAAAAGCTCATGCCGACCAATTTCGCCTGCAGTGCGTCGGTCGAAGTGGTTTCTGTGTCAAATGCAATTTTTCGGAATGTCAAGATTTGCGCAACCAAATCCTGTATTTTCTCCACAGTATCAGCTAAATGGTATTCGTGAGGCGTGGAATTTAGGTCCTCAAGGCTTGTTTGAAATAAATCGCCCGCCTCTTCGTTCGAAAATTCGGGAAAGAGAGAGGGTTCGGCGACCGCCTTTTTGGAGGCAGGTGCGGCATCGCCAAAAATGCGCGCCGCCAAAGTGCGAAACTCCAGCTCGTCGAAAAGTTTTCGCAGCGCCGGCTCGTCCACCGGTTGCCGACGCATCGATGCCAGGTCGAAGGTGAGGGGAACGTCCGTGCGGATGGTGGTCAGAAATTTCGAGAAGCGGATCTTTTCCGCGTTCTCCTCCACTTTTTTTCGCAAGGCACCTTTCAGCCGGTCGGAGTGGGCGAGCATTTCCTCCACGCTGCCAAATTCTCCCATCAGTTTGACGGCCGTTTTCTCGCCCACGCCGGGACACCCCGGGATATTGTCGGCCGTGTCGCCCATGAGTGCGAGCAAGTCAATCACTTGTAGGGGGGCGTTGATGCCGTACTTTTGACAGACCTCGGCAGGGCCGAGCACCTCCATGCCCTGTGCGCCGTGGCCGGGGCGGCACATCTTGATGTTGTCGGTCACCAGTTGCGCGTAGTCCTTGTCCGGTGTCAGCATCCGCACGTCCAGTCCCGCCTCGGCGCTCAGTCGGGCCAGTGTGCCCACCACATCGTCGGCCTCGAAGCCCGGCACCTCGACGATGGGGATGCGGTAGGCGCGGATGATGTCCTTGATGATGGGCACGCTGCGCCGGATATCCTCGGGCGTGGCCTCGCGCTGTGCCTTGTATTCGGGGTAGGCTTCGTGGCGAAAGGTCTTGCCCGCAGGGTCAAAGGCCACGGCAATGTATTCGGGGTTCTCCTTGCGAAGCAGGTCCTCGAGCGTGTTGACAAAGCCGAAGATGGCCGAAGTGTTCTCGCCTTTTGAGTTGATGCGCGGCGAGCGGATGAGCGCGTAGTAGGCGCGATAAATCAGCGCGTAGGCATCCAGTAGGTAGATTTTGTCCATTAGTATTTCGTTTTGCTTGGTAAAATTACTAAAATCTATCCACTCTGTACCGATTATTTCGTACTTTTGTAGGCTGAAAACCGATTTCCGATGGACTTTCTCGAACAACTGCGCCGGCCGGTGGCTGCCGAACTGGACAACTACCGACTTCTTTTTGAGCAAACCCTGACCCACGAAGACGATTATCTGGGCAGGGCTTTGGACTACGTGCGCTCGCGTAAGGGAAAGATGATGCGGCCCCTCATGGTGCTGCTCATAGCCAAGGAATGCGGACCTATTCGCACCGAAACCCTGCGGGCGGCCGTCACGCTGGAACTCCTGCACACGGCCAGCCTGGTCCACGACGACGTGGTCGACGAGAGCAACATGCGCCGCGGAATGGCCTCGGCCAATGCCGTCTATGGCAACCAGATTGCCGTACTCGTGGGCGACTACATCCTCTCGCAGGCCCTCTGTCAGGCGGCCCTGACCAACTCAATCGAAGGGGTGCGCATCGTGGCCGAACTTGGCGCTACGCTGAGTGAGGGCGAGGTCTATCAGCTGGCCAATATTCGCAACGAAAAGGCGGACGAGGAGGCTTACTTCCACATCATTCACCGCAAGACGGCGGCCCTCTTTGCTGCCTGTGGCGAACTGGCGGCACGGACGGCGGGGGCCGACGACGCAATGGTGAAGGCGGCAAAAGACTTTGGCCGCGACCTCGGTATCTGCTTCCAGATACGCGACGATATCTTCGATTATTTCGATGATGCCTCCATCGGAAAACCTACCGGCAACGACATGGCCGAGGGCAAGCTCACCCTGCCGGCCCTCCACGTGCTGAAAACGTCCAACGATCCGGCCCTCCACGCCACTGCCGCCCGCATCAAGAGCGGAGAAGCTACGACGGAGGATATCCGCTACATGGTGGAGGCGGCCAAGAGCGGGGGAGGCATCGCCTATGCCGAGCAGAAGATGGCCGAATACCGTGCCCGCGCTGAGCAGAGCCTGACGGCTTTCACCAATACGGAGGTGCGGGAGAGCCTGCAGGCTTTCCTGGCTTACGTAGTCGATAGAAATTATTGACAATAAGTAGGTTTAGTCAGCCGATTTCCTATATCGCTGACCATAGAATGGGAGA
>SFCP01000145.1 GCA_004558535.1 Bacteroidales bacterium | reverse complement strand
TTGCGGAAACGGTGGCGGTGCAGGGAATGCGCAACGCCTATCTGCTGGCGGTCGCACCGACCTCCAGCACATCTATCCTCTCCGGCACGTCGGCGGGCATCGATCCAATTATGAAGAAATTCTTCTTAGAGGAGAAAAAGGGCAGCATGCTGCCCCGCGTTGCCCCGGAGCTTTCTATGGATACATGGTGGTACTATAAGGCGGCGCATCTGATCGACCAAAGCTGGTCGGTGCGCGCCGCGGGCCTTCGCCAGAGACATATTGACCAGGCGCAGAGCATGAATCTCTATATCACTAATGACTATTCCATGCGTCAGGTGCTCAGACTGTATTTAGAGGCGTGGAGGGCTGGCGTCAAGACCATTTACTATGTCCGCAGCAAGGCCCTTGAGGTCGAGGACTGCGAAAGCTGCTCGTCATAAGGAGGATAGCATGACGGAACTGAAGAAAAAGCCCCTCTTTAACCCGGAGGGCGACCTTGATGTGCGCCTGCGGCGCATGATCGGCGGCAATACCACCAACCTCAACGACTTCAACAATATGAAGTACGCTTGGGTCAGCGACTGGTACCGGCAGGCCATGAACAACTTTTGGATCCCTGAGGAGATCAATCTCTCGCAGGATGTGAAGGACTATCCCCGCCTGCTGTCAGCCGAGCGCAGCGCCTACGATAAAATTCTGAGTTTTCTTGTCTTTTTGGATTCCATTCAGACAGCGAACCTGCCTAATATCGGCGCCTACATTACCGCCAACGAGGTCAATCTCTGCCTGTCCATTCAGGCGTTTCAGGAGTGTGTCCACTCACAGAGCTACAGCTATATGCTCGACACCATCTGCTCTCCTGTGGAGCGCAATGACATCCTCTACCAATGGAAAACGGACGAGCATCTGCTGCGCCGCAACACCTTCATTGGGAACTGCTACAACGAGTTTCAGGAGCGGAAGGACGCTCCCACGCTGCTGCGCGTGATGATGGCGAACTATATTTTGGAGGGCATCTATTTTTACAGCGGCTTTATGTTCTTCTACAATCTCTCCCGAAATGGGAAGATGTCCGGTTCGGCGCAGGAGATCCGCTACATCAACCGCGATGAGAACACGCACTTGTGGCTGTTCCGCAATATCATCACGGAGCTGCAAAAGGAGCAGCCGGAGTTGTTCACCGCCGAGAGCGTACAAGCGCTGCGTGAGATGATGCGTGAGGGCGTGGAGCAGGAGATCGCATGGGGACATTATGTGATCGGCGACGACATCCCCGGGCTGAACCGGCAGATGATCAGCGATTACATCCGCTATCTCGGCAATCTTCGCTGGACGAGCCTTGGCTATCCCGCATTGTATCCAGGCTTTGAGAGCGAACCGGAGAGCATGGAATGGGTCAGCCAGTACGCCGACGCCAACATGGTCAAGACCGATTTCTTTGAGGCACGCAGTACCGCCTACGCCAAGAGCACCGCACTGATAGACGATTTATAAGAAAACCAAAAACATCAGAATAGGAGATACACTACTATGAATTACAGCGCTATGATTCAAAATCGCAGATCCGTTCACGCATTCCGCGAAAAGGAAGTTCCGAGCGAGGCTATCGGCCAGCTCCGATCCTACTATGAAAAGACCTGCCCCCGTCTTGTCCCGGAGATTGCAACGGAGTTGATCGTCTTGGACAAGGATGCACAGCCGGCGCTGGAGAGCTCAGCGGGCTATAAGCAATTTCTCATCGGAGCACCGCACTACCTGCTCCTGATGTCTGCCCCGCATTCCTATGCGGCCATCAACGCCGGCTACATGATGGAAGATCTCGTTCTCAAGCTGACTGAGTTGGACATTGACACCTGCTGGATGACCTTCACCGACAGCGACAAAATCAAAAAGGCACTTTCTCTCACCACCCCGTTAGAGGTGGCGGCAATCGTTGCCTTTGGCTACGGGGAAAAGACCGCAAAAAAGCTGCGGCTGAATATCCTAAGTATGTCTCAGATCGATGTGCGGGCCGAGCAGCAGTACTACGCGCCCAAAAAGGGCGTGCATGATTTGGTTCACATGGGGAGCTGGAGCAACAAGTCTGGGCTTGACGAGATGATGGACTTCTACGACGATATGCTCTGGCAGTCCTTCTACGCCGCTTCGCTCTCCCCCAGCTATCTCAACCGTCAGCCCTATGGCTTCCTTGTGCAGGATCACAGCATCTATTTGGTGCAGCAGGAGGATGCCTACACCGATAATTTGGATGCCGCACTGGATCTCGGTATTGTCATGCTCCACTTCTCCGCCGTCGCCTCCCAGTGGGCGGGGCAGGTGCGCTGGGAACTTTCACCTGCTGCACCCGACGGCCTGCCGGAAGGACTTCGCTCCGCTGCGGTGTACCACATGTAACGACTCTGGGGGAAGCAAGACAACGGCAAAATGCGCGACCGTCGATCCGCGGTTGAGCGTATGTTCCGTTAGAAAAGAAGAACCTATCAATCAGAGTCTGAGTAAGGAAAATAGGAGGTATTTTTTATATGGCTATCCAAACGGTAACAGATGCCATCCGCTATGTAGGGGTGGATGATAACACATTGGCACTCTTTGAAAACCAGTACCCCGTCCAGCCTATGGGAGTGAGCTACAACTCCTATGTCATTCTGGATGAGAAGATCGCCGAATGGCTTTCCAATGTGGCGCGGGTGTTGGAGGGGCGCAGCCCCGACTATCTTGTGGTCACACACATGGAGCCGGATCATTCCGGCAGCCTCATGCGGCTGGCACAAAAGTACCCGGAGATGAAGATCGTGGGAAACGCGAAAACATTTACCCTGATCAAGCAGTTCTTCGGCACAGGTGCATTGTCGGAAGACCGTATGCGGGAGGTTGGCGAAAGAGATACGCTTTCCTTGGGTTTGCACCGGCTGCGCTTTCTGCTGGCGCCGATGGTACACTGGCCGGAGGTGATGGCAGCGTATGAAGAGGAGGAAAAGATCCTGTTCTCGGCGGATGCCTTCGGCCGCTTCGGTTCACTGGAACGGACGGCCCGTGCTCCCTGGGCGCCGCAGGCCCGGCGGTATTATTACAACATCGTCGGAAAGTATGGCGCACAGGTGCAGGCGCTGCTGAAAAAGGTCTCCGCGCTGGAGATCCAAATGATCTGCCCATTGCATGGCCCCATGCTCACAGAAGGCTTGGAGGAGTATCTGCGGCTCTATGATCTCTGGGCACAATGGAAACCGGAAGAACCGGAGGGCATCCTGATCGCTCACGCATCCATCCATGGAAATACCGCATATGCATCGGAGGCCCTCAAGAGCAAGCTGGAGGGAAAAGGTGCGCAAGTCACCATGTGCGATCTGACGGCAACAGACCTTTCCTATGCCGTGACCAGCGCATTCTACTGTGGGAAACTGGTGTTGGCCTGCTCCACTTATGACGGAGGACTGTTCCCGCCCATGAAGGAGTTTTTGGAACATTTACAGACAAAGGGATTCCGAAACCGCCGGATCGGCCTCATAGAAAACGGTTCATGGGCCCCTGCCGCCGCACGGCTGATGCGCGCCGAGCTGGAAAACATGAAGGATCTCCGACTGTGTGAAACGGAGGTATCGCTGCGCGGCGCACTGAACCAAACCAGTGAGGCGCAGATGGACGCTCTGGTGGCTGAGCTCTGCGCGGAATAAGCTGCAACAAACCGCAGCTATTGCAACTATTCTCGTACAGATGATGGTCTTACTCATCTGCTTTATGTCCCAAGGGCAGAGTACCGTCATCTCAGGTTGAGGTCACGGTGTGGTGTGGGGCGATACCGGAGTCTTGAGAACGCATAAAAGCACAGCCGCAGAGTACATCTGTGGCTGTGTTTTGTGTTCAGTTGCTCACTGTTGCGTGGACTGGATA
>SFCP01000024.1 GCA_004558535.1 Bacteroidales bacterium | reverse complement strand
GGCAGGTGCTCGCCAAAGATTTCCACGCTGTCGCCCTCGCTGCAGGGGATGTCGGTCACGTCGATCATGCTCACGTCCATGCAGATGTTTCCCACGTAGGGCGCGCGCCGGCCGCCCACCAGGCAGTAACCCGCACGGTTGCCCAGACGGCGATCCAAGCCGTCGGCGTAGCCGATGGGGATGGCGGCTATGCGCGAGGGACGATCCAGCACCGTGCGACGCGAGTAGCCCACGCTGTCGCCCGCGGGCACGTCGTGGATTTGCAGGATGGTGGTGCGAAGCGTGGCCACGGGGTGCAGGGCGCGCTCATCAATGGGGTCGATGCCGTAAAGTCCCAGCCCGAGGCGTACCATGTCGAGATGGCGCTCGGGAAAGCGTTCGATGCCGGCCGAATTGCAGATATGGCGCAGGATATGGTGGGGAAAGGCGGCCGTAAGTTGGTCGGCGCCCTCGCGGAAGAGGCGGTACTGCTGCCGGGAGAACGAATCGAAGTCCGGACTGTCGCTTCCCACGAAATGGGAGAAGACAGAGCGCACACTGAGTCCGCTCTGGTGGAGCAGGCGGTCGATGAGCACGGGCATGTCGCGCCGGGGGTCAAAACCGAGACGGTGCATGCCGGTGTCCAGTTTGATGTGGATGGGAAAACCGGTCACTCCCTCGCGGCCGGCGGCACGGATCAGGGCCTCGAGCAGGGCGAAGCTGTAGACCTCGGGCTCCAAGTGGTACTCAAAGAGGGTGCTCAGCGTGGACATCTCGGGATTCATGATGAGGATGCCCGCCGTGATGCCGGCGCGGCGCAGCTCAACGCCCTCGTCGGCCACGGCCACGGCCAAGTAGTCCACACCGCGTTCCTGCAGGGTCTTGGCTATCTCGACACTGCCCACGCCATAGCCGGACGCCTTGACCATGCAGACCATGCGCGTGGCGGGCTGCATGAAGCTGCGGTAGTAATCGAGGTTGGCTGCCAAGGCCTCGAGGTTGACTTCGAGGGTCGTCTCGTGCACCCGCTCGGAGAGCTGCGAAGAGATCTGCTCGAAACCAAAGCCGCGTGCGCCCTTGAGCAGCACTGTGGCGCCGCGCAGGGTGGCGAGCAGGCCGCTCTCCAGCAGTGCCTCGGTGGTGGGGAAGAAATGCGAGGGGATGGAGAACCGCCGTCCCTCGGCCGTAATCGCGGGCCCCACGCCGATAAGCTGCTCCACGCCGCGGGCTGCCACCATCTGCGCCACACGGTCATAGAGTTCGGCAGGCTCCACGCCGCTCTGCAGGATGTCGGACAGGATCAGCACGCGACCGGTGCCGCCGGCGCTCTCGCTGCGGCGATGCAGGAAGTCGAGGGCGATATCGAGCGAGTTGACATCGGAATTATAGCTGTCGTTAATGAGCACGCAGCCGCGCACGCCGCGCCGCACTTCGAGGCGCATGGCGATAGGCTCGAGGCGCGACAGGCGCTCGCCCACTTCGTCGGGCGTCAGTCCTAAATAGAGGGCCGCGGTGAGGCAGTGGCAGGCATTCTGGAGCGAAGCCTCGTCGCGGAAAGGCAGGTTGGCGGTGCAGGTCCGGCCGCGCCACACGTAGGTGAGGCGGAGACCACCCTCCGTCTCGGCCACCTGTTTCACATAGAGGTAGACCGATGCCTGCTGCCGGCTCCAGCATAGGCGCTTGCCACGATAGCCCATGGCCTCGACGCCCTGTGCGACGACGGCATCATCGGCATCGTAGACCAGAGCGGCCGTGTCGGCAAAGAGGCTGAGCTTTTCCATGCACTTTTCCTCGATGGAGGAGAAATTCTCCTGGTGCGCCTGTCCGATGTTCGTCATGATGCCGACCGTGGGCTGCACGATGGCACGCAATGCTGCCATTTCGCCGGGCTGCGAGATGCCGGCCTCGAAGACGGCGGCCTGGCTGCGCTCGTCGAGTAGCCACACAGACAGCGGCACACCGACCTGGGAATTGTAGGAGCGCGGGCTGCGCGTGACGTGCATCGTGGGCGACAGCACCTGATAGAGCCACTCCTTGACCAAAGTCTTGCCATTGCTGCCGGTGATGCCCACTACGGGCAATTCGTACTCCTCGCGATGGCGCTCGGCCAAGCGCTGCAGGGCCTTGAGCGGACTGAGCACGCGCAGGAAAGCGGCCTCGGGAAACTGCACGGCGTAATCGGCCGGGAGGGTGGCCACGACGAAGCTCCGCACGCCCCGGCGGTAAAGGTCCGGGATATATTGATGTCCGTCACCCTTGCGCGTGCGCAGGGCAAAGAAGAGGGTGGTCTCGGGAAAGGCCAGCGAACGGCTGTCGGTAAGCAGCCGGTCAATCTGCGCCTCGGTCCGGCCGAAGCGCTGTGCACCTGTCAGTGCGGCAATCTTTTCCAATGAATACTGCATATCTCTTTATTTTAATGTCTATCGTATTTCTTGTCTTCCGCCTCAAAGGCGCGCCAACGTGCCCGACGCTCCTCCATGAAACGCCGGGCCTCGGGACTGTCGGGATGTAGCGGGCGATGCGCCAACTCGCGCAACAGACGACCGCGGCGCTCGGCATAGTCGCACAGCTCGGGCGAGAATGTCCATTCGCGAAAGCGCTGCCACACGTAGTCCACGGCGACATCGGAGGGATGTAGCATGTCGGAGGCATAAAAGCGGTAGTCGCGCAGTTCGTCCGTCACAATCTCATAAGCCGGAAAGTAGTGAGCGTGGGCGTGCTGCCCGCAAAGGGCATCGATGACGCAGAGCAGGCGCGCCTTGGTCAGGGCATTTTCATGCAGGCCGTACTTGGTGTAGCGATAGGGGCTGAGCGTGAAGACAATCTGCGCCCGACGGCCCTCCGCACCGCCGATGCCCTCGAGCAGGTCGGTCCAATCTGCCACCAACCGGTCCGCAGAGCAGGTCTCCCGGCAAAAGCGCGCCGCGGATTCCTTGTGGCAATTGGCCACGACGAAACCGGGCCGCTCCCGCAGCGTGTACACATGGTCCGTACTGAGCGTCAGGATGATCAGTTCGGCCCGGCGGAAACAATTGTGGGCCTCGGCAAGGCGCGCCTCGGCCTCGGCACGACACGCCTCGAGCGTCGGGGCCGAAACCAAACCGGCGAAGTACCAGTTGTGCCACAGGCCATCGCGTCCGCAGAAGTAGGTGTCGTCCGGCAAGGCGCAGGACACATCGTCCCGAACCATCGACAAGGCCCGGCAAAGGCTGACGGCATCGTAAAGCGGACCAAAGGGATTGACCACAACGTGCCCGGTGGGCATGCTCTCGACCAGATGCTTTCCCACATGGTCGGCAAAGCAGGAACCGAGAAGCAGTACGTGGGAGGCCGGCGTCAAGGTAATGACGCGCTCCGGCTGTTCAACGGGCGTTGTAAAGGAGAGGGTTGACATTTATCGACATAGAAAAAGGCAGGGAACGCCTGCCTGAAAAAATATTACGGGTTAATCGTGCTGCACCACTGCACCGGAAGCGGAGGACACACGGCTCTTACGCACCCATACCAAGCTCCAAAGCTCCACCAGGGCGTAGATCAGAAAACCAATTCCCAACAGGATGTTGGACAAAGTGTTATCCTTCTCCTCCAGCGCTACGAAGAGGACCACGCCGGCAAGGACCAGTTGCGCCAAAGGTGCCAGAAAAAGCGCCCCATGGAGCGGCAGACCGTTGCGACGTATGTCCCAAAGCGTGTAACACTGGGTGGCGGCAGCCAAAAGCAGCACAGCGAGCAAAATATAGCAGAGCGGCTGCACAAAAAGCTCGGGCCACACAATCAGCACCAGCCCAAACAAGATACTGCCCAAGCCAATGACGGGATAGAGCATGACACGATTTCCCTCGGGGTCGCGTCGGAAGAAACTGACCAAGGAGACGCAACCCGGAAGTATGAACAAGAGGCCACTGACACGCACGGCCCACTCTGAAAAGTCGCGGGAAAATACCAGCAACAACACGCCCAATGCCATCAGACAAAGGGCACGAATCAATACATTCTGAACTATCTTTTTCATAAGCGGTGTGCGCCGGATTTGCCGGCACTATGATTGATTGACAATGGTACAGGGGACAGGCTGCCTTAGTCGCGGTAACGCTTGGTCAGGTCCTTGAACTCCTCGATGCGCCGGTCGCGCAGAAACGGCCACCAGCGGCGCACCTGTTCGGAGCGCTTCAGGTCGACCTCGACGACGCAGGCCACTTCCTCGTCCTGCGGCGCTGTGTACAACAGCTCACCCTGCGGTCCGCAGACGAAGCTGCTGCCCCAGAAACGGATGCCATTCGTCGCCCCCGAGGGATCGGGCTCGTGGCCGGTGCGGTTGACGGTGATCACCGGCAGGCCGTTGGCCACGGCATGGCCGCGCTGTACCGTCATCCAGGCTTCGCGCTGGCGCTGCTGCTCCTCGGGCGCATCGCTGCTCTCGAAGCCGATGGCTGTGGGGTAGATGAGCAATTCTGCGCCGGCCAGGGCCATGAGGCGGGCACCCTCGGGATACCACTGGTCCCAACATACCTGCACGCCAAGCACACCTACGCTCGTACGGATGGGATGAAATCCCAAATCGCCGGGTGTGAAGTAAAATTTCTCGTAATAGGCGGGGTCGTCGGGGATGTGCATTTTGCGATAAGTGCCGGCTACGCTCCCGTCTGTCTCAAACACGACGGCCGTATTATGATACAGTCCCGCCGCCCTGCGCTCGAAAAGCGATGTAACCAAGACTACGCCACAGCGCCGGGCCACCGCACCGAAAAACTCGGTGGAGGGACCGGGAATGGGTTCGGCCCAGTCGAAATTGTCGGGCGACTCCACCTGGCAGAAGTAGGGCGAATTGTGCAATTCCTGCAGGACGACCAACTCGGCGCCCTCGGCGGCTACACGAGCTACGCTTTGGGCCAACTTATCCATGTTCTCGGCGCGACTGGACGAGCAAGTCTGCTGAATAATTCCTATTTTCATGAAAATCTATGGTATTTCGGGAAGAACAAACAAGGGATAGCGGGAACTATCCAGGAAGTAGTACGCCCTTGGGGTACTGCATGGTGGCACAATGTAGGGAGCCGTGCTGCTCAATCAAGGGCAGGCAGTCCACACCAACGATATCGTGGCGCGGAAATGCTTTCTGGATGATATTGGCAGCCTCCTCGTCAAGCGCAGGCTGCCCATACGTAGGATAAAGCACGGCCGAATTCATCACAAGGTAGTTGGCGTAGGTCGCAGGCAGGCGCTGGCCCTCGCTATCATGGATGGCCGCCGGCATAGGCAGGGGCAAGAGGCGATAAGGCTGCCCCTCGGCGGTACGGAACTGCTGCAGCTGGCGCTCCATGGCCTGCAAGTCGGCATAATGCGCGTCGTGCTCGTCCGTACAGCGTACATATAATATTGTATCATGGGGACAGAGGCGTGCCAAGGTGTCGATATGGCTGTCGGTGTCGTCGCCGGCCAAGGCGCCATGGTCCAGCCACAGGACGTGAGCGGCGCCGAAATCCTCGCGCAGCCGTCCCTCGATTTCCTCCTTGCTGAACTGCGGATTGCGGTTGGGATTGAGCAGGCACTGCGACGTAGTCAGCAGGGTGCCGCAGCCGTCACTTTCGATGCTGCCGCCCTCCAGCTCAAACGAAAGGCGGTCTACGTACCTGCCGCATAGCACACCGGCATCACTGAGCCGGCGATTGATGGCATTGTCGAGCGAAGCGGGAAACTTGCCTCCCCACCCGTTGAAACGATAGTCCATCAACTCGATACCGGCCGTATCGACGACGGAGAGGAAAGCGTGATCGCGGGCCCAGGTGTCGTTGGTGGGACAAGCGAAGTAGCGGATATGGTCCGTGGCCCGCCGGGGCAATCGGTTTTCCAGCAACGTACGCACTTCTTCCGGCCGCGGATGTACGATGAGCAGGGTCTCGCGCGTAGCTATCTCGTAGGCCAATCGTATGTAACACGCCGTCACGCGCTCCAGCATAGGCGCCCAATCCGTCCCGGCGTGCGGCCAAGTGAGCTGCACACCACTCTGCGGAAACCATTCGGCAAGCAGTACGCGGCGCATACGACGTATGGGGGCCTCGGTCTGCTCTTCGCCCAACAGAGCGTTCAGGTCGAAATCATTTTGCGGCGGTTGCGGCAATGTGGCAAACAATCCCATAAGGTTATCTCGTTTTCAGTTTGAATAATCAGGCACTTCTTTTCCTTCAGGCTTAACTTCGGCTCACCTGCAAGCCCTTTTGCGACACGTCCATCCGTACAAAACGTGCATTGGCGCACAGCGGATGCTCCGTCAGTTCCTGCTGGATGCGCAAGGCGGCCTGCGGATCCTTCGCTACCATATAAAGGAAGCCACCGCCACCTGCTCCGGGCAATTTATATCCTGCACAAAGGTCATCAACGCGCTGACAGAGCGCTTCGATGACGGGAGGATTTGTACCGGAGTCGAGGCATTTGTTCTGACGCCAAGTTTCGCGCAACAGCTGTCCGTAGCGGTCGAAATCACCTAACTGCAAGGCGTCAAACATGGCCAAGGCGTGCACCTTCATCTCGTCGAGCAAAGCCAAATTCGAGCGGCTGTTCAGGAACATACCCCGCACGATTTCCGTCAGGATGTGCTTGGCGGTTCGCGTCACGCCGGTATAGTAAAGCAAATGGCAAGCGCGCAATTCCGGCGCGCAGAACAGCGTATCCGGCAGCCATCTGGCCGTAGCTGACTGGTCCGTACCGGCCACGGTCTGCAACAATTTCACACCGTGAAGCACGCCGCCGTATTGGTCCTGCCAGCCGCCGCCCGTCGTCAGCAACTGTTCGAGCACCAAAGTACGATTTGCAATTTCGTTCTTGTCCCATCCGAGGGCGCAGAAGTCACTCAGTGCCCCCAAAACGGTCGAGGCGAGAATGCTACTCGTACCCAAGCCGGAACCGGCAGGAATGGCGGAAAGCAAAGTGATTTCCAGACCGCTGCCAAAGGCCTCCAATTGCTCGCGCAGGCTGCCAAAGCGCTCCCCGCCGAAACGTGGCAGAAATCCGGCAAGGGACAGCGCCGCCTTGGGGATGGAAAAGGGCGAGCCAACCTTGTGGAAAGCTTGCAACTCCTCGAATGTTTCGATGCGCTCCATAGCTCCCAAATCGATACTCCTGCATATTATCACCTTCTCGGCACATGGTTTCACATAAACCTGCAACGGTGGCTGCCCGTTCAGTTCTATGGCCACGTTCACCACGTTTCCGCCATTCAAAAGGCTATATGGCGGTGTGTCTGTCCAACCTCCGGCCACATCAATACGTACCGGGCTGCGCGCCCAAACGATTTGGTCGCTGTAAGTACTCATTTTTGGGAAGCACTTGTGCCGTTCGGCGGCCTCGGTCAAGCTTTCACGCAAGAGCGCAAAGGCTTTGTCGTAAGCTTGCGCGGCAGCGGTTTCATCTCCACGGCCGCGGAGATATTCCGAGCGGAACATGGCATCGTGCATCTGCGTCATGAGAGGCGCTTCGGCAGGCAGCGGAGCCGGCAAAGGCAACTTGGCTGCAACGAAACGGGCGGCCATGTCCTTCAGGTCGGTCTGGTAAAACACGCTGCGCTGCCAATTGGCGGCCAAGGCCTGCAGATTTTCGCGGCGGTAGGCTTCGCGCTGCGCTGCCTGCCTCTCCAAATTGGCTTGCGCCGAGATTTCATCGGCGGAAAGGCGGGGCAGTTGCTCCCACAAGGCGGTTACCTCCGCCGAAGGCTCGTCTGCGAGGAACCAGTTCAGCAGGATTTCCAACTGTGACAAATCTGCGCTCACGGGGAAAAGGCGTGCGGCCTGCAAGTCCCCGGTTTGTCCCAACGAAGCAGGCGCTATGCCGCGCTTGTCAAGCCATTCGCGGACAGGATGTCCCAGGAAGTGCGTGGTGGCAGCCTCGACGTCGCCACGGAAAGCATCCTCGTAGCCATAAGGTCGCAGCGCGTAAGAACTTTCGCCAATGGGGACGATATCCAGGCAGACGCCGTCGGCCAGAGAGACGTGCCAGTCGTTTTCGGGAACGCCGGTCACGATATTATGTGCCGTGTAGCGCCACCCCTTGCCTAAGTACGAATTTTCCACCCACAGGTAGGTATTCTCAGCGCCTGGCCGGTGGTGTAGCAGTGCGTTCTGCGTGAAAACGGCGGCTTGCCGCTTCACACCTTTCTGGATGATAAAGCGCTGGTCCTTGACTAAATTCTGAATAGCCAACGAGGAAGATATCAACTCCGGAGCAGTTCCGAAATGATAGAACTCACCTCCGGGCAACGGAAGGATAGCTACGCTGAGGTCCGAAAGCGCCGGGTCCACCTGCGAGGGATGTTCGCCCAACGCACAGCCGAATTGGGAGTACAAATCATAGGCCGGGAAATGCGGACATACCAGCCGGTTGCTCCCATCGGCGGCCTGTGTCGGCACAAAGGGTGCTTTGGCCTGCAAGCGGGCTACTGCCTTGTCGCTCAAGAGCCATATACCGATGTCCATCAGCAGGAAATGCGTGCTCATCAAGCGGGCCTGTGTTCCTGCGTCGGGTTTCTGCAGCATAAAGTCCAACCGCGTGGGATTTTCCCGACTAATCATGAACACCCCATGGTGGGATGCCGTCACCGTATCGGCCCAGAGTCCGTAGCAAACTACGTCGGCGTCGGGAATGGGCTGCAGTTCGCCAGTGCTACGTAGGTACACGTCGCCACTGGCTACCAGTGTGTGAATGCCTGCGGGCGCTTTCTGCATGATTTTCTCGTAGAGCGGCAGTTGCAGGTCCAACAGATTTTGCGCTATCTCCTGTCCACGCGCCCAGCGAAACACGGGAACCGGTGTCAAGACCTTGCCGCAGGCAGCGTAGGCCGGCAATCGGCGGCTCTGTCCGCCTGCATGAAGCAGGATGCGGCGCTCGCGGGCCAACCATTCGGCAAAAGGAACCTGCGGAGCCTCGGCGGCGTGGCAACTATTGAGCAGCCAGGTGGTACCACCTCCCGAACCGAGTTTTCTGTCTGCCGGATCGGAGGTCACATAATAGTCTTCGGCGGGATAATCCGTGACTTTGTGGAAAGAGCCTGCCGCATTGGGGGGCAGGGAAAGCAACTTTTTCATATCGGAAGGTTCATGATTTTTTCGTAGGAGGGAGAGAGGTGAGGCTGATAGCGACATGTTTTTGCCAAAGTGCCTTGTAGGCGAAATCAGCGGGGACTTAAGCGAAACGCGACGCACCGGTTGTAGATATAGTTGAGCAACGTGTAGACCGCCATGCCGCCCAATTGCGCCCAAACCTCGGGTAGCAGCAACAGCAAGAGCCGGAACGCGCCCCATTGCAGCAGCCAGCACAAACCGGCACCGCCAAAGAAGAGCGCAGCTTCGAGCCACCATCGTCTACTCCGGCTGCGGAATACCCAAAGTTTGTTACAGATGAAACTGCACACCATGCCGGCAAGATAGCTCAGGAAGTTGGCCACATCCACCGGCACTTGCCAATGGCGCAGGAGTATGAACGTCACAAATGTCAGGCACGTATTGAGCACGCCTACCGCGCCAAAGCGCAGGAAACGCCACATCTCGGCACTGTCAAGAGCTTTCCATTTCTGCTGCATACCGTCCGTTTTCCCGGTTCGGGGCTTTGCTATAATATTATAGGAACGCGCGCGCGAAGGGTTACTTTTCCGGCGCAGCCACCTCCAGTTTGTAGACATTCGTATTGCGCTGCACGAAGCCCTCGCTCTTGTACAGTTCGTTGGCAGCCACTCGCGAGGGGCGCGAAGTCAGCAGCAAACTGCCGCCGCCGGCTTCTGCCACTGCGGCGCGGGCATGTGCTATCAAGCGGCGGCCATATCCGCGGCCGCGGCACTCGCTTTTTACCACCACATCCTCGATCCACCATTTGCGTCCGGTCAGCAGTGGGTACGAACTGAGCGTCAGCATGCCCAAAGCCTCCTCTCCGCTGCACAACAAGTACAATCGGGAAGCGCCGGAGGCCAGCATGTCCGTCAGCAAAGCTTCGTCGATGGGATGAGGCCGCTCGGAAAGTTGCGAAAGCAGCACTCTGAGGGCGGGCAACCACTGCACGTCCTCCTTTGTCAAGCTGATAATTTTCGGTTCTGACATGATTTTTCTACTTTAAGGGTTCATAGTTGTTTTTACGAGGGGGAGCAGCAGGCCCTTCATTGGTCCTTGTTCTCCACGTAGCCTTGGTATTCCTTCGGCAGTCCTGCCATGATGACGCGGTACGCCTCCTCCATCGTCTGTTGCAGGTCGACCGCGCCCTTACCCTGCGGATAAATCGGATCATGTATGATGAGGCGCATCGGATGCCAGTTGACGAAATTAAATCCGGCCATGCGCGTCAGCACATCAAAGGAGCCGTCAATAGTGATGGGCACCACGGGCAGCTGCAGCTCGTCGGCCAGTTGGAATGCGCCCTTGCGAAATTTGCCCATGTGGCCGGTAAACGAGCGCGAACCCTCGGGAAATACCACCAGCGACGTACCGCCCTGCAGCGTATGGCGGGCGTGGTCGATGGTCTCCTGGATCTTCTTCGGTCCGGACTTGTCCACAAAGATGTGACCCGCCTTTTCGCAGGCGTAGCCCACCATAAAGACGCGCCGCAGGGCCTTTTTCATCATCCACTTGAAGTTTCGTCCCAAGAAACCGTATATGAGGAAAATATCCATCGGACCTTGGTGATTGGCCACAAACACATAGCTCTGCTTATGGTCTACCTTCTCGCGACCCTCCACATGGACGGGCAACAGGAGCAGGCGGCAGATGAGCCAGGACCAGCATTTGCCGGGATAATATCCCCAGAAATGCGCATTGCCGAGGAAGCAGCCCAAAATGGTAAAGATGGAGGCCAGGAAAGTGGCCACCAACGCCAACGGCAACACTACACAGAATTGATAGACTTTGTAAAGGATATGCATTGTTTCTATTGAATTTCGATTTTCTGCCAATTGATTTTGCTCGCAGCGCAGGCGGTCACTCCGCAGTCCGTCCGGCGGCGGCGCAGCGCAGGGTTATCACGTTGATTTCGGGCCATGCGCCCAGTCGGAAAGGCACCAGCACCTGCCCCGTGCCGAGGCTGACGTAGAGTGCACGTTCCCCCTCGAAGTAAGCCCCGCCCCATTCGTCGTAAATCCATGCTGCGGGCGAGAAACCGCCCATTTTGAATTGCATGCCGTGCGTATGGCCGGACAGGGTCAGGTCTATGTCGGTTTCGGGCAGCACTTTCCTTCGCCAGTGCGTAGGGTCGTGCGAGAGCAGCACGCAGAACGTCTGTGGCGCCAGGCCACGACAGGCTTTTCCCAAGTCGCCGCGCGCCGGGAAAGGCGGCCGGCCGTCGTTTTCCACGCCCACGATGGCGATGCTATCGCTGCCGCGCCGCACCAGTCGGTGCTCGTTGAGCAGCAGGTCCCATCCCATTTCGCGCTGTGCCTGTTGCAGGCGGCGTATGTCGGCCAGGCTGTCAGCCGGCGAGGCGTGGCGATAGTATTGGGCGTAGTCGTGATTGCCCATGATGGATATCACGCCGTCCGCAGCGTGCAGGCGGCTCAGTATGGAGCGGAAAGCATCCACTTCCTCGGCGCGATAGTTGACCAGGTCGCCTGTAAACACAATCAGATCCGGATTGAGTGCATTGACCCGCTCCACGATTTCGTCCACCACCTCCTCGTGGCCACTCAGTGTGCCGAGGTGCAGATCCGACAGCTGCACGATGCGATAGCCATCGAAGCTTTGCGGCAGGCGGGTGCTGCGATAGGCAAACTCCTTCACGGTCAGTTTGCGATAGCCCGCCGTAAATCCGTAGAGCATCGCACAAAAGGAGGCGCAGCCCACGCCGGCGGCCACCCATCGCAGGGGATTTTTCCGCCATCGCCCGCAGCGTTGCAGGCCACGGCCTATGCCGAGCAGCAGGAAAGCCAGTGTCTCGGGCACTATCAGGCACAGCGCACTGCCGATAAGCAATCCTTTCCAATGGTCGGCCGAGGCGGAGTAGCTCTCGTCGACAGCGAGCGCCACGAGTGCCACCCACAGCACCACGTTGGGCAAGGCGCAGCAGGCGCGCAGCCATTTCGGGCAGCGTTCGCGCAGGCACCACCGGTCTATAAACCATATCGGCAGCAGGAGCAGCAGGGTGAGCAAAAGCAGGATGCGCAGTAGCATAATCAGGTCTGTTATCGTCGTGAGGGGCCTTGTCCGGGATGGGGCAAACGGCTCCTTAGTTTTGTGTCTGTCGCAGGAAGCGTCGCACTTTCTCCACCGGTCGGCCGCGGCGTCGGGCATAGTCGGCCAATTGGTCCTCGCCGACAGGTCCCACGGCAAAGTGGCGTGTGGCGGGATGCGCCAGCATCAGTCCCGAAACGGAGGCGGCGGGCTGCATCATGCCGTTTTCGGTCAGCGAGATGCCTATCGCGTGGAAATCTATCAGTTGCGCTAAATCGAAGTTCAGGCTGATGTCGGGCAGGGAGGGATAGCCCACCGCGGGTCGTCGCCCTGTGTACTTTTCGGCAAAGAGTTCGGCGGGCGTCAGGCTTTCCTGTGGCGCATAGCCCCAAATCCTGCGGCGCACGTCCTCGTGCAGTTTTTCGGCGGCCGCCTCCGCCAGGCGTTCCAGCAGGGTCTGCTCCATCATGGTGGCGTAGTGGTCGGCCGTCTCCGTCGCGGCGGGCGTACCGTCCGGTTCGGCGGTGGTGGCAAACACGCCCACGGCCGAAGCGCACCGGCGTCTGAAATCCGCCTCATCGTCCGAGGGCGTCAGCGGTAGCTCCAGAGGATATTGACGCGCCACGGAGCGTGGGGCCACAAAGTCACTGAGGCACAGCAACGGAGCGTCCGGTTGCCGCGAAGCCTGCTGGCGCAGCAACGGCAGGCGCACCTGCCCCGACGTATCGGTCTGCACCACGAGGTCTTCGCCCTCGCTCCATGCCTGGAAAAGTCCCAAGCGCGCCCGCACCGCCCATCGGTGGCCATCGGTGGCCATCCGGCGCCGCGTGTCGGCCATCAAGTCGAGTGCCGCGCGCCCCTGTGCCTGTTCTTCGGCGGGCAGCGCCTTCAGCCAGGCCTGTCGGCAGGCGGCGCAATCGTGGAGCGTGGCCACGGCAGCCATGCGCGGGGCAAATCCCCAGGCGTGGAAATAATAGAGCCAGTTCACGTAGGGCGCCAAGTCGGCCGCCGTATAGCAAAAGGTCTGCTTCATCGCGCATAGGTCACGGCCTGACCGTGATGGTCCTCGTCCGTGATGTGGCCGTTGTTATAGAGAAGGTAGCCGTTGCAGAAGGTCTTTTCCACCCTCCAGCGGAAGGTGTGTCCCTCCAGCGGGCTCCAGTTGCATTTACTCTCGATGCGGTTGGGCGTGAGCGTCCATGGCATGGCGGGGCGCACCAGCACGCAGTCGGCCTTGTAGCCCGGGCGCAGGAAACCGCGGTTTTCGATGCCGAACACCGTTGCCGGTGCGTGGCACATCAGCGCTACGAGCCGCTCGATGCTGAGTACGCCGGCGTCGACCAGCTCCAGCATGGCGGGCAGCGAGAACTGCACCATCGGCATGCCCGAAGCAGCCCGCGCCGCGCCGCCCTGTTTTTCGCGCAAGAGGTGGGGCGCATGGTCGGTGGCCACGGTCGTCACGCGTCCGTCGCTCAGGGCCTGTCGCAGAGCCGCCCGGTCGGCTGCTGTCTTGACGGCGGGATTGCACTTGATGCGGGTGCCCAGCCGGGCATAGTCGTCGGTGGTGAAGAGCAGGTGGGGCAAGCAGACTTCGGCCGTGATGCGGGGATATGCGGGGCCGAACAGCTCCAGCTCTGCGGCGGTACTGAGATGCGCCACGTGCAAACGGGTGCCGTGCTCCCGGGCCAGGCGGACCGCCATCTTCGTGGAGCGGAGGCAAGCCTCGGCCGAACGGATTTCGGAGTGGAAAGCCACTGCCGGGTCGGCGCCGTGGGCCTCGCAGCAGGCTTTCATGTTGGCCGCTATCACGGATGTGTCCTCACAGTGCGTCACGATGGGCACTTTGGTACGGGCAAAGAGCCGCGCCAATACTTCCTCGCGGTCCACAAGCATGTTGCCGGTCGACGAACCCATGAACACCTTGATACCGGCCACACGTCGGGGGTTGATTTGCAGCAGTTCCTCGTGATTATCGTTGGTGGCGCCGACGAAGAAGCCGTAGTTGACAAGGCACTTCTCGCGTGCGAGGGCTTCCTTCTTGCCGAGGGCTTCCCTTGTGATGGTCTGTGGCTGCGTATTGGGCATGTCCAGCACGGTGGTCACGCCGCCTGCGGCTGCCGCGCGGCTTTCCGATTTCATGTCGGCCTTATGCGTGAAGCCGGGCTCGCGGAAGTGCACGTGTGTATCGACCACGCCGGGCAACAGGAAGCAGCCCTCGGCATCAATGACTTCGTCGGGCGGGCAGGCGGGCGGCACATCGCGGTCGCGCACCACGGCTTCCACATGATGGTTCTCGATGAGGAGGGAGCCTACGAAGCATTCGCCCTCATTGACTATCGTGGCATTTTTTATGAGCGTCCTCTTGTGCATGACAATGTTTTTTATCGGATTTCCTTCCGGCCTTATTTCGGGGAAGCTACAGGTTTTATTTTTCCACGCATGGCGGCCCAGCGCAGTTTCACCACACCAAAGAGCGCCTCGCCAAAGATACCGCCGCTCATCTTGCTCGTACCGAGCTGGCGGTTGACGAAGATGACGGGCACTTCGGTCACCTTGAAGCCCAACTTATAGGCCGTAAATTTCATTTCTATCTGGAAGGCGTAGCCCTTGAAGCGGATGGCATCCAGGTCAATCGTCTCGAGCACGCGCCGGCGGTAGCACTTAAATCCCGCCGTGGTATCATGGATGGGGCAGCCCGTCACCAAGCGCACGTATTTGGAGGCATAGTAGCTCATCAGTACACGGCCCATGGGCCAGTTGACCACATTGACGCCCGTCACGTAGCGCGAGCCGATAGCCAGGTCGGCGCCGTCGTCGGCACAGGCGGCATACAGGCGCGGCAGGTCGTTGGGGTCGTGGCTGAAGTCGGCATCCATCTCGAAGACGTAGTCATAGCCATGCGCCAGCGCCCACTTGAATCCGGCTATATAGGCAGTGCCGAGGCCCAGTTTGCCCTCGCGCTCCACCAGGTGCAGGCGGCCGGCAAATTCGTCCTGCATCAGGCCCTTCACGATGGAGGCCGTGCCGTCGGGCGAGCCGTCGTCGATGATCAGGATGTGAAACCCGTGTTCCAGCGCCATGACGGCACGGATGATGTTCTCGATATTTTCCCGTTCGTTGTAGGTAGGGATAATCACAATGCTATCGGAAGTAGGCATATCGGATTTTGGTTTGTGGGTAATGCTTTTAAGTTGTTCTCGGAGGCACCGCAGGGGCGCTCGGCGACCGGTCGGCCGCCGCAGGGGGCGCGGGGTGCTCCGCTTGAGAAGCAAAGTTAGAAAGAAATCACGACATAGCACTTCCCACGGGGTAAAACTTGCACTTTTTCTTGCCCCGGCGGGTTGACAGCAGACTTTGCGGGCGGCACAACCTTTTTTAGGACGCCGCGTTTGGACGGCCGGCGGAAAAGCACTTCCTTTGCAGCGCAAACCAAACACACATGACGACATGAAAAAAGCCTTACTATGCACCCTCGCGTCCGCCCTGCTGACGGGCAGCGCCTGGGCACAGTCCTACGAACTGACCGTACGCGTGCCCGACACCGAGAAAACCCTCCTCATCTACCACAACGGCTCGCGCCAGGTGGACACCCTCGCTGTGACCCAGCCGGGCCTCTACACCACTACGGGCGAAGCGGGCGGCGACATCTTCATCGACGTATTTACACCGGACCGGGAGAAGAGCGTCAAGGCCGTACTCGACGGCAAGGTGGAGGTGGACCTGATTGCCGGCACTGCCACCGGCACGCCCGAGAACGAAGCGTTGACCCGCTGCGAAAAGGAACTGGCGCCCCTGCGCCAGGAAATGACGGTCCTCCTCGGACGCTACAACGAAGCACGCACGAACGGCACCCTGACGGACAGCCTGCAGGAAGCCATCGTGGCGCAATATTATCTATACAACGGCCAATTCGCCGAAAAGGCTTTTGCCTGCTGCGAGCAAAACACCTCCCACCTCTTTCCGGCCATCTACCTGCGGGAGATCATGCACGACGTGGATCGCGAAAAGATTTTGGCACTGGCCGACCGCCATCCGGCATTCCTCGACCAGCCCATACTGGACCGTCTGCGGCAGGCGATGGAGGGCTGGCGCAAGCAGGCCGTCGGCACACCGTTCACAGACCTGGAAATGGCCGACTCGACGGGCACGATGCACAAGCTGTCGGAATATCTGGGCCGTGGCAACTACGTCTTGGTGGACTTCTGGGCTTCGTGGTGCGGTCCCTGCCGCGCTGAAATGCCCGAGGTGAAGAAACTCTACGACAAGTACCACGCCAAGGGCTTCGACATCGTGGGCCTCTCGTTCGACAAGAAGAAGGGCGACTGGACCGCTGCCATCGCCCGCCTCGGACTGCCCTGGCACCACCTGTCGGACCTGAAAGGCTGGGAGAGCATAGCCGCCCGGACCTACGGCATCGACAGCATCCCCGCCACCCTGCTCATCGGGCCCGACGGACGCATCGCGGCAGCCGGACTGCGCGGTGAGGAACTGGCCAAAAAGTTAGCGGAAATCTACGGTGAATAATGCCCCGCCGCCGGCGGCGGCGAAATGTTAAAACGCAAAGAGGGCGATTTGGCTTTGCCCGAAAAATTTTGTACCTTTGCAATAGCAATAGGAGGAAGTCCCGCAAAAACAGGGCTTCCTCCTATCTTTTTTGCCTGTTTTCGGGCAAAACTACACAGGCGTTGGAAAAAATTAGGACGTAGGTAGTCGAAACTAAGTGCCGGATAGTTTTTTCTAAGTGCCGGATAGTTTCAGACCCGTGCTATTTCGATGCTCTCTAAACAGCCCGCAGGTGTTTCGAGAAGTTAAAAACGTTAAAGTTGAACGGCTACCAAGTGCGCTCGAAGAGGACGCTGCCGGCTGCATCGAGGACCTTGGTGCGCAGCGTCCTGCCGCGCTTCTC
>SFCP01000023.1 GCA_004558535.1 Bacteroidales bacterium | reverse complement strand
GGCGAAACCGATGAAGCCATCGTTGCCGTTGTAGCCGGCATGATAGAGTACGAAGCTGGGCACGGGTTCCGGCTCGGGTTCCGGCTCAGTCACGGTGAGCTCAGCCTTGGTGTAGGCAGTCACGGAGGTGAAGTCGAACTGACCGGCCTTACCCGTTTCCGTACCGAGAGTTGCTGTTTCACCTACGGTAAATGACACAGACTGAACGTCTTCGCCGTTGGCCTCCCAGATAATCATACTGTTGTCAAAATCCTCAGTGATGACACCCTGAGAAGGATTAACGTCGGTCCAGCGCTTCTTACCCGCGGCGGAGATGTGGAAGACAAGTTTGCCGATGTTCTCGGTCGAGTTGCCCACCATCACAACGTTCTTTGCGTAGGCACGGAAGTCGAAGGAATTGGGATTGACGGTAGGGTTGGTAGACCCCGTCTGCTTAGAGGCCTGAATGCTCCAATTTCCTTGAGTAAAGGAAATCTCCTGCGTACCAACGCCACTCCAATCAGACTGTCCCGACCACGTAATCTCAGTACCCTTCTGTGCGAAAGCCACGAGGCTATACACAAAGAGCACGAGAAGAGAAAGTAAGGATTTTCTCATGTTGTTTGGAATTTAATTGATTAATAAAGTGAATTGAATTGTAGAATTGGCTGTGTTTTCCTTGCACAGACACGGCTCTCAAATGGCAAAAAGACCATTGCGCCAAGGTCTGCATGCTGCAAATTTAAGAAAGAAACCCTAAATATTCATTTTCTACTGCCCATTTTTTTTGCTTTTTTTTGCTGTCCGCTAAAAGTTTTTAGTTTTTAGTGACAAAGAATTAGATGGCTATGGGACTCCCGTTTCGGCCGTTTCTGCAGGAAAAGACAAAAAAGCCGGGATAAAAACCTTGTGGTCTTATAAGAGCAAGCTCTTAACGCCCAAACCGAAAGCCCGACAGCACCTTCTTACAGAAGGCATTCATCCTCTGCAAGGCGATAAACAATAAAAACAATCTATGGGTAGAGATACATGGTAAATGTATGCACCTCAAGAACGGAATTGTATACAACATCACTGCTACGTAGGACAAGGATTTCTTGTCGTAGAGGACGAGGTTTGTTTTTTTGTTTATCGCCTTGTGCTGGATGCAAAACCCGACAGGGGGATTTTCAGCCGGCTAGCGTCCATGGCTCGCAAGAGACATTTTGCATCCGGCACAAGGGGTTTATACCGGTTTTTGTCTTTTCCCAACTGACACAGGGCAGGGGGCATCCCAGTTTTTGTCTCTCCCGACTGACACAGGGCAGGGGTTTATCCCGGTTCTTTCGACTCGCAACTGACACGGGGTTTCATCGGCGAACCCAATTAGCGGTGGGGTCTTTCGGTAGGAACAAGCCTTGCTTGCCCCGCCGGACCTAATGCCTGAACGTATGTCTGTGCTGTCTGTCAGCGGCCTGCTTCAGGCGCAACCCGAGGGCGGTGCGGCTCGGTGCGGCGAGCAGGGCCGCGGGTGAAGCGAGCCGTGCCGGCAGGGCCTCAACGCCGATTTCCGTGACGGGGCAGGCGTTGGCTTTGTCGAAGGTGACGAGCAGGCGTTTCAACACACCGTCGATACCGTCGGCATCGGCTGCAAAATAGAGGAAGGTGCAGGTGCCCCAATCGGCCACAAACGTCTTACTCTCTGCGTTTATGTACCCGGCCTGCAGCACGGCGTTCTTCGTAGCCTCGTCGGGATAGAGCGTCTCGTCGGTAAGGTCGCCCTTGGCCAGCGCTAAGGCCCAGGACACTGCCGTCTCGTTGGGCGTGAGGCGCGTCTGCACCAACACTTTCCCCTGGTACCCGGCATAGGTCTCAGGATTATTTGCATAGAGCGCATCTCCGTCGAAATAGCGATAGCTGAGGCTGACAGCGGCATCGGAGGGCAATTCGCTTTGCGTGACAAATCGTTTCTTGGTCAAGGCCCCGGCGGCAGTGCCATCGGGATTCATGGCGTATACATATATATAATATGGTGTCTCGGGCGTAAGTCCTGATTCCTCAAGCGCGATGTCGCCCGCGAAGGTCACCTTCTGCACCAGCTCTGCCATGTCCATGCCCGTCGAGGCGGCATAGTCGGCAATCTCCTGTTGCACCTGCGCGGTCAGCGCGTAGTCGCCCGCAAAGCCGGCTACGGACACGATGCCCATCCAATAGCGCACGGAGGGATCGGAGGGTGTCACCAGGACCGTCAGGGCATCGGACGAGAGATTTTCGTAGTCCACCTCAAACGTGCAGTCGGCAGGGTCGCCGCCGGGCAGCGTGGAAAAGGTTGTGGTAGCGGCTTCGCCATAGCATTTACCCTCGTTGTCCACCGCAATGGCATAGAACACAAACTCCGTCCCTGCAGGCAGGCCCGTGAGATGGTCGCTGTCAGCGCCCTGAGACAGCGCGTTGCTGAGGATTTGCTCCATCGTGAGAGTGGGATAGCGCCCTTTCAGGTATTCGATGTACGAAGTGACGATTTCCTCCACGCCGCCCGTGAGTGCATCGTACTGCTGACGCGTGCACACGTCGTAATAATAGCGCACCGCATCGTCGCTGGGCGTGACGCTGAGCGTGGCGGAGGCGATACCGATGTCGCTCACCGCAAGTTGAAACTTGGGCGAGTCCGCCTCGGCGGGGACAAAGGTGATGCTGTCCACGTCGGCGCAAGCATATTCCAATGTCTCGCCGCTCTTCATGTGCAGGCGTACGGTCTGCGCCGTCATAGCCTGCGCGCCGAGCAGCAGGACGGACACAAGGCCTATGATGTATTTACCAAAGCATCTCATAGTGTATTCTTTTTAGAGCACATTTATAGGACCTGACTCTTCATCCAATCCTTAGAATGCCAGCATCGAGCGCACACGCATGCCACTGTTCTTGCGATAGTCGGCTATGAAACCGGCCTTGAAGGCACGTTTGTCGAAATTGAAATAATACGCCCACGTGGAAAGACCGTAGGAATCTACCTTTTCCGTACTGGTCCAGTATTCTGCATCGTCGTTGTACAGCGGTGTGGCGAGAGACTCGCCGAGGACGGCAAAGGAGTTTGCGAGGCAGGCGCGTCCGGAATTGTCGTCGTCGAAGTAAGCGCGGTCGTAAATGTACTTGAACTGATAGGCCGAAGGCAAGAACCAGCCGCTGCTCTGTTCGGGTGCGGGGCAAGCCGCTTCGTAGGCCACGATAGCGTAATATGCTGCGGGATAGTTGTCATCCTCGCCCGTCAGCCCGCCTTTCTTTGCCGTTGCATTGGTGACAATGGAGCGCGAGTTGGTGTAACCGAGGAAGTCGGTGGTGCTTGTAGAGCAACCCAAGCCCTCATCGGCAGCGTCGTACGCGCTCCACCAGACGGTATGTTGCTCTCCGTCGAAATACGTCGCGTCGTTGAGTGCCACTGCATAGCCGTGGAAGTCGGCAAGCGGCGTACTGCCATCCTTTTGCTTGTAGTAGGCGGCGTGGTCTCCGCAATCGGTGGCCTCGCCCACGTAGAACACGATGGCTATGGGCGTGGCGTCAGATTTGAGTGTGGTGCTCCATGTGCCGTCGGCATAATAGAAGTCGCCGATGCGCGGTGCGGCGGGTGCCTCGGGCGTCGACTCCTCATGAAACACGAGGCTGTCTACCTCGCTGATGCTGTATTCTATGATTTCGCCGCTTTTCTTGTGTATGGTGAACGACTGCGCCGCCATTTGTCCGCAAGCGAAGAGCGCGGCGGCGGCAAAGGCTGCAAATCCGGAAGTAAAGTATTTCATGTCGGTGTGTTTTTTGGGGTTAGTGTTTGAGGATCTTGAACGACTTGCCGTCGGATAGGGAGAGGATGTATGTGCCTACGGGCAGGCCCTGCAGGCTGAAGCTCACCGTACCTGCGGCATCGGCCTTCGCGGTGCGGACCTGGCGTCCGGCTGTATCGCAGAGCTTGGCAGCCAAACCGGCTTCCAGCCCGCTGACCGTGGCAGCATGGCCGCCGAGGAGCGTCAGGCGACACTCGCCTTCCCTGACGCTTTGGATGGCCGAGACGTCGTCTTCCTCAAACACGAACTTCTTCACGCGCCGGTATTCGTAAGTATCGTCGACTTGCGGCGAATGTACGTAGAGGTTCTGTGCATCAAAGGTTACCTTGGGACGCGTGTCGAGCACATAGCTCTGTGTCGTCCCATCCACGAATTGGATGATGAGCACGTTGTAGTCGTTTGCAAACGCCGCCGCTCCACCGAAAAGGCAAAGCGCCAGCGTGAGGACCAGATGCCTGAGCCGCGCGTAGTGTTGCAGTTCTTTCTTTTCTTGCTTCATATTGATGGGTAATAGTTGGTTTCTGATTGCAAAATTACTGGTTTTGCTTGACAAATCTTTCTTTCTGCCGACATATTTACAAACAAAAGATGATTTATGACACAATGCCGGATAATAATCAGAACTATTGCTGCCCGCTAAAAGGTTAGAGCGTCCCAATTTATAGTCCCAATTTATGCACCCGTAGTGCCCATAATTTGGGATAACAAGTGTGTTTTCTCAAAAGTAAGCCTCCTTTTAGAAGCCTCTCCCCCGACCCCGACCCTGCAGGGGAGGGGAGGAAAAGACAAAAGTCAGGATAAAAACCTTGCCCTGTGTCAGTCAGAAAAGACAAAAACCGGAAAAACCCCTTGCAGAGGATGGGGCTACGCCCTGCTGTCAGTCTTCCGCTTTGGTCTTATAAGAGCAAGCTCTTAACGCCCAAACCGAAAGCCTGACACCACCTTCTTACAGAAGGCATCCATCCTCTGCAAGGAGATAAACAGAAATAAACCATTCTATGGGTAGAGGTACACAGTAAATGTATCCACCTCAAGAACGGAATTGTATACAACATCACTGCTACGGAGGAAGTGTTTCTTGTTGCGGAGGAGGAGATTCTTGACGTAGAGGAAGTGTTTCTTGTCGTAGAGGACAAGGTTTGTTTTTTTGTTTATCGCCTTGTGCTGGATGCAAACCCGATAGGGAGATGATGTAGCCGCCTGAAAATACCCGAGCTTGCTCGAGGGATTTTCAGACGGCTACAGCGTCCATGGCTCGCAAGAGACATTTTGCATCCGGCGCAAGGGATTTTTCCGGTTTTTGTCTTTTCCGACGGACACAGGGGCGACACGGGGCCGACACGAGTCAAGGGGGCCGGTTTTTGTCTTTCCTGCTGATACGGGTTTCCCCTTAGTGAGCCATTTTTTTGCCCTAAAAAGTTTACCGGACGGCGCAATAATAAAAAAACTTCACCCGGGGACGCGAAGTTCCCGGGTGAGTATGCTAAGGTCGGCGCTGTCCGCTGACGCCCAAGGGGCACAGAGAGGTGGCCGAATGGGATACCGAATCGATCAATGACCGCAGTGACGGCTCTTTTTAGACTTGCCTTTCGCTTTACCGTGCTTTTTCTGGCCCGTGGCGCAGCAGGGAGCTGCACCGCCGTGCGTATCGGAAACGTTGTACACAGGGCATTCAGCAGCGGGACGCACCACTTTCAGGGCATTCAGGTCGTCGGGCGTCGCCGTGCGGAAGTTCTTCAACTTGGCAGGGTAGCCTATGACGGTCAGTTCCTGCATGCCAAACGTACGGGTCGTGCGGATGACCCTCTTCTCCAGCAAGACATCAGCGCCCTGCTCGGCCAGGAGTTCTGCCACGAGGTTCTCTTCCCGGACGGACATACTGACGCATCGGCCGGCAATGATGCCCTTGTACCACTGCGTGTGCCTTTCCGCCTTGGGCATTACCTCCAAATCTGCCACAGTGGGATACTGGCACACCACGGGCTGCACTTCAGCTACCTGGGCGGTTTTCGTGGAAGTGGCACAGGAGGAAAGTATCAGCACACCGGCAGCGAGGACTGAGAGTAATTTAATGGTCCGTTTCATGTAGAAAACAGTTTATTATCTGGCACATCCGGCGCCTGCGGGCTTGAAGTTCTTATACTTGGCAGGGTATCCCGTCACGGTGACGCTCTTCACCTTGCGGCCGTGCTTCTCGACGATAAAATCGGGAGCCACCAGGACATCGGCATTTCCCTTTTCGCTCAGCAGAGCACGGATAGCCATGTTCTTGACGTTGCGCAAACCGGCTCTTCTCTCGGCCTTGATGGGACGCAGGGTGTAGGTAGCCTTTTGTTCGCTTACTTCGAGTTCGGCGGTGGAGCAGGAACGCATGCCTGTCTCTACGTCCATGTTCTTGGCAGTCTTGGTAATGCTCGTGCACGAGGTCAGCGTGAGCGACAATGCGGCTACAGCCATCAAAATCTTCTTCATGTCTTTTCGTTTTAAGGAGTTAGAATAATAAGGACAAGGCGTCGGCCGAACTTTCCGGCCCTACGTCACGCCACAAAATTAAGGAAATATTCTCGCCCGGCAAGACAAAAGCCGGCAAAATATTGGTTTTATCCCTAAAATCCTTAAATTTCTTGGAATCATTGGTGTCCGAAAGCTTTTTAGAGGCCAAGAAATGGAGCACCTCTCCCGGCAAAAGGTTTATTTATATAACTCAGGCGGCGAATCGGCAATAAAGCAAGCTTCATTACTCTCGCCTTGCATTGACTTTACTTGTTTATCCCTGTTTTTGTGCGTCGTAACGGACACCGGGGTTACTGCTGCGACTAAGTTTCATTAATGTTGACGCAGACAGTAATATGATTTTCTTGACATAAAGCCCGATTTCTATCGCCGTCCGCCAAGTATGCGGGCCAACATCCACGTGGGCGCCACGCGCATCACCGGTGCCAACCAGCGCCAGCGACGGGTCACGATGGCCACGCCGCGCCGGCGGTCGATGGCACGCACAATGGCGCGCACAGCCTTGTCGGGCGGGAGCACCCAGAAGAACTGACGCGGGTCAGCCAGCAGGGGCGTGTCGACAAAGCCGGGCCGGATGTCGGTGACGGAGAGCGGGAGGCCCGAGGCCAGTGCCCGCTGGCGCAAGGCTTCGAGATAGTGCGCCTGGAATGCCTTGGTGGCGGAATAGGCCGGCGCAGGCGCCAGTCCGCGCAGGGCGGCGATACTGCTGATGGCGGCCAACTGTCCGCCGCCGCGCTCCACAAAATAGCGATAGGCCCAATCCACGATGGCCGTCCATCCCGTCACGTTTGTCCGGAGCATGGGTAACTCCACGGCATAGTCCAAGTCGGGGTTCTGACGTCCTACCCCGGCACTCATCACCAGCAGGTCCATGCCGCCCAGCTGCTCCACCAGCGCCTGCAGGGCGGGGACGGCGGTCACGGGGTCGGTCACGTCGCACACCGCATAATAGGCAGGAGCAGCCCCGGCCGTCGCCACGACTTCCTGCAACAAGTTTTCCCTGCGGCCGGCCACGCCGACCGTCCACCCGCGGCTTATATAGGTCTCGGCTATCCCGCGACCCAAACCCGAAGTGGCTCCCACGATGATTACCTTACGCTTCATTTCGACATAAGCAGTATTTACGTTGTACAAACCGGGCCTCCTCCCCACCCTCTTCATGCCGGCGAGGCGCCCTACCGAGCTGCAAAGATAAAACTTTCGCCGATGGTTGCACGCCAAAGTGCCCGATAGTTTCTCCCAAGTACGACTTGGAGGAACACCATGCTGCCTCGGAGCAGCCGTCGCCCCAAGTCCGCCCTACGCCGGGGCATAACAAAATCCGCAGCATGGCGAGCCATGAACTGCGGATCTTGCATTCAAATTAGCAACTATTGCATCAAATTTCTCTACGTCATTTGATGACTACTTTTTCACCGTGTAAGGTAGCGTCTGGTTTCACATGATAATAGACTCCCGGCATGGTGGGCTTTTCGGTCAACCGAACACCGCCAATCGTGTACCAATATTCCTGTTGGTTCGCGGTGCCGACACCGCTGATTGCGGTAACGGAGCCATCGCCAAAGGCAAGTACGAACGGTTCACCCGGGTTGCCGATTACACCATCTTCCTCGTAGAGAATAGTGGTGGGAGACTGTACCATCTCGCCATTGTAAGAAATGACGAACGAGAGGTTCTCGCGTGCATTTCCGGGGATGGTGAGGAACACGATTCCCTGGCCGTCGGTGTAGTTTGCCGTGCGACATTCATCGCCGGAGAATACACCCACCTCGATGTCGGACATCGGCTCGTTGTCGTAGGTCACACGAGCCACCACGGTCATGTTGCCCGGGAAGAGGTTGTGGCTGACAGGATTGAACGCGCTTGTGCTACGCTGTGCTATCGCCTGCATTCCCTGGCTGATTTGCGTGAGTGTTGCGGGATAGTTGAAAGTGCGTGTGCCCGTAGCCTTGCTCAGGTACATGTAGCCTTGTCCGGGCGTCAGTGCCTGCAGGGAGCCTTCCCACTCGTATCCATCGTAGATAGCGAAGCCCTGCTTGCCCTTCACGAGGTCACCATCCTCGGGTGTGATGCCTGCAAAGGCGTCAGCAACACTGATAATGGACGTCTCGTTGAAAGCGATCCAGTTCCAGCCGGGCTCTACGGAAATCTCCTTATCCGACAGGGCGGGACGGGCACCGATGACTGTCAGCTGACGAGGCGATGCCATGAGCACCTTGTACATCTCGCGGTTGTTGAAGTCTGTGAGCGAACCACTCCATCCCTCTTCGTAGAACATGGAGGAGGCTACCTTGCTCTTCACAACCAACGTCTCGGTTTCGACGTCCTTCATCACAGAGGCTACACGCATATCCTCCGGCTTCACGGCGAACGAAGTCCAACTCCATCCGGAGCCCAGCGACAGGGTCTGCTGGATAAGGTCAAGCGCATTGAGGTTGACCGGAGCACTGAACGTACCGTAGACGGCACCGGAAGAGAGCAGTACCTCCTGACTCGGCTGTGCTACGGGCCAAATGATACCCGTGCTGGCATCGTAGATACTGAAGGTCACGTTCTTGTCCTTTTCAGTCTCATCGCAAGCCACGTCGAGCATGACGAAGTACTCGTCGTAACGCTTGTTGTAGACGGGCTTGGCCACGCCGCGGCATTCGCCGTCAACGAAAGCTGCCAGGATATCGTCAGGATCGTTGGAGGCCACGCCGTTGATAGAGAGCGTACCCACCAGATTCATGGTGCTGCTGTACTTGCCGGCATCGACGGACCAGTCGGGCACGTCGCCCGTTACGGTCACGTTGAGAGCAAGCGGCAGGGCGATGTCATCGCCGTTGACCAGGTAGATGGTCTCGGCATACTTGCCAATCGGGCAGGTAGCGCCTACGGTAAAGTGGATCTCGGTAGCTGCAAGCGGGTCGATGAAGCCGTCTTCAGCGCTCACCTTGAGCCACTGCGGCAGGCCGCTAAGGTGCCATTCCTGCTGTGCACCGCCCTTGTTGGTGATGGTAGCGCTGACGGTGGTTTCGTCGCCTGCTGCCTGGACGATGCTGAGCTGATCGTTGTCCCATGCGAGGCTGTTGCGGCTGACATAGGCCGACCAGCAAATCGGGTCGCACCAGTTGCCGTTGACATCGCGGACATCCCTTACCTTGAAGTTAATCGTACATCCCTCGATGATAACGGGATCCGCCTCGAGGTTGATGACAACCTTTTCCTTGCTGGCCGTAAAGGAGAACGGCACGTTGGTCAGGACAGGTTTGGGCTTCAACGCAGGAGCTTCGTCCGTAAACGTCACCTTGTCATTGCCGTAGAGGGCAAAGCGTGTCATGCCGTCGTTGACTATGCTGGCACTGAGCGTATCCGTCACGATTTGTCCAAAGTCCAAGGTCTTGGTCTCGAACGGGAAGTAGGCTACCAGTCCGGACTCCGTGCCCGTGAGCCGTAACTTGCGGTTAGCGGCCAGGGTGGAAGCGTCGAGCGTGGCGTTCCATATCCTCAGTTCGTCGACGTATCCCGTGAGATAGCGGTCATGACCTACGAGGACGGTGTGACTGCCGTCGTCACTGAGGGTCGTCTGGCGGTGTGCACCCATGTACAGGTAGCCACAGTTGGGCAGGGCGACGTTGCGCGAAGCGGTGCTGAGCGTGCGCTGTCCGTCTACATAGATGGACGTGCTACCGGAGCGCAGGATATTCATAGCGACGTGGTGCCACTCGTTGTCGGTCAGCGACTTGGTGCCGGCGTCGTAGGTCATCTCGTCGGACGTAAGTTTGAGCAAGCCCTCGCTGTCCATCCAGAGTCCTACTCTGTCCATATCCAGCAGCTGTGCTTCGTCGGCCTGTTTGTCAGCCTTGAACCAGAATTCGATAGCCTGGTTATCCTCATTATCAACAGCCAGGTCGCCGGCGAATACACTCAGATAAGCCGAGCCATCCAGTGCGACAGCCTTGTTTTCGTTGTTGATGTACCAGGTATCGCCGGCGGCAATCAGGTGACGGTTGCGTGCATAGTCGGTAATGGTGCGTCCCTCGCCCTCGTTCATCCGCCAGTAACCCATTAGGTTGGCTGTAGCGGGAGACTTGGTGCGCTGGCGCTGCAACTGTGCCTGCTCGTTGTCGTGAGCCACATCCCACATGGTGAGTTCGTGGATGGCTCCCGTCATGTTCTCGCCGATAGTAAGCGAACCGACGCCGTTGTAGGTCACGGTCTGGCAGTCCTTGAAGAGGCGGATGGTGCTTGCTGCCTCAGAGACAGAAGCATTGAGGATACCCTCGCCCTCGCCGGCCTTGAAACTAACCGTGAGGTAGCACCAGCTATTCATGGGCATGACATCGGTGGAAACGTACTGCTCGCTGCCCACGGAGACGACAAGATGCTTGTCTGCATCCAGCGAAAGGGCAAACTTCTCGGAGCCGTTACCATGAGAGAGAATCGTTCCGCTACCCTCCATGTAGAGCCACATGTCGGTAGAGAAGCTCTTGCCGGCCAACGAGATAGAAGCCTCGGTAGAAGCCGTACGAGCCTCGCCCTGGAGCGCCAAAGCAGTGCTATGGTCTACCTCTGCGCCATTGAGGACGGCATCGATGGTAAAGTTGTTGTCGTTGGTGATAGCGCCGTTGACAATCTCCTCGCTGAAGGTGAGGCTGATGTCATCGCCGATGCCGAGGATGCCGTTGGACGGCTGGGGCATGCCGAGCGGTTTGGGCTTCACCATATCCTTGACGATGGAAATTTCTTCGCTCGAGCGTATGATTTCACGGCCACCGTAGCTGCTCACTGCTATCACGCGGAAGCGGTAAAGGCCATCGGTCATACCGTGCATGTTGTAGGCGTATTCCACGCTGGCCTCGTCGGGCAGCAGCAGTTTGCCGCTCTTCATTTCATTTTCATCATCATCGAGCACATATTCCTGCAGGGTCACCCAATCGCTGGCTCCCGGCGCGTAGGACTGAACGCGGAAGCACTTGAGATTGCCGTAATAGCGGTCGAATTGGTCGAACGTAATGAGCAGGTCGTCCGCGGTATTGGTGTTCATCACGCTCTTGTTGAGCGTCATGCGTACCGGCGAGGAGGACGGAATAAACTCGGCAGATACATAGACCGTATCGGCTATCTGTTCCCACGTACTCGTCGGGTCGTACTGAGACTGGGAGGCCAGCACCACAGCAATACTATCATACTGGAGGATGCTCTGGTTGGTCTGCTCCAGCTGCAACGCCTTGAGGACAGTCTCGCCGGCGGGTACCTTGACCATTCTGCCGTCTCCCGTGATGGCCAAGCCGTCTATCGACATCTTGGCGCCGTTGGGATTGCTCTCATCGGGTACCAAGAGCATGAAGTAAACGTCCTCACCCGTCTCGGATTCATTGGTAAGCGCCAGCGTATAGTTGGCAGCTGTGCCGGTGGGCACATTGCTGGCCATACGCCACTTGTACAGCTTGTCATGATCGCTCACGTAAATCTTGGGATCCTCGATTTTCATGGTAGCCTCCATGATTATCTCCTGTCCGGGATGGTAGTAGGAAGTACGCACCTCGCCCTCGTAGGGAGCAGAAGTCTGTCCGCCGCGAGTACGGAAGATGGGGCCCCATCCGTTGCCGTAGTCATATACGTCTACGGTAAGTGCGTCGTCGTCGCCGGTCTCCTGCAGCGTATAGCTGAACGTGGTGGACTCGGTTGTCGTGGAGTCGGTCGCGATGTGCGTTCCGCCACCGGCCTCTTCTGATATGATCGTTTCGAAACCGTGCCAGTTGATCTTGGTTCCGAAGGCGATGCTTCCGCGTACGAGGCCCATGGTTGTCTTGTCCTTGTATACGGAATTGGTGACTTCGCTGGTCTGTGTCATGGTCACCGTAGAACCGGCATCGAAGGAGACGTTCTTCTTCAGGAACTCGTCACGGTACTGGTAGACATCGACTTTCTGTTTTTCGTTCTCGGCCAGATGCATCTCCCAGTTCTTGATGGAGTTGTTGTAGAACATCACCATGTCGTTCTCCATCTCGTCCTCACCAACAGCAGTACCTCTTACCATTCGGTAGGAGGGTCCGGAGGACGAGGGACCTATGGCTGCGACGTCGCCCCATGCGTCCCAGTCGTCATTGTCCGTACCGTATCTCGGGTCGTCTGGCGTGAGTTCTGTCACGTAGACGGTATGTTCCGAATTATTGACGAACGTATTCATGTTATCCACCGTCAGCAGCAAACTGTCGCGTAGTTCATACAGCTTGGGCAGGAGAACATTCTGAATATGGTTGGCTGAGTGGACAAACTCGGTGCCAAAGGTAAGTCCGGTCGTCATCATCTTCTGCAGACGCAGCGTCACCGGAGAGTCTGCACTCGACCTGCACAGACCGACTTCCTTGGCCTCGCCATAAATCAGGTTGGTAGACGAACCGATGAAGATATCACCATTGGCGCCTACATACTCAGGATTTGCCGAGGTGGAGTAAGCGTTTTCTATGGTTACGCTTCTTGTGCAGGAGTTGCCGCTTTCACCTTGTGTGATGGTGGTAATACCGGCTTCGAGGTCATGTTTTACCTCCGACCGCGACTCCGTCATGAAGCCAACGACGCCGGTAGCAATGGTCACGGCGATACCCATTTCCTTCGTGACGCCCACATAAGTTTGGCCCGACCACGTCGTGCCTTCCGTTCTGATGGTGCTCGTCGTAGTACCGCTGACCCAGGTTGCGCTCGATGCGGTGCCCGGCGGGTCACGCAATACCATATCGACGATGTCGGGACCGGCCGTTACATAGTTGTTGCCCGAGGGCACTGAGCCGAGGATAATGGCTTCCAAACCGCCCTCGCGCCACTCAAAGGTACGTCCGTCTATCTGATAGTAGAACTGTACGGCTCTGGCGTGCGGTGATGTAATTTTCGGAAGTCCGGCCATCCACGTATAGGAGAACCGACCCAGGCTGTCCAGATTGATGCTGTTCGTCTTCAAGTCGTAGACGTCACCGGGCGTTCCGTTCACGGGATTGTCTTCCTTGTAGACAATCTGGTCGGCCGAGAGTGCATTGCTGATGGTTACGGGGAGACCACTCAAAGGCACCCGGTCGCAGATATATGCTTTCAGTACCGGATCCTTCGCGTCATAGTTGACATACTCCTCGTATGCCTCGATATCAAACGTGTACTTTTCCATCGAGACGTACAGCGGGTAGCCCGTGCCTTTCGGATGGATATCCTTACCGAAGAAGTAATTGAGTCCGGATTTCTGTGTATATTCATAGACGGGCACATTTATCCAGCCAAAGTCATCGTGCAGTTCAAAGGATGGGATACCGAAGGCTCCTGGCGCCGGGTTGGAACTGCTCTGCGTTACGTTAAAGGTAGCATCGGTGTGCCAAGGGTCGACCATGGCCGTATGGTAATTGTACACATACGCCTTGCCGTCTATTATCGTAGTATCAGCGTTCTCGGTCAGCGGATCTCGCAGGTCAATCTGCAGGTTGGAGAACAGGGCCTTACCCTTGTTGGGATTATCGCTGCTCGTGTTGACCAGTTTCACCGTGCTCAAGTTGTAGAGCAGGGGCGGCACCAACGCCGAAAACTCACCGGTGAGGCTGTCCGTAACTATATATATATGGTTGACGTGGGCACTGTCACCGCGATAGGAGTTGCTTCGGATGTTGAGAGTCTGCGAAGCGACGACTACCTCCTTGGGGTTACGTATGAGGCTTTCCGTCGTGCTGGGCGCGCTGGGGTCCTGGATAACATTCAGATAGCCGTTGTCGTTCTGGTACACCAGGTCGATGATGGCTCGTCCGATGTTGTTGTTGCTTTGCTGATAGCCCAAAGGTTTCGCTGCCTGGATGTCACCGCCCACAATGCGTCCGGTGAAGTTGACCGTAGTATTGTCCCAGAATGTGAGGGGGGCGGTGATATCCCGGTCGAAGAGCGCGGTAGTCTTCACATTGTTCGGGTCTTCGGGGTAGCGTCCTAAGCTAAAGGTATGTCCATCCTTTCTGACTTCCACGTAGTGGTTGCCGATAGGCACACTGACGGTAAATTTTCCGTCGGAGTTGGACGTAACCAGTTCGCCGTCCTTGCTGGCGGCCCGTCCGTCCACATAGACTACACAATCCTCCACGGGGATGGTCGTGCCCGTATAGCGCACAATACCGTTGACCTTGAAGGAAGATTCATCGGTAAAGTCCACGCCGCTGTACACCAGAGACGAACCGCTGACAAAGCGGCTCACCTTGTTGGGTGTGAAGGAGTGTACGCCCATCGTCGGGATGACGGAATAGGTAGTACCGTCGCCCGAGAAGGGGATACCGCTGATGGTATAGTTGCCCTCGCTGTCGGTCAGGCCGTACACGCTGAGCTGGTTGCTGGTGGGCACTTCGTCCGTCACCTTCATGGATTTGATGCTGCCATGACGGCCGTTGGACACACCGCCTTTCTTCGAGTAGTCGTAGGCCAGTCGTGACTCTCCGATGACGCCCTCGTCCAACTTGTAATAGAGGTATAGTCCGTCCTCGGAGCCGGAGAGAATGCGGTTGTAGTTGTTCAAGATTTCCTCCTTGGTAAGTTCCTTGGTCCAGAAGCGGCACTCGTCTATGACACCGGTATAGTCTGAACCACCGCCTGAGTCATACCAGTCATTACCAAATGACATGTAGGTCGAATTCCCACCGTATTTATAACTGGCATCCGAGTCACTTGTCTTGGTCTTCGAGTAAATCTTGCCATTCTCGTCCACTATATAAAGCGTGGACCTTCCGACACCATCACTGGCCAGGGAGATGTTATAGAATACGCCCGGAGTCAGTTTACAGTTCCAAACAATCAAATCACTCCCTGTCTGGGCTGATACATAACCATCACCGCGGACATAAAGTACCAAGAACTCTGTCCTGTACAGCACGCATCGCCTCGGCATGATCGAGTCCGTCTTGAAATACGTCTGTACCGTCCAGGGCTTGTTGAAGAGCGTAGTCGACTCCGAGCCTGTATAGCGCCGCACGTAGGAGCTGTAGCCACCCATTCTCAGCGCGTGGAAACTCTGCTGCGCATCGGTGGCATCGCCGGAGGTTTTGGTCAGGCTTACCTTGACGCCTTGCACCGCCGTACCCGTGCCATACGAGACACGCCCACTGATGACGCCGGTCGCCAGGGCGAAGCCGTCGGTCTCGCGGGAAAGGCCTTCCGACAACTGGCCGTCGCATTCACGATAGCACTGCACGCGGTACTGATAGTAGGAGCCGGCCTGCGCTGTGACGTCCTCGTAGCTATAGGTCTTGGCCACGCCGGATGTCTTGTAGAGGGTTACGTAGTCCTTCTCGTCGGTGCTGCTCATCAAGCGGCGCTGCACGTAGAAGTACGTCGGGGCCACGCCCACCTGATCTGCTTCCCATGTGATGCGCACCATACCGCTATAGGTTCCGCGGCTCGCCGATACGCTTGTCACCGCGCTCTCGCCCTCTATGCCTCCCTCGGCTTCCGGCGAATAGAACGTGTAACCGTCCTGGGCCACTACTCCCACCCTGTACTGATAGACTGCACAGGGATTCTCCAGGCCGGTATCGTTAAACGTATAGCTGTTCATTGTCGGTGAGTTTACCGTAGCCGTTTTTATCGCACTTCCCCAATCGGAGGTACCCTTTTTTCGGCGGTACAGGGAGAGTGTATAGGATTTACTGGAGGATGCATCCGAAAAGCTCATGAAATTAATGGTAACATTAATCTGCTTTTCCAGGTTATTGGTGGCCGTGAGAGACTTCTCCGGGAACGGGTTTTCCCGCTTGAACTCGTAGGACTGCGATGCGGTGAGCCCAGTCGCTTCCGAGGGGGAGGTAATGTCAGACCATCCGTTAGGCTGGAATGCTACCGTATACGTGTACGTCGTACCATAGGTCTTGTCGGTTCTGTCTGTAAAGACGGTCCTCGAGATGGCCTTGCTGGCATCAAAAGAGATAGTACCCACTTTCTCGCCATCGCGGAATACCACCCACTTTCCGCTGTTCAAGTGTTTCTTGTCGTAGACCTGCGGCATCCAAGACACCGTCACCTCCTTTTTCCACGCATCGGACGTGATGGTCATGGCGCTGTCCTTTTTATGCTGTTCGGTGCTGGTACTGCTCGCCTGGAAGGGACGCGGGTTACCGTTAACCCAGACGGGAGAACTATATACGTTTAGGAAATTCACATCGCGCGTATAGCTTTTATCGTACTGGAACATGGTGTACTTGCGCGCGATACGGGAAATCGCGGGATACAACTCATAGGATTTCCAGTTGTCCACCTCCAGCGTGACGGTGGCCTCGGTGATGCCGGTGTTGGCTTCCTTGAACTTGCTGTTCACGCTCACCGCCGTCGGCGCCGTGTTGTCGCTGTACTTCAGGATATTCAGCAGATATTTGTTATCCAAAACGAGCCTTTCCTGGTTGGAGAACTGAAGTCCGTACGTCCAGGTGCCCGAATTCCGGGTACCGTTGTAATAATCATACGTCTCCCTCTTCATGCCGGACATGGTTATGCTCACCGCCTTGTTGCCGGTGTACTTCAGCTGTGCCACAGAGGGCCAGGTGCCAAACGAGGGAGGATCGAATGCAAAGATCACATTGCAGGGGTCCTTGACCGGCTGAAACTGATTCTTATCATTCACGTATTCCCATCTGCCCGAGACCATCACATCTATGGTCTTGTTTGCACGCCAAGTCGGGATTTTCTCCAGGAGGATGTTGACATCGATGCTGATCCACTTGTCGTTCGACTCCCCACTGTTTGTCAGCACCACGACGCCCTTATAGCCGGATTTATCAAAGGGCAACTCCTCGCCAAGCACACTCCAATAGTCGTGGTCCTTGATGTAGTCCTCATTCTTGCCGGGGCGACGGTCTGTGATATACTCCCAGGCATCATTCAAGTTACAAACATGCACTCCATTGAGCCAAAGCTCAACGTCTCCGCTGAAGCCACTGTTACTTTCATGATAGTTGAAGTAGTTCATGCCAAACTTGAGATAGGCTCTGCCGGGCGCATTGTACCCCTCTATATGGTGGATAGTCGGTGCCGACCGGTCAACAGCCCGGGCCGACTGTCCGAACGACAGCAGCGCCACGAGAAGCACCACGAGGACTTTTCCCCATCGGGGTTTCCCACCGCTTGCGAAGCAAGCAAGCGAATGTTTCCTTTGATTTGGTTTTCTTTTCATATCTCGATAACTTTAAAAATAGTTTTCCAAGATTTGTATGTTCTGTCCCTTTGTCCCCCGCTGTAGCCTCAGCACGTCCCTTCCTCTCCACCAAATTTTCACTCCCGCTGCCCTCCTCTCTACAATATCCTTCATACCCCACATTTCGTCTCGGGACATATCGTCCCACTCCGCAAAGATAATACCCCGCCGACAAAACACCAACTGGCCCTACCCCGCCCAAGGAGGATTTTGTAGTTTAGACAATAAAAAATTGTTGAATAGTCAATTTTTTGTTGAATAGGCAACCTGAAATCTTCGGCAAAAAGCACCGGACAACGATATGCCTAAGGAGGTGCAAGCACTTCCTTCCCGAATATCCGGAAGCTGACCTCGGAAACCCAGGATGCCCATCCGGCAATGGGCAAAACGGACCGCCACGGCGTCTCCGCAGGAAAGACAAAAACAAACCTTTTCCTCTGTAACAAGACCCCCACTTCCGTGACAATGAACCTTCCCTCTGTAACAATGCAGCTGTCCTCCGTGACAATGAACCTTCCCTTTGTAACAGTGGTGTTGTAAAAAGAATCCGTTCTTGCGCTGGATACATTTACTATGTACCTCTACCCATAGATTGTTTTTATTGTTTATCGCCTTGCAGAGGATGGATGCCTTCTGTAAGAAGGTGCTGGCAAGTTTGCGGTTTGGGCTTTAAGAGCTTGCTCTTATAAGGCCAAAGCGGAAACTTGACAGCAGGGCGCAGCCCCATCCTCTGCAAGGGGTTTTTCCGGTTTTTGTCTTTTTCGACCGACACAGGGCAAGGTTTTTCCGGTTTTTGTCTTTTCCGACCGACACAGGGCAAGGGGG
>SFCP01000022.1 GCA_004558535.1 Bacteroidales bacterium | reverse complement strand
GCCTGCAGGCTTTCCTGGCTTACGTAGTCGATAGAAATTATTGACAATAAGTAGGTTTAGTCAGCCGATTTCCTATATCGCTGACCATAGAATGGGAGAGAGAGCCAAGCGTCTTTCTCCCTTTTTTGGGCACTTAGTAGGGGTGATAAAGCCCAGTGCTTTGTATTTTTCTCGAAGTGCTTTGTATTTTTCTCGAAGTGCCATGTAGTTTATTCTAAGTCTACTTCGTTTTCGCCAAATCAGCACTATGGCAAAACAAAGCAGCCGCAAGGTCTTTGCCTCCGGCTGCTTCAGTGTGATTTTTCGCGATGTATGTCTTTCGGGAACAGTACTTTAGAAAGGTTTCTCCGAGTTTCCCGTAATCTCCTGCACCAGCAGGTTGGCCAAACGGCTTGTGCCGATGCGGAAGAGGCCCTCGTCAATCCATTCGCGGCCCAGTACCTCGTTCACGATGGTGTAGTAGGTCAGTGCGTCGTCCACGGTAGAGATGCCTCCGGCCGCCTTGAAACCAATCTTTGTGCCCGTCAGGCGGTAGTATTCGGCGATGGTCTGGCACATGACGAGGGCTGCCTCGGGCGTGGCGGCGGGTTCGATTTTGCCCGTCGAGGTCTTGATGAAATCCGCACCGGCAAAGATGCTCAGCACCGAGGCACGCTTGATGTTTTCGGCCGTTTGCAGTGCGCCCGTTTCGAGGATGACTTTCAGCGGCCGCTCGCCGCAGATGGCTTTCAGCTCGGCGATTTCATCGGCACAGGTCTCGTAGTCACCGCTCAGGAAGGCGCCTACGTTCAGCACCATGTCGATTTCCGTAGCGCCGTCGTGAACGGCCAGCGCCGTCTCGGTGGTCTTGATTTCCAGGAACGTCTGCGACGAGGGGAAGCCGCCGCTGACGCAGGCTACCTCGACACCCTCCACCTCCAGGCTTTCCGAGACAATCTTGGCAAAGTTCGGATAAACGCAGATGGTAGCCAGGTGCGGCAGGTCGGGATGTGCGTCGGCGAAAGCGTTGACTTTTTCCGTAAAACGCAGTACACTTTCCTGCGAATCCGTCACTTTCAGCGTCGTAAGTTCTACGGCGGCAAGCAGATCGAGCCGGGCCTCGGGCGTGTCGTAGGTGGATTTCTTCTCGTCGACCAGGCGCTTCACGGCAGCGTGTACATCCTCGTCGTGCAGGTGCATTTCAAACTTACCGAAGGCTTCCTGGAAGCGGTCCTCGGGGTGATTTTCGGTGCCTTCGTGGTGATGGCAATGGCAATGTTCGCTCATAGTTATTCTTGGGTATTTGATAGTTTTCTTTCAGTACTTCTGCGGAATTTTCAGCGGGCGCAGAGTGGGGCTAATGGGGTCTTTGGGAGGCCACGGGTCCTGCCGGAATTGTCGCATCGCCTGCCTTCCTCGGGCTGCAAGGGTGGCCTGTCTCCTTTCTAAGGACTTTTTTAGGCCTTTTCAGCCGTTTTTTCCGGTGGCGGCGGCCGGTTGATGCAGTTTGGTGTTTTCGCGGTGTCTCGTGGCGTCTCTGCGGGTCTTTTTCTCCAAGCTTTTCCGGAATGCTTCCGTCAGATCGACGCCCGTTTGGTTGGCCAAGCAAATCAGCACCCACAGGACGTCGGCCATTTCTTCGGAGGGGTCGGTGTTCTCGCCCGCTTTGAAGGACTGTTCGCCGTACTTGCGGGCCATGACGCGGGCCAATTCGCCCACTTCCTCGGTCAGGCAGGCCATGTTGGTCAATTCGTTGAAATAGCGCACGCCGATGGTTTTGATCCACTCGTCGACGGCGGCTTGTGCTGCTGCGATAGTCATGTTTGCAAGGGTTTTTGGGGGTTGGGGTGGGGCACAGGGTGCGCGGTCGGCCTATTCGCGGTTCTTGCTGTCCATACAGATGGTCACCGGGCCGTCGTTGAGCAGCTCTACCTGCATGTCGGCACCAAACTCGCCCGTACCTACGGGGCGGCCCAGTGCTGCGGAGAGTTCCCGGCAGAAGGCTTCGTAGAGTGGAATGGCGGTGGCGTGGCCTGCAGCACGGATGTAGCTCGGCCTGTTTCCTTTTTTGGTCGACGCCATTAGTGTAAACTGGCTCACAACCAAGGCGTTACCTTCTATATCGAGGACGCTGCGGTTCATGACGCCTGCTTCGTCGTCGAAGATACGCATGGCGGCGCACTTCTTGACCAGCCAGTTCACGTCATCCGGCCCATCGGCTTCCTCTATGCCCAGCAAAATCAGCAGTCCGGGGCCGATTTCCGATTTTAGCCGGCCGCCAATTTTTACCGAAGCGTGGCGGACGCGTTGCAGAACGACTCTCATTTCCTTTTTTTTCGGCAAAGTTAAGTGGTTTTCTCGGATTGCGCAGGCTCTGTCTCCTGCTTTTCTGTGGCGGGGTGCAGGTTTTCGTACAATTTCGAGCCGCGGGCGGCTCCCAGCACCTCGATAAGTGCCGCCGGGTCGGCTTCGCGGATGCGCTTCAGGCTGCCAAAGGCCTTTAGCAAGCGTTGCTTCGATACTTCGCCGATGCCGGGGATTTCGTCAAGGGCGGAGGCCGTCTGTCGCTTGCTGCGCTGCTGGCGGTGGAAGCTGATGGCGAAGCGGTGCACCTCGTCCTGCATCCGCGTGAGCAGACGGAATAGCTCGCTGTCGGGCTTTACGCCGACGGATTGGGCCGGTTCGCCGCACAGCATCTCGCGTGTGCGGTGCCGACTGTCTTTGGCGAGGCCCGCGATGGGAATTTGCAGGCCCAATTCGCCCTCCACAATCGCGCGGATGGCGTTCATTTGCCCCTTTCCGCCGTCTGCGATGATCAAGTCGGGTAGGGGCAAGCCCTCGTCGCGCAGACGGGTGTAACGGCGGCGTACTACTTCCTGCATGGAGGCGTAGTCGTCCGGCCCGCAGACTGTCTTGATGTGGTACTTCCGGTATTCGCTTTTCAGCGGCTTCAACTTCTCGAATACGACACAGGCGGCGACGGCATCTTCGCCCGAGATATTGGAATTGTCAAAGAGCTCAATGCGCATCGGCAGCTTTTCCAGCCCCAGATTTCCCTGGATCTCCTTCATCAATCGCACGGATTTTTGCTCCGGATTGAGCTTTTCGGCCTGCTTCAAGCGGTCAAATTTGTACTGCTTTACGTTCAGTCGCGACAACTCAAGCAGCGCTTTCTTGTCGCCGCGCTGCGGAATGGTCTGCCGGGCATATCCCTCGGGCAAATCCACGGGTATTGGCACGATAATCTCGGGGGAATGGCTGTCGTAGCGTGTCCGCATCTCCACAATGCCCAAGGCGAGCAACTCGGCATCGGTTTCTTCCAACCGCTTCTTGAATTCAAACGTGAAGGCTTGGTTTACGCAGCCGTTGGTGATATGCAGGTAATTGATATAGGCCACCCGCTCCTCGCTTTCGATATGAAAGACGTCGATGTTGTGCAGGGTGTTGGAGACTACCTCGCTTTTGGCTTTGAAATTCTCGATAAGGGCCAGTTTTTCCTTGATGGTCTGGGCTTCCTCGAAGCGCAGCTTTTCAGCCAAGTCTATCATGCGTGCCTTCATTCGGGCAGCCAGTTCCGCCGTGTTGCCCTTCAGAATTTCGCGGCAAGCCTCGATGTTCTGCATATATTCCTCGCGCGAGATTTTACCCACGCAGGGGCCGGGACAATTGTGGATGTGGTAATCCAGGCAGACCTCGTAGCGGCGACTAAGTACGCCTTCCTCGCTCATGGGAGTGCGACAGGGACGCGGATGGTAGAGCTGCTTGCACAGATCCAGCAGGGCGTACATTGTGGGCAGGTGGCTGTAGGGACCATAATAGGAAGCGCCGCGCAGACCGCGTTGCCGCGTGGGAAAGATGCGGGGTAGGTATTCCTTAGTAATGACCAAGGACGGATAAGTCTTGTCATCCTTGAGCAGAACGTTGTACCGGGGCTTGTATTTCTTGATTAAGTTGTTTTCGAGCAGCAGGGCGTCTTCTTCGGTCTGCACGACGACGTAACGTATGTCGCGGATATTTTTCACCAGCAGCCGTGTCTTCAGACTGTTCTGCTCTTTGTTGAAATACGAAGCCACGCGGCGTTTCAGGTTCTTTGCCTTGCCGACGTATATAATCTGCCCGTTTTCGTCCAGGTACTGATAACAGCCCGGCGAATCGGGTAAATTCGTCACGATGCCTTTGAGGTAAGTTTCCAGTTCCGCCGCAGTGTTCATAAAGTGCTGTTTGGTGCGTTTATTCGTGCAGTGTGAGCAGCGTAGAAATGTTTTTGTCGGCGCCCAATGCTTCGCGCCCTTTCAGTCCCTCCATGCGAAGTTCGATGATGAAGTTGATAAAAATTTCGCGAGGGTGGAAGAGCGAAACCAAGTCGTAGGCAGCTTTCATCGAACCGCCGGTAGCGAGCAGGTCGTCGTGGATAAGGACGACGTCGTCGGCGCTGATGGCGTCGGAATGGATTTCAATGGAATCCAGACCGTACTCTTTTCGATAGCTTGCTTTGAGCGTGACGCCCGGCAGCTTTCCCGGTTTGCGGCAAAGCACGAAGCCTGCGCCCAATTCCGCCGCCAGCATTGCGCCCATCACAAATCCGCGCGACTCAATGCCTACTATTTTTGTGATTCCCTTGTCGCGGTAAATCCGCACAAGCTCTTCGAGCATCTCGCGGTTACATACGGGATTTTTGAAAAGCGTGCTGACGTCCTTAAACTGGATGCCGGGCTTCGGAAAGTCCGGAATGTTTCGCAGATTGCGAAGCAACAATTCTGTATTCATAACTTATTCTATTTTAAGAAGCTTGTAGTGTTTTGTTTCACGTGAAACGGGAATAGAAAGTGCCGGATTTATCGAAATATCTGCCTATAATGCGTTGCTTCCTACGCAGCCGGCGCAACCAAGTGCCTTGTAGGAAAAACCAAGTGCTTTGTAGGAAAAACTAAGTGCTTTGTAATTTTTCCTAAGTGCCTTGTAGTTTTTTCTAAGTACTACTTAGTTTTTACTCGATGGGCCGGGCTGTTTTTTTAGCGCCCAAGGAGAACAAGCAGAACGCTGATGTCGCTGGGCGAAACGCCCGGGATGCGGCCTGCCTGTGCCAATGTTTCGGGATTGATGGCTGCCAGTTTTTGACGCGCTTCGGTCGAGAGCTGCGTGATGGCTGCATAGTCGAAACGATCGCGGATGCGGATGGCCTCCAACCGCTGCATTTTATCGGCCAATGCCCGTTCGCGAGCGATGTAGCCGTGATATTTCATTTCTATCTCGGCAGCTTCGATGATTTCCTCCCTGTCCATCGAAATCTTGTCCATGAGTTCGGCCAACGGTTGTACTTCCGCTGCCAAATTGAGAAGCGTTACTTCCGGCCGATTTATAAGTTCGGCCAACCGGCAGCCACCTTTGAGCGGCGTACTGCCCAATGCTTCCAAGTAGGGGTTGATGCGGGGCGCCTTGATGGGAAATTCGTGACAGAAACGAACGATTTCATCGATGTTCTCCTTTTTTGCGTGGAAGCGGCGGCTGCGTTCGGCCGAGCAAGTGCCGATTCGTTCCGCGTAGGGCGTCAGTCGTACGTCCGCATTGTCCTGTCGGAGCAAAATCCTATACTCTGCGCGTGATGTAAACATACGGTAGGGCTCATCCACGCCTTTGGTGACCAAATCATCGATGAGTACGCCGATATAAGCTTCGTCGCGGCCCAGCGTAAAGGGTTCGCTGCCGCTGCATTTCAGTGCAGCGTTGATGCCGGCCACGAGTCCCTGGCCCGCAGCTTCCTCGTAGCCCGTCGTGCCATTGACTTGGCCCGCCAGAAAGAGCCCCTCGACAATTTTAGATTCGAGCGAGTGGCGCAGTTGGGTAGGATCGAAGAAATCATATTCGATGGCGTAGCCCGGGCGGTAGACTTTGATGTCGCTGAAGCAAGGTATTTTTCGCAGGGCTTCGAGCTGGATTTCCATCGGTAGGGACGAGGAAAAACCATTCAGGTAAAGCTCGTTGTTGTCCAGTCCTTCCGGTTCCAGAAACAGGGGATGCTTGTCGCGATCCGGGAAGGTGACGATTTTTGTTTCGATGCTGGGGCAATAGCGTGGTCCGATGCTTTGGATTTGTCCGTTGTAGAGCGGCGATTCCGGCAGTCCGCGGCGCAGCACCTCGTGAACGTCGGCATTGGTCTCGCAAGTCCAGCACGGAAGTTGCGGCAGGGGGCGCAGGGGACTGATGTAGGAGAAACGGTGGTAGTCTGTTTCGCCCGGTTGCTCCGTCATAAGATCAAAATGTACCGAGCGGGCATCGATTCGGACGGGTGTGCCTGTTTTCATGCGGGCGGCGCGGATGCCATGTTTCGTGATGGAATCGGTCAAAAAAGCAGCTGCTGGCTCCGCGCAACGGCCTCCTTTTACCTGTCGGCGGCCTACGTGCATCAATCCGTTCAGGAAAGTGCCTGCGGTGACGACTACGGCGCCCGCTTCGAAGCGAGCGCCCCACATGGTCTCGACTCCGCAAATTCTTCCCTTTTCAACGATGATTTCTGTGGCTTCGTCCTGCCACATATCCAGATTGGGCGTATTTTCCAACCGGCGTCGCCATTCCTGGATGAAGCGCGGGCGGTCACATTGTGCCCGTGGGCTCCACATGGCCGGTCCTTTCGAACGGTTCAGCATGCGGAACTGTATGGCGCAGGCGTCCGTCACTTCGCCCGTGCCGCCGCCGAGTGCATCTACTTCGCGGACAATTTGTCCTTTCGCGATGCCGCCGATGGCCGGGTTGCAGCTCATTTGCGCTATCTTGTTCATGTCCATCGTGATGAGGCAGGTACGTGCGCCCAGCAGCGCGGCGGCTCTGGCAGCCTCGCATCCGGCGTGTCCTGCGCCCACGACAATGACGTCATAGTGGAATGTAGTAGGCATGGTATAGGTATTTGTGGTCGCAAAAATACGGATTTTTTTCGACTGTGTCGTTGTTGGGCGCTCTTGTGTCGTATCCAGTGGCCATTGGCGGCTTGTCAGCAGCGCAGGCGTAGCCCGACCGTAATATTATATACGTCGTACGCGATTGCCCGGCAGGAGTTCGACCAGGTTCTTCATTTGCAGTTCGAAGAGGACGGCCGTTGTTTCGGCGTAGGTCAGTCCTGTGCGTCGCAGCAAGTCATTGACGGGTAAGCTTTCGCCCGTGGGCAGTTGGTCGTAAAGTTTGGCTTCCGTCGGTGTCAGTTCCGGAAAGAGCGAAGCCTGTTGTGGTGCGGGCTGAGTGCCCTTTTCGCGCCATCCCATCGTCTCCACCAATTCCTCAGCCGAAGTGACGAGTGTGGCGTGACCTGTCCGGATCAGCCGGTTGCATCCTGCGGAGTAGGCATCCGTAGATCGTCCCGGCAGGGCGAAGACCCGTCGGCCGTAGGTGCCCGCCAGTTCTGCGGTAATCAGTGCGCCGCCGTGCTCTGCGCTTTCCACGACCAGCGTGCAATCCGTCATGCCCGCCACGATGCGGTTTCGGCGCACGAAGTTGCCCTTGTCCGGCGCCGTCCCGGCTGCGTATTCTGTCAGCAGTCCGCCGCGGTTGAGCATTTCTACGGCTGTGGCGCGGTGCATCGTCGGGTAAATTCTGTCCAGTCCGTGTGCGAGTACAGCCACCGTGGGTAAAGAATTTTTCAAGCACGCTCTGTGTGCGTGTATATCTACACCATATGCAAGCCCGCTAACTATCAGACAATCAGGGATAAGGCTTGCTAAATCCTTACACAAATCTTGACAGAACGCGCGGCCGTATTCAGTGATTTTGCGCGTGCCTACGACCGCGATAGTCCGTTTTGCGTTGAGCGAAGCCGTACCTTTGTAAAAAACAGTGAAAGGCGCTTCGGCGCAAGTGCGGAGTCGTGTCGGGTAGTCGGCATCGTGGATGGAGAGCATGCGGATGCCTTTTTCCTCGCAGAACGCCAGTTCCTGTTCTGTGCGTCGCAGGGCCTCGGCGCGTTGGCTTAGGATTTCCTTGCGGGCTTTTTCGGGCAGCGCGTCCGTATTTTCAAAGACAGCGGTGGCGCTTCCCATTTGTTCCAGCAGTTGCAGAGCCGTGTTGTGGCTGATGCCCTTGATGCGTGACAGCAGGAAGAGGTAGTGGGTCTCGGTCATAGGTAGAGTATGGAAGTCGGTAGGGTGGGGGGCATCATTCGCAGAGCAGGCTGTCCAGCTCTTCGCAGGTGCCCAGTTTGCCGTGTACGAGGCAGACCGCCTCGACGGTCGCGCGGATGACCGGTGTCAGGTCCGGCAGTCGGTAGATGTCCTGGTGGAAGACGTACTTGATGCCCTCTTTCGTCAAGGCCAGTCGCGACACGAACTCGTCGCGGCTGCGCAGCGGCGTCTTGAAGGCCATGTTCAGTCGTGCCACCACTGCGTCGATGCCCTTTTCGTGGAGTTCGGCAAAGCTGATGCCGCGTGACAGGAGGAATTCGTGGCGCGTATGTTCAATGTAGTGCTGATAGTTGGCATTGTTGACGATGCCCTGCAGGTCGCATTCATAGTCGCGCACCTTCATGTTGAGATCGAAGATATAGTTCATACGTCGTAGGTAGGAATGGTTGTCGTCGGGGGAGGGAGAGCGTGCCGCCTTGTGGCTGTATGTTTTCATTTATCTCCCTCGTAGGGTGTGAGCGGATGCACTTTCTTTCGCAGGTAGGCACTGCCAAATCGGCAGCGCAGGCAGTCCTTGGGATTGCAGTAGGCATTGCGCAGGTGTATGAGAGCCTGGCTGTCGGCCGCGTTGGCGGCAGAGATGCCCGCCTTGGCCCATGAGCGTGTGATATAGTTGCTTTCCGGGGGAATACTTTCGAGCAGTTCGAAAGCCTGTTCGCAGCGCGATTCGTCGAAGTGGCTGCGGCCGTAGGCAAAGAGCAGTGGCGCCGCCGTATTGATGATGAGGAGGTCCAGCGAGGCCGTGCGGAGCGATTTGTGTGCGGGAGCCGAGGACGTCCCAAAGGTATAGTGCGTCTCCCAGTAGGGAGTAGTTGTAGCGGCAAAGAGTTTGTGGAAATCTTCGCGGCTTTTAGCTTCCAGCAGCTGCGAGAATCGCGTATTTCCGCGGTGGTAGAGAGTGACGAGTTGTGCCAGCCGTGCGTGTGGGAAGTTTTGTGGCCGCATTCGCAGGAACTTCCATTGTCGGGCATCCATCGGTTGCAGCGAGAACTTGTGCGCCAGGTAGGCGTATTCCCTTTGCAGTCGCAGGAAGTAGTCATCGCGGCGTTCCTCGGGCACCATTTCGTTGCTCAGCAGTCCCGCTTGGCCGAAGAAGACGGCCTCCACCTGAAACGCATCGTCGCGGTGCTTTTCGATGGTGTGTGGCGGGATGGAGTTGGCCCAGATTTCAAACGCCTCAGCGTTGGTGCCGAAGCCAAAGTTGCGGGCCAGGGTGACGAAGAATACCCTTTCCCAGTCACCCTGTGTGCGTTCCATCCAGCCATCGATGCGTTGCGTCTTGGCCGACAGGCGTTCCACGGTCAGCGCGCTCAGCCAGCTGTGTGCCGTGAGCGAATCGATTTGCGGGATGACGCGGTAGCAGGGCGGGTATGCCTCTTCGGCCAGCAGTTCCGCGTAGTTGCGTTGCACGGTCTCGGGCACCGGCAGCACCAGTTGCGGCACTTCCTGTCCCGCCGCTGTGCGGACGGTGCGGTCGGCCTCGCCCACCACGTGCAGGATGACGTTGTTGTAGGCCGCGTCCGTCTCGTGTCGGTGTGCGTACCAGTCAGAGGCTTTTTCGTGGATTTCCACGTTGCCCACCCACAGGGTGCCATTGATTTTCACCTTGGCGTTGAAGAAGTCCGGCCCTTGCTGTGTGTTGTGCAGTCCCGGGTCGATGACGTCGATGCCTTGTCCGTCGGTGGTGGTCAGGGGTGGGAGCGGGAAAATCTTGTTTTTCCAGACGTAGTGCAGGAGTTGTTCCATGTGTGTCGGTCTGTTGGGCGGGGTGCCGGCTTTGCGGTTGCTTTTGCCGGTTCTCCGGGGTTAATCCGACAAAGGTACTTTTTTTCTTTGGACTGCGAAAGGGGGGCATACAACTTTGCGCATTATCCGTCCCGTCTGGGGGTGAAAATCCGCATGCCTTGTTGTTTTTTCCGGGCCGCACTTTGTTTCCGGCAGGTGCAGGACTTGCTGCACGGCTACTTGGCCGCTATGGCCTAAATCTTGGTTACGTGCCACTTTCTCGCCGAAAAGTCGTACCTTTGCAGCCGCAAAGTGCAATTGTTTACGCTGTAGGTAGGTTTTATCAGTCAGCTTGCGATGGATTTACAGCTATCGTGCCGTAGTTTTTCGTATTTTATGAAGGAGCGTAGCGGGCTGCGTGACTTCGGCGAAAGCAAAAAGATGCGGTGCGAGAGCGGGAGAGACATCCAGGTTCCATAGAGCCCCCTGCCTACCCTTGAAAACTTGTTTTTAGTACCTACCTAATTATAAATAACTTGAAGACATTTGAAGAATTGGGCGTGTGCGAGGAAATCCGTCGCGCCATCGCCGAAATGGGCTACGACCATCCCATGCCGGTACAGGAAGAAGTCATCCCCTACCTGCTCGGTGTGGGCAACGATGTGATAGCACTGGCCCAGACCGGTACGGGAAAAACGGCGGCCTACGGCTTGCCCGTGCTCCAGAAAGTCAATCCCGAGAGCCGTGCCACGCAGGCCGTCATCCTCAGCCCCACGCGTGAGCTCTGCCTCCAGATAGCCGACGACCTCAAGGACTATTCCCGCTACATCGACGGCCTGCACGTACAGGCTGTCTACGGCGGTTCGAGCATCGAGAGCCAGATACGTGCCCTCAAGCGCGGCGCACAGGTCATTGTGGCCACACCTGGCCGCCTCATCGACCTGATGAAGCGCGGCGTGGCCCATTTGGAACACGTCGAGAACGTCGTGCTCGACGAGGCCGACGAGATGCTCAACATGGGCTTCTCGGAGAGTATCGACGAAATCCTGGCCGGTGTCCCTGCCGAGCGCAACACGCTCCTCTTCTCCGCCACCATGGGCCGCGAAATCGAGCGCATCGCCCTCAACTACCTGCACGACCACAAGGAAATCGTCGTCGGCTCGCGCAACGAGGGCGCCGAGAATGTCAACCACACGTACTATCTCGTGCAGGCCCGCGACAAGTACCTCGCCCTCAAGCGCGTGGTGGACTACTTCCCCCGCATTTACGCCATTATCTTCTGTCGTACGCGCATGGAGACGCAGGAGGTGGCCGACCTCCTTATCCGCGACGGCTACAACGCCGAGGCCCTGCACGGCGACCTGTCGCAGGCGCAGCGCGACCTCACCATGCAGAAGTTCCGCCAGCACCGCACGCAGTTGCTTGTGGCTACGGACGTCGCAGCCCGCGGACTGGACGTCGAGGACCTGACCCACGTCATCAATTACGGCTTGCCCGACGATGTCGAGAACTATACCCACCGCTCCGGCCGCACGGGGCGTGCCGGCAAGCGCGGCACCAGCATCTCCATCATCCACGTGCGCGAGAAGCACAAGGTGCGCGTCATCGAGAAAGTCATCGGCAAGAGTTTCGAAGCAGGCATCCTGCCCGAGCCCAAGGAGATTTGCACGAAGCAGCTCTACCGCGTGATAGACGAGCTGGAGCGTACCGAGGTCGACGAGGCCCAGATTGCCCCCTTCCTGCCCGAAGTGTTCCGCAAACTGGAGTGGCTGTCCAAGGAGGACGTCATCAAGCGCGTCGTCAGCCGCGAGTTTGGCCGCTTCCTGAGCTACTACGCCAACGCCCCCGAGATTGTGCAGCCCACCGAGGGCCGTCGCAAGGGCGAGAAAGCCCCCGCCGAGAGCCGTCCCCGCAGCGAGCGTCGTCAGGGCAGCGGACCGCGCGAAGCTGAAGCCGGCTACCGCCGCCTGTTTATCAACCTGGGCAAGCGCGACAACTTCTACGCCCGCGAGATCATCAACCTCGTCAATCGCTACGTCAAGGGCAAGGTGCAGATCGGTCGCATAGACCTGACCACCAACTGCTCTTTCTTTGAGGTGCCCGAGGGCGAAGCCGACTACGTCATGAAGAAGATGGGCAAGGCCCGCGTGGGTGACCGACAGGTGGTCGTCGACCTTGCCGATCGCGAACCCGGCAAGGGCGCATCGGCCGGCCGGGGCCCGCGCCGTGCTGCCGAGCGCAAAGCCGACCGCCCCGCCTGGAAGGAACGCAAAGGCGGACGCCGTGGCGGACGCTACGAGGAGGCCGAACTGTGGGAAAAGTCCTCCAAGGACCAGGAGGATTGGCGCCAGTTCTTCAAGAAAAACTAATGGCGGGGGAACAGCTTCCCCATCCCCCCAATAACCGATAAACGCAATGAGAGGTAACCGCATTTTGACCGCCCTTGTGCTGCTGCTTGCAGTCTGCTGCACTGCCGCGGCACAGACTTTTCAGGTAAAGATGGGCGGCGGCGTGGCCACACACTACGCCGACAGCCGCGTCATCGGCGCTTTCAAGGCCGGCATGGCTTACGAGTACGAATTCAACCAGAGGTGGACCTTCTCGCCCGGCCTGATGATTTACGGCAAGGGCTGGAAAACGCCCGACCAGACTGTCCCCTTCCTCACGCCCGACGGCCAGCCCGAATACGACGAGGAGGGCAACCAGCGCATGGGCGTGATGAGCCGTTCCACCTCGGCCAACTATTTGGAAGTTCCCCTGCTGATGAGCTATTACCTGCGCACGGACGAGAGCCGCTACGTCGTGTTCTCCGCCGGTCCCTATGTAGCCTGTGGCCTGACGGGGAAAGTCACGACCAAGGGCGACACCTCGCGCGAGGGCAGCGAGAAGATGTATTACGAGGGCAAGACGTTCAAGGAGCCCGGCGCGCGGCGTTTCGACGCCGGACTGCAGTGTATGGTCGGCTACCAGTTTGCGTCGAGCCTCATCGTAGGTATCGAGACCGACCTCGGCTTCCTGAAGACCCACCGCGACGGCGGGCGCAACGTCTCCGCCATCATATCCCTCAGCTACCGGTTGGGGAAATAGCGGAGTGCGTATACAGCCATACACAAGGCCCCGGGCGTGCATCGTCCGGGGCCTTGTTCCATCCTCTGCAAGGGGGTTATCCTGGCTTTTGTGGGTCGTAACCTCCATCGGCCTCTTCCGCCGCTCGTCTCTCTCCCGCTTTGTGCCGTTGCTTTACGCCAAAATGGGGAGGCGGCGGCCGCGGAGGTATAAAAAAATCCCCCAAAGCGGGTATTGCGCGCTTGGGGAAATGGCCGTACCTTTGCACCGAGTTCAGAACGAGTGCTTCAGAACTTTTTTTGAGAATTAAGTATGTTATGTCTATGTCGTGAGAGGGCGAATCTGTGCAGCAGGTTTGCCCTTTTTCGCGGCCTAAGCTTCGACCACGGTGCCGCCCCCGGCCGTCAGTGTGCGCAGGCCGGGAACAGCTGGTAGGAAGGCCGGTTCGTGGCTCACCAGTACGATGGTGCGCTGCCCGGCTTCGGTTTCCAGCAGGTGGCGCAGGAAGGTCTTTCCCTCCTCGTCCAGGTGGGTGTCCGGCTCGTCCAGGAGCAGCAGGTCCGGATTGCCCACCAGGGCGCGTGCCAGCAGGGTGCGCTGCCATTGTCCTCCGCTGAGTTCGCGTATGGAGCGTTCGCCCAGGTCGGCTATGCCGAAGCGTTCCAGCATTTCGCCGACGCGCCGGTGGTCGTCTTGGCCGAACGGGCGGAGCAGGCTTTTCCGGCAGTGCAGGCCCGAGCATACCACCTGCGCCACGGTCAGCGGAAATTCGCGGTCGATGCGGCGGTATTGGGGCAGGTAGCCCGTCACGCAGGGCCGGTGGCGCAGGACCTTTCCGCTTTGTGGCGCGAGCAGTCCGGCCAGCAGGCGCAGCAGGGTCGTCTTGCCGCCGCCGTTGCCGCCGCCGATGCGCAGGCAGTCTCCCGCCGCGATGTGCAGGTTGACGTCGCTGAGGATGGTGCGTCGGTCGTAGCCGATGGTGACGTGTTGCAGGGTGAGCATGGGTTGTGGTGGCGTAGGGTTATTGGCAAAAGAGTTCGCTGATACGCAGGATTTCCTCGTCCCATTCATAGCGCAGCGGATTGATTTTGAGCGGGCGGAGGTTCAGTTCGCGGGCGATGGCATTGACGGCGCGGTCGCTGTGTTGTTCCTGCACGAGGATGATGCGTACCGAGTCGCGGCGGCATTCGTCAATCAGGTCGGCCATTTGTTCGGCCGAGGCCTCCTTGCCATCGTGCTCCACGCTGAGTTGTTGCAGGCGGTACTGCATGGCGAAGTGTCCGAGCGAGGGGTGGTTGATGAGAAAGGTGCGGCTGGGCAGGGTGTCCAGTCGTTGTGCGATAATCAGGTTCAGGCTGTCGGAATAGTGGAGGAATTTCGTCAGGTTTTGGTCATAGAATTCCGCGTTCTTGTAGTCGATGTGTGCGAGCGCCTTGCAGATGTTCAGTGCCATGATATTCATGTTGCGGGGTGCCATCCAGGTGTGCGGATCTATCTCTTCCTTGTGTCCGTCGTGCCCGCACAGGGTGATTTCGGGTGTTTTCTCGGCAGCGTTGACCACGTAGAGGTGCGGGCAGTTCTCGGTGATCATGCGCATCTGCGTCTTCTCGAATCCCAGTGTGCCCACGCGGATGTAGGCCGTGCTTTCCGCCAGCAGCTGCATCTGTTGCATGGTGGGGTTGTACGTCTCGGGATTGGCGCCATCGGGCATGACGGTGCGCACTTCAAACTTGTCGCCCGCCAGCTGCTCGGTGAGAAATCGCAGTGGCTCGATGCTCACGGTGATGACCTGCTTCGAGGGCTTCTCGGTGGCACACGAGGCAAGGCCCATCAGGACCGGGAGGAGTAGGAGGGGGAACAGAAACTTTTTCATCATAAGCAGTTGGTTTTTTTCTGAGGGACGAGGCCCTCGGTTCAGCATATCCGTCGGCGGCATCAGGCGGCGGTGAGGTACAGCGACACCAGCACTTGGTAGCGCACATACTTGCCCACGGCTATGGTGGCCATCGAGGCCGCTGCATTCACGCGCATAAATCCCAAAGCCACGGTGATGAGGCTGCCCAGCAGGGGTACCCACGCCAAGAGACCGGCCCAGGCGCCGTAGCGCCGCACGTAGCCCTTGCCGCGCTCCAATTTCGCGGGACTCACCTTGGTGTAGCGCGTGATCCATTCCTCGCGGCCCAGCGTACCCACGTAGTAGTTGAACAGGCTGCCCAGCACGTTGCCCACCGTGCCCCATACCAGCAGACCCATCGGCGAGGCACCGGCGCCCAGCAGGCCCAGCATCACCACCTCCGAGCTGAACGGGAAAAAGCTGCCGGCTAAAAATGCGGCCACAAACATCCCCGCCGGGCCCCAGGCTACCAGGATATCGACCAGTTGCTCCATAGGTTGGTGTAGTTGAGGATGGCCAGGGCGAGCAGGGCCGTTGCGCAGACGTAAAACCACACTTCGCTGCCCCGTCCGCGGGCCAGGGTCAGGTGGTGGGCCAGCAGCGGCGCGCTGTTGGTCAGGAGCAGGGGCAGCAGGGCCTCGTAGCTTTGCGGCTGTGCCGCGCAGGCCCCTAACAGTACGACCTGCACCATGATGATGATGTAGAAGAACATCCGCGTGCGGATTTTGTCATTGTAGGCCGTGCGCAGATAGTGCCCCAGGGCCACGATGGACAGCAGCGCCACCATGCCGAAGGTGCCGACCGCCCACATCGGGGCCGCTGCCGGCCGGGGTGGTGCAAAGGTCCAAGCCTCGGCCAGCCGCAGGAAGTAGGCCATCGGGTCGCCTGCGAGGAGCGCGTAGCCCAACAGCAGCCAGTAGGGCAGCAGCAGGCCCAGCAGGGCGGCCCCCAGGCAGCGTCCGCTCATCGAGCGCAGTTGTACGACCTGCCCCATGAGCAGCAGCGGCGCCAGGGCCAACAGCGGTGCGTAGCCCAGGCTGCCCAGGCTCAGGAAGAAGTAGGCGTGAAATGTCGCGCCCACCGCGCGGCGGTCGCCGTAGGTCAGGAAGAGCGCGAAATAGGCCGGCACGAGGCTCAGCATCGGCAGCAGTGTCCATTGGAAGGCATGCAGGGCCGGACAGGCCGCTATCAGCAGCAGGTAGGTGCTGCCCACCATGCGCGAACGCACCCGCAGCAGCGCGTTGCGGTTGTTCCATTCCACCAGGGCGTAGGTGGTGAGTGCCGCGGGCACCAGTCCGTAGCCCAAAAGCCGCAGCGGCGCCCCCACGATGCCTTGCAGCAGGGGCGGCACAAGCCACAGCAGCGCGGCCAGCACTGCCGTCACGGGCAGCGTCAGGCTGCCCGTGGTGTATCTGAGGCGTGGGGTCTTCCGGTACATGGGGTGGGTGGAAAATTACAGGTCCCGGCCGATGTCGTTGCGCAGGTATTTTTTCTCGAATTTCACTTGTTCGGCGCCCTGCATGGCCTGTGCCAGTGCCTCGGCCTTGTCTTTGCCATAGGCACTCACGGCGATGACACGGCCGCCGGCTGTCACGATTTGTCCGTCGCGTACGGCTGTGCCGGCGTGGAAGGTCACGCAGCCCTCGGGGTGCAGGCCGGTGATGGGGAAGCCCTTTTCGTAGGCTTCGGGATAGCCGCCCGATACGCACATCACGCAGACTGCGGCGCGCTCGTCCACTTCGACCGTGCGCTGGTCCAGGTTGCCCTCGGCCACTCCCTCGAACAGGTCCACCAGGTCGCTTTTCAGTCGCAGCATCACCGTCTCGGTCTCCGGGTCGCCCATGCGGCAATTGTATTCGATGACCTTAGGTCCGTCGGCACAGTCGATGAGGCCGAAGAAGATGAAGCCCTTGTAGTCGATACCCTCGGCAGCCAGACCCTCGACCGTGGGGCGCACGATTTCCTGCTCCACGCGCTGCATCCATGCCGGGGTGGCAAAGGGCACCGGCGACACGCTGCCCATGCCGCCCGTGTTGAGTCCCGTGTCGCCCACGCCGATGCGTTTGTAGTCCTTGGCCTCGGGCAGTATGCAGTAGTGGCGGCCGTCGGTCAGTGCGAAGACGGAGCACTCGATGCCCGACAGAAATTCCTCGATGACCACGCGGGCCGATGCGTTGCCGAACTTTCCGCCCAGCATGTTGGCCAGCTCGCGCTGTGCCTCTGCCAGTGTCGGCAGGATGAGCACCCCTTTTCCTGCGCAGAGGCCGTCGGCTTTCAGCACGTAGGGCGGTTGCAGCGTCTCGAGGAAGCGTTGGCCCTCGGCCAATTGTGTGCCGTCGAAAGTGGCGTAGGCGGCTGTCGGAATGCCGTGGCGTTGCATGAAGCCCTTGGCAAAGTCCTTTGAGCCCTCCAGCTGTGCGCCCGCTTTGGAGGGGCCGATGACGGGGATGCCCGCCAATTCCGGCCGTGTGCGGAAGAAATCACTGATACCCTTGACCAGCGGGTCCTCCGGCCCGACCACGAGCATATCGATGCCGTTTTTCAGGACAAAGTCTGCCACGCCGTCGAAGTCGTCGGCTTTCAGCGCCACGTTGGTAGCCACTTCGGCTGTGCCGGCGTTGCCCGGTGCCACGTAGAGCTGTTCCACCTTTTTGCTTTGTGCGATTTTCCATGCCAGCGCGTGCTCGCGGCCGCCGCTGCCCAAGAGTAATATTTTCATAATGACTGCATTTTTATGGATTTGCAGGCAAAGGTACTATTTATTTAGGAATTAG
>SFCP01000144.1 GCA_004558535.1 Bacteroidales bacterium | reverse complement strand
AAAAGTGTCGTTGAGCAAGCGCATCATGGCAGCCGCATCACTGCTGCCTCCGCCCAGTCCGGCTCCCATGGGAATGCGTTTGTACAGGTAGATGTCGAGTGGCGGCAGGGGGTAATCGGCCCGTAGTTGTTCGTAGACCTTGACGATGAGATTGTCGGCTGCATCTGCTTCGATGCTACGTCCCGCCACTTGCAGCCGGTAGGGCGCATCGCTCATTTTCAGTGGTGCGATGGACAGGTTGTCATGCAGGGGAATAGGGTAGAAAACCGTTTCCAGATCGTGGTAGCCGTCTTCGCGTTTGCGGGTGACGTAGAGGCCTATGTTGATCTTGCAGATCGGGAAGGTTTCGGTAGGGAGGAAATTCTTGTGCTCGTTCATACGGGGTAGAAGTAAGGTGTGGGGATGCGGTCCGTTTCCCCATTTCAAGGTCCTATTATTCCACTTGCAACACCAGTCCCTTCAGGTATTCTCCCTCGGGATGGTAGATATTGATAGGGTGGTCGGCGGGCTGGTGCAGTTGGTGCAGGATGCGCACGTGGCGTCCGCTCTGTGCGGCTGCAGTGAAGACAGCCAGTCGGAATTGGTCCTTGTTGACTGCCTGCGAACAACTGAAAGTGAAGATGATACCGCCTTTCTGTATCTTGGAGAAGGCGATGGCGTTCAGTCGTGTATAGCCTTTCAGTGCATTGCGCAGGGCATCGCGATGTTTGGCAAAGGCCGGTGGGTCCAGCACGATGAGGTCGTAGTCCCCGCCTGCTTGTTCCAAGAATTTGAAGGCGTCTTCGGCGAAAGCCTCGTGTCGGTGGTCATCGGGGAAATTGAGTTGCGCATTGGCACGGGTCAGTTCGATGGCCTTTTCGCTGCAATCCACAGAGTGTACCAGTGTGGCACCGCCCCGCAGTGCGTAGACCGAGAAACCGCCTGTATAGCAGAACATATTGAGTACTCGGCGTCCGCGGGCATATTGCTCCAGCAGGCTGCGGTTTTCGCGTTGGTCAATGAAGAAGCCTGTTTTTTGCCCGTGCAGCCAGTCTATGTGGAAGCGCAGTCCGTTTTCGGTGGCGATGTTGTCAGGGTTTCCGCCGCATAGAAATCCGTTTTCCTGCTTCAGGTCCGCCTTGAAGGGCAGCGTCGTCTCCGACTTATAATAAATATTGTGCAGGGTGCCGTTGGTGGCTGCAATGAGCGCACGGGCTATCTGTTCGCGGCAGTAGTGGATGCCCACAGAATGGGCCTGTACCACTGCTGTTTGCCCATATACGTCGACCACGAGACCCGGCAGGCGGTCGCCTTCGCCATGCACCAGGCGGTAGATGTCGTTTTGTGGATTGCCGGCCACGCCGATCCGGCGGCGCAGGGAATAGGCTTCGCGCAATCTTTCCGTCCAGAAGTCCTCGTCAATCGCCCTTTTTGTAAAGGAAAGTATTCGCACGGCTATGGAGCCGATTTGATAGTGTCCCGTGGCCAGATAGTGTCCCTCGGCATCGTATACTTCGACCAGGTCTCCTTCCTTCAGCCCTTCGGATTTTTGGGCAATGGCCCCCGAGAAAATCCAAGGGTGAAAGCGCTTCATGCTTTCCTCCTTTCCCGGCAACAGGCTCACGTAGGGCTGTTTCGTATCAGGGGTGGAGACTTGGCAGTGGGCGCGGCGGCCCTTTGCGTTGCGGCATTGTATGGATTGGCTCATGGATGGTTTTATTTATTTATTCGACCAACCGATAGGCTTTCGTTTCGTTCAGGCGGCAAAACTCGTCGTAGAGAGTCAGGCAGGCGAAAGCATCGGTGGCAGCGTATACCTTTTGTGATTCGCTCAGCACGTCTGCCTCCCAATTGCTCAGACGTGCCGATTTCGAGATGCGCATGCCGAAGAAATTGGCATACAGTTTTTGCAGGCTCATGTCCTCGATACCCATTTGGGCTGCGATGTCCTGCAGGTCAATCCATCCGCCGGGAGTGAAGGGGTGGCGGTTGTGGAGTGCAGCACGGTCGTCGCGCAGTGACAGGCCCACTTTGGGCAGGGAGGCATCCTCCATCAATTCTATCAGGCAGGGCAGGAAGTCGATCATGTTCAAGCGAAACAGGAAGCACAGGTCTTTGCAAGCCACTTGCAGCAGGGCTACTTTGTTGTGTGCACCTTTGTGGAACACCGGGCGTGTCTCGGTGTCGATGCCCAGCAGGGTATAGCGTCGCAGGGCCTGTACGGCAGCCATGGCCTCACGTTGGGACTGCACCACCTCGATGCGTCCCTCGTAAGCATAGCGGGGCAGGGTAGGGATGAGCGCTTTGGGCGTACTGATGAATATGTCTTTGGGGCTTGGGATGGACATGGTGGGGAATGATGGGAGTGATGGGGATAGGGAGATTTAGGGGGAGATGGAGTTGACAGACTGGTTACCCGTTTGATTGTTCGCCGGCAAACCGCATGTCGTGGAGGGCACGCAGGGCATTCAGCGTGCGCTGTCCCCAATACTGCTCAAACGAGTCAATGGCCTCGCCTACAGCCACCTCCATAGCTTCTTCGTGACCTTCACGGAAAGTTTCTACGGCATTGCGTACCGCTTGGTAGCAGTCTGCTAGGTCCTCGCTCACGGTGCGCAGTACGGGTTGGTCGGAGTATTTGAAATCTTCCACGAACACGTCCAAGTAGTCATCATATTCTCCCATTACTTGGGCCACCGACGTGCGGATGTAGTTATAGTCCTCCTCGGTGACGTGATCTTCCGTGTAGCCCAGTGCGTCGCATTCCCTTTTCAGCAGCGAGGTGCGTAGGTAGAGCATAGGCAGCAGGCCGCGCATCACGTCGTTGAAGCGACTGCGCTCTTCTCCGCTGCATTGTTCCAGGTATTTACAGAACTCCGTGCAGACCGTCATCCATTCCAATACGGGTCTGGAGTAAATATATCTTGTTTCGTTTTCCATAATCTTTGAGGTATAGGCAGCGCAGGGAGGAG
>SFCP01000021.1 GCA_004558535.1 Bacteroidales bacterium | reverse complement strand
TCTTCTCTCGCCTTTCGCTAACTTTGTCCCGAAATTAAAAAAAGTGAAAGATGAAGCACCAACTCCTTATTTATAATACGCTCACGCGCACGAAGGAACGATTCGTACCCGTCAACGAGGGACACGTGGGCATGTATGTCTGCGGACCGACGGTCTACGGTGATGCACACCTGGGACACGCACGGCCTACGATTACCTTCGACCTCGTCTTCCGCTACCTGCAGCACATCGGCTACAAGGTGCGCTACGTCCGCAACATCACGGACGTGGGCCACTTGGAGCACGACGCCGACGAGGGCGAGGACAAAATCGCCAAAAAGGCAAAGCTCGAACAGCTCGAACCGATGGAGGTGGCACAGTTCTACACCAACCGCTTCCACCAAGCCATGGAGCAGCTGGGATGCCTCCCCCCGAGCATCGAGCCGCACGCCACCGGCCACATCATCGAGCAGGAGGAGCTCGTGAAGCAAATCCTCGACGCCGGCTATGCCTATGAATCAAACGGCTCGGTCTACTTCGACGTCGAAAAGTACAACCACGACCACCGCTACGGCATCCTGTCGGGACGCAACCTGGAGGACGTCATCAATGCCAGCCGACAGCTCGACGGCGTGGGCGAGAAGAAAAACCAGGTAGACTTCGCCCTGTGGAAGAAGGCGCAGCCGGAGCACATCATGCGCTGGCCCTCGCCCTGGGGTGACGGTTTCCCGGGATGGCACTGCGAGTGCACGGCGATGGGACGCAAGTACCTCGGCCGCCACTTCGACATCCACGGCGGCGGCATGGACCTCGTCTTCCCCCACCACGAGTGCGAGATAGCACAATCCGTGGCATCGCAGGGCGAACCCATGGTAAAATACTGGATGCACAACAACATGATTACCATCAACGGGCAAAAGATGGGCAAGAGCCTTGGCAACTTCATCACGCTGGACCAATTCTTCACCGGCTCCCACGAACTGCTCACCCAGGCCTATTCGCCCATGACCATCCGCTTCTTTATCCTGCAGGCCCACTACCGCTCTACGGTCGACTTCTCCAACGAAGCCCTGCAAGCCTCGCAAAAGGGGTTGGAGCGGCTCATGGAGGGCTTCGCACAGCTCGACAGGGTGGAGCCGCAGGCCGCCGGCACACTTACCGAAGCCTTTGCCGAAGAACTGGCCGGCAAGTGCTACGAAGCCCTCGACGACGACTTCAATTCGCCCATCGTCATCAGCCACCTGTTTGAGGCCTGCCGCGTCATCAACCAGCTGGTAGACAAGAAGCAGACCATCACGGCAGCCGGCCTCGACGCACTGCGCGCCACGTTCCACACCTTCGTGTCCGACATCCTCGGCCTGCGCACCGAGGCCCGCGGCAATGCAGACCGCGAGGCAGCCTTTGGCGCCGCCGTCGACCTGCTGCTGCAGCTCCGTGCCAAGGCCAAGGCCGAAAAGGACTGGGCCACGAGCGACCAGATCCGCGACAACCTGGCCGCCCTCGGTTTCGAGGTCAAGGACACGCGCGACGGAGCCACCTGGCGCCTCAATAAATAGCGGTACGCGCCGCGCACGCACAGGCGTACGGCGGGCGCGCGCGAAATGTTAAAAGGTAGCATGCGCCATTTGCATTTCGTCCCAAAATTTTGTATATTTGCATACGCACAGGAGGCAGTCCCCGCAATATCAGGGGCTGCCTCCTCTTTTGGTTCGCCCCGTCGCCCGTTTTTGACGTCCGAAAGGGGGCAACTAAGTACGACTTTCGCAAAACTACAAAGCACTTGGTTTTTTCCAGCCGGCACTTGGTCAAAACTAAGTACGACTTGGATGGCACCCATCCCCTGCGCAAAGGCAAACAAACGTTATTTGTGTTAAATCTACCTATGCACTTCTATGCAAAAATAACCATCGGGAAGCCCTCCAAAAGGGGCTGTTTCTTAAAAAATAAGCCCCTCAGCCTTACAGAATGAAAAAAATCCGTATATTTGCACGTTCAAAAGTGTGCGCAGTTGGTAAGCGCCCTTATTTGCAATCAAAATAATCATCAAAAAATACAACTCAAAACAATGCAAAACAAAGGATTCGTAAAGGTCATTGCAGTATTGCTGACTTTGATTTGCCTGTTTTACCTCTCTTTCTCCGTCGTAACCAACAAGTACGGCAAGAAAGCAGATGCGTATGCTGCAGCCAAAATCAAGGGAAAGCAGTTCGCCAACGACACTGAGCGCGAAAAGGTTTTCAATGACTTCCGCCAGGCTTACCTCGACTCGATGAGCAACGAGCGGGTGTACATGTGGAAGACGCTCAAGGAGTGCGAGCAGCTGCAAATCGGACTCGGCCTCGACCTGAAGGGTGGTATGAATGTCATCCTCGAAGTGTCAGTGGCTGATGTCGTGAGAAGCACAGCCGGTGCAGACAAGACTGTACAGGCTAACGTGGAAAAAGCAGTAGCAGCTGCCAATGAAGAGGTAAAGAAGTCGGGTGGAGACTTCCTCGACGCTTTCGTCAGCGCTTACCAGAAGCAGTTCGGCAATAACAAGCTCGCCGGCGCTTTCAGTGGCAACCTGGACGGCATCACGCCCTCCTCGTCCGATGCTGACGTAAAGAATGCACTGCAGCAGAAAATCGAAACAGCCGTGGCCAACGCCAACGAGGTCATCCGTACACGTATCGACCGCTTCGGTGTGGCCCAGCCCAACATTCAGATCCTCAAGGGACGCGGACAGATGGGCCAGATCATGGTCGAAATGCCTGGTATCAAGGAGCCCGAACGCGTGCGTAAGCTCCTCACCGGTAGCGCCAACCTCCAGTTCTGGGAGACCTACCGCTTCGAGGAAGTACCCGCAGTGGCCGAGGTCATCGGACAGCACCTCCAGTACCCCGGCGGTGGCTGCATCGTCGGCTATACGCGCTCCAAGGAGGACACCACGGCCATCATGAACAACTATCGCGCCGCCAAGAGCTCGCTTCCCGCCGACCTCGTGCTGGCTTGGAGCGTGAAGGAGGAGACGCAGGCCATGAAAAAGAAGGATGGCACCATCGAAAACGTAGTCATCGGCTACGGACTCTACTTGCTGAAGGCCAAGAACGGCGGTCCCTCCATGCAGGGTGACGTCATCAAGACAGCCAAGGGCGACTTCAACGAGCAGCACCAGCCCATCGTTTCGATGACCATGACCAACCGTGCCGCTACCGAGTGGGCCAAGCTCACCGAGAAGAACGTACACCGCTCCGTAGCCATCGTGCTCGACGGTTATGTGTACAGCGCACCCAACGTCAACGAGAAAATCGCCGGCGGCAACTCGCAGATCTCCGGCAACTTCACCATCGATGATACGCGCGACCTCTCCAACGTGCTCAACTCCGGCCGTATGGACGTCAGCCTCAAGATTGTGCAGGAAGAGACCGTAGGCCCGAGCCTCGGTGAAGCCTCCATCAACGCCGGTCTGACGGCATGTGTCGTGGCACTCGTCCTCCTGATGATCTTCATGTGCCTGGCCTACGGATTTATCCCCGGCATGGTGGCCAACGGCGCCCTGTTGCTCAACTTCTTCTTCACTTTCGGTGTGCTCACCTCGTTCCAGGCAGCCCTCACCATGAGCGGTATTGCCGGTATGGTGCTGTCGCTCGGTATGGCCGTCGATGCCAACGTGCTTATCTATGAGCGCATCAAGGAGGAGCTCAAGGCAGGCAAGAACATCAAGCAGGCCCTCGCCGACGGTTACGGCAACGCCTTCTCCGCCATCTTCGACTCGAACCTTACGTCCATCATCACGGCCATCATCCTCTACAACTTCGGTACAGGACCCATCCGCGGTTTCGCCCTCACCTTGGGCATCGGTATCTGCGCCTCGTTCTTCACCGCTGTATGGATGACCCGCATGGTCTACGAGCACTTCCACAACAAGGAGAAGTGGACGGGACTGACGTTCACCACGCCGCTGTCGCGCAACTTCCTCAGCGGCACCCACTTCAAGTTTGTGGAGCAGGCCAAGAAGTCTGTCACCATCTTCCTCGTCTTTGCGGCTGTATGCGTGGGCTTCCTCACCATCCGCGGCCTGTCGAAGGGTATCGACTTCACGGGAGGTAGAAACTACGTCATCGAGTTCGAGAACAAGCAGACCACACCCGAACAGGTCAAGGAAGCTGTCAAGAAAGCCGTTAAGGCCGACAGCAAAGACCCCGAAGCCATCGTCAGCGCCATCTCGGTCGTGACGAGCGAGAGCAAGTGTGTCCGCCTGACCACCAACTATCGTATCAACGACGAAGGCGACAATATCGATGACGAAGTAGACCGGTTCGTATACCAGGCCCTCAAGGACGCCAAGCTCGTCAAGGCTGACTACAACACCTTCAAGGACCGTCAGAACAAGGCAGGCGGCTCCATTGTTTCGGCCCAGAAAGTAGGAAGCACCGTAGCCGCCGATATGGTACGTGGTGCCATCATCAGCGTGCTCTTGGCCTTGGTAGCCATCTTCCTCTACATCCTGGTGCGTTTCCGCAACGTGGCATTCTCTGTGGGAAGCGTTGTAGCGCTGAGCATCGACGCCCTGCTGATTATCGGTATGTACTCCATCTGCTGGGGCTGGATGCCGTTCAGCCTTGAAGTGGACCAGACGTTCATCGCCGCCGTGCTGACCGCTATCGGTTACTCCATCAACGATAAGGTGGTCGTCTTCGACCGTATCCGCGAGTATATGGGTCTGTATCCCAAGCGTGACACCCGTCGTCTCTTCGATGAGTCCATCAACAGCACGTTGACGCGTACGATCATGACGTCTGTCACCACGCTGCTCGTGCTGCTGTGTATCTTCTTCCTCGGTGGCGACAGCATCCGCTCGTTTGCATTCGCCATGATCCTCGGTGTAGTATTCGGCACCCTCTCTTCCATCTTCCTCGCAGCCCCGATTGCTTACCGCACGCTGGGCAAGAAAAGAGTGGTAGAGGCAGCAGAGAAATAATTTATCTGTTTTATTTGTTTGATAGGACGGGCAGTTCTCCGTGAGGGGCACTGTCCGTCACTTTTGTAGGGTGCATTTTGCATTGGGAGCGGGGGCTGCACAAAAACGGAGCAGGCGCGACAAAAAAGGTAGCCGAAATTCTGCATCTATATGGAAATTTGTAATTTTGCACCACTAATAACGCTCGTCTATGGCCCAGAAAATCATTCAGACCCAAGCCGCCGTGCAAACCCAGCAGCTGGCCGTCATGCAGGTGGCGCTGGCACAGATGGTGGAGCTCCCGCTGGTACAATTTGCCGAGCGGGTGCAGACGGAGATGATTGACAACGAAGCACTCGAGGAGCAGGAAGATCCCATGGCCGACGACCTGTCCGCCGCCGAGGGGCCGGAAGCCGATTTTGCCGACGGCTCCGCCGAGGACGAAGCTGCCCCGGGCGATTTGGAATGGGAGGTAGGCGATTACCTGACGGACGACGACATGCCCGACTACCTGCGCGAACGCGTGGAGCGCGGCGACGATGCGGGCGAGTATGTGATGGCGGCGCAAAGCTCCTTTTACGACGATTTGCAGCGGCAGATAGGCGAGCAGAACCTGACCGAACACGAGCAGCAGGTGCTGGAGTATCTCATCGGTTCGCTCGACACCGATGGCTTCCTGCGCAAGGACGCCGAAACACTGGCCGACGAACTGGCCGTCTACCACAACATAATGACCACGGCCGACGAGGTAAACCGCCTCATAGCCGTACTCCAAACGTTTGAACCCCGCGGTATTGGCGCGCGTTCCTTGGCCGAGTGTCTCCGCCTGCAGCTTACCGACCCCGAATACCGTTCGCCGTGGCGCGAAGATGCCTTAGCCGTGATCGACCGCTGCTTCAAGGATTTCACCGCCAAGCGCTGGGATCTCATCATGCAGCGTCTGGGCTTTGACGACGACCGCGCCGCCCATGTCAAGCGCGAGTTGCTGCGCCTCAATCCCGCTCCCGGCCGCGCCTTTGGCGACGAGAGCGGCCAGCCCGCGCCCACCGCTGTGCCCGACTTCTATGTGGTGGTAGGGCGCGACGGCACTGCCGAGGTCCGGCTCAATGCCGGCGACGTCCCGCAGCTTCGCGTGAGCCGCGCCTTCCGCGACAGCATCCGCCAATATGCCGACCACCGCGAACGCCTCAGCCGCGAGCAGCAGGATGCCTACGTCTACGCGCGCCGCAAGGTCGAGGCAGCGCAGGGCTTCATCCAGTTGGTAAACCGCCGCCGGCAGACCCTGCTCGACGTGATGCAGGGCATTGTCGACCTGCAGCGTCCTTTTTTTGAAAACGACGACGACGAGTCGCTGCTGCGTCCCATGACGCTGCGCGAAGTGGCGGCCCGCGCGGCCGTAGATATATCGACCGTGTCGCGCACCGTCGGCGGGAAATATGTACAGACCGCCTATGGCCTCTATCCCCTCAAGTTCTTTTTCTCCAACCAGTTTACGAGCACCGATGGCGAGGAGCTGTCGGGCCGCCGGGTGCGCGCAGCACTGGCCGAGCTGGTCGGGGCCGAGGACAAGGGCGCTCCGCTATCCGACGAAGCCCTGGCCGCCCGTCTCAAGGAGCAGGGGCTGCCCGTGGCGCGGCGCACCGTGGCAAAATACCGCGAGCAGATGGGCATCCCCGTGGCGCGCTTTCGCCGCGAGTGAGCCTTTGGCGCGCAGCGCCTCCCCCGGAGTTCTGCCGGCGGGCGGGCTAAATCCCTGCATCGGCCAACCTTTTTTTCGCAGAAAACTTTTCTGAGTGTCCTTTCGGACCACATCCTTATAGAAAAATGACGAGTAATAAACTTTTAGTCCTTTTTGCGCAGGCAGTATCGCTGCTGTTTTCACCCTTCTACCTGCCTACGTTCGCATTTCTGGCTTTGCTGTTCTTCAGCTACCTGCGTCTGATGCCCTGGTCGTTCCGCCTGACGGTGCTGCTCGTGGTTTATCTGTTCACGGTAGTCCTGCCGCGCCTCTGCATCTTCCTTTATCGCAAGATCAACGGCTGGACGCGCCACCAGATGGGCCTTCGTGAGCGCCGCTTCGTGCCCTATATCATTTCCATCCTGAGTTACGGCCTCCTGCTCTACATGATGGACCTGTATCGGATGCCACGTTTCACCCTGGGCGTCATCGTTTGTGCCCTGTCGGTGCAGGTGGTATGCGCGGTGACCAACATTGCGCTCAAGGTCAGCACCCACGCGGCAGCGTCGGGCGCCACCATCGGCCTGCTGTTGGCTTTCTCGCTCATATTCCACTTCGACCCCACACTGTGGCTTTGCCTCTGCACGCTGCTGTGCGGTCTGGTTTGTACGGCGCGCCTCATCCTGCGCCAACACACCCTGGCGGATTTGCTGGCAGGCACCATCATCGGCATTCTGTGCGGTTTCTTCAGCATCACACTGACCTGAAAAAAAGGCGGCATGCCTTTTTTGTTTTTCTGCATCCTATCTACTCAAAAATATAAAGCACAATGGTAAGCATCATCATGGGCAGCACTTCCGACCTGCCCGTCATGGAAAAGGCCGCCGGCCTGTTGGAAGAATTGCAAGTCCCCTTTGAAATACAGGCCCTCTCGGCGCATCGCACGCCGGCCGAGGTAGAGGAATTTGCACGCACCGCAGCCTCGCGCGGCGTCGACGTCATCATCGCTGCCGCCGGTATGGCCGCAGCCCTGCCCGGTGTGATAGCCGCCAATACGACGCTGCCCGTCATCGGTGTGCCTATCAAGGGAATGCTCGACGGACTCGACGCGCTACTCTCCATCGTGCAGATGCCTCCCGGCATCCCCGTGGCCACCGTTGGCGTGAACGGCGCGCTCAATGCCGCCCTGCTCGCCGTGCAGATGCTGGCACTCCGCGATGAGGACCTTGCCGCACGGTTTGCCGACTACAAGGCTGGACTGAAGCGCAAGATTGTCAAGGCCAACGAGGACCTGGCCGCCACAAAGCAGCAGTACGCTTTCTGCAAGAAGGACTGAGACGTTTTCACAAAAGACTTCCCCAGCGATGGACCTGTTTAATTATACGCCACGGCGCACCCACGTGGCCCATGTCAAGGGCTGCGACATCGGAGGTGACAACCCCTTGCGCCTGCAGAGCATGACGACCTGTGCCACCACCGACACCGAGGGCTGCGTCGACCAAGCCGAGCGAATTATCCGCGCCGGCGGCGACCTGGTGCGCCTCACGGCACAGGGCACAATCGAGGCAAAAAATCTGGAAAACATACGTGCCGAACTCCGCCGGCGGGGCTATACCGCGCCGCTCGTAGCCGACATCCATTTCAATCCCAATGTGGCCGACGTGGCCGCCGCCATTGTCGAAAAAGTCCGCATCAACCCGGGCAATTACGTCGACCCCGCGCGGACCTTCAAGCAGTTGGACTACACGGACGAGGAGTATGCCGCCGAGCTGCAGCGCCTGGAGGAACGCTTCAAGCGCCTGTTGGCCATCTGTCGCGAGCACGGCACAGCGCTCCGCATCGGCGTGAACCACGGTTCCCTGTCGGATCGCATCATGTCGCGCTACGGCGACACGCCCGAGGGCATCGTGGAGAGCTGCATGGAGTTCCTGCGCATCTGTGAGCGGGAGAAATTCCGCGACGTGGTTGTGAGCATCAAGGCCAGCAACACCGTCGTCATGGTGCGCTCCGTGCGCCTGCTTTGCCACGTGATGCAGCACGAGGGCATGGACTTCCCCCTGCACCTCGGCGTGACCGAGGCCGGCGAGGGCGAGGACGGCCGCATCAAGAGCGCGCTGGGCATCGGTGCCCTGCTTTGCGACGGCATCGGCGACACCCTGCGCGTATCGCTGAGCGAGGAACCCGAGTGCGAAATCCCCGTTGCCTACAAATTGGCCGCCTACGTGGCCGGCACCCGCACGGGTCATTCGTTCATTCCCGGACAGCCGTGTCCCGCCTTCGACTATCTGCGTCCCGTGCGCCGTCCCACGTGTCCCGTAGCCAATATCGGGGGCACCCATGTGCCCGTTGTCGTCTCGGCCCGGCTCGATGGCAGCGATGCCGTGGGCGCCCTGCGTCCCGACTACGTCTACTGTGGCACGCAGCTCCCGCCTGCCGACCGCCGCATCCCCGATGCCGGCTACATTGTCGACGCTGTGGCGTGGCAGGGCGAGGAGAATACGTTCCCGGCCTATACTACCGAGATGCTCATGACCGTCGCCGCCTCGTCCGCCCCCTTGAAATTCCTGTTTCTCACGTATGCAGGGTTGGGCGAGGAGGTGAAAGCCTGCCTGCGCCGCCATCCCGAGATGGTCGTACTGGCCCAGACGAGCCACGCCAACCGCACCGGCGAATTGCGCGCCCTGGTGCATGAGATGTGGAACGAGCGCCTGACCAACCCCGTCGTCTTCTTCCAGCACTATCAGCTCGGCGCGGCCCACCGCGAGGACTTCCAGCTCTACGCTGCCGCCGACATGAGCGCCCTGCTCTTTGACGGACTGGCCGACGGCGTCTTCCTCTTTGCCGCCGCCCCGGCCGGCGAGCAGCAGCTGCCCTACGCCGTCATCGACGATACGGCTTTCGCCATCCTCCAGGCCGCCCGCCTGCGCACCACCCGCACCGAGTACATCAGCTGTCCCGGTTGTGGCCGCACGCTCTACGACCTGCCCGGCACCATCGCTCGCATCAAGGCGGCTACGTCGCACCTGCGTGGACTCAAGATAGCCATCATGGGCTGCATTGTCAACGGTCCGGGCGAAATGGCCGACGCTGATTACGGCTATGTAGGCGCTGCGCGCGGCAAGGTCAGCCTGTACCGCGGCAAAGTCTGCGTAGAGAAAAACATACCCACCGAGGAGGCGGTGGAAAAGCTCCTCGAACTGATCGAAAGGGACGGAGCCGGACAGACTACAGCCGGGTAAGTCCCCCTCGCCAAGCCCTCCCGCCGTCAGCACTGCGCCGCTGCGTCGCTCTGCGGTCCGCGCCGCCGTTTGCCAAAGGCCGCGGGACGTTCGCGAAGGGCACTCCGTCATCGAACCGCGGGCGCGGAACGCGCGTGCCACGGCCGCGGTCCGCGCGTGTCGCGCCTGCGGAACGCTCGTGCCGCGCTCGCGGCACGACGGTCCAGGCGGACTTGCAAACGTCTAAGCCGGACAACCGCACGGCGGAGCTGGACTTGCACGACGGCCCAAGCGGACTTGCAAACGTCCAGGCCGGACAACCGCGCGGCGGAGCCGGACGCACGAACTCCTCAAAGCCTTTTCGGCGGACAAAGTACCGCAGCAAGGCTTCATCCATCAAACCTAAAAGCATGAAATTCCTACATACTGCCGACTGGCACCTGGGCAATACGTTCCACGGCTACGACCGTGCTGCCGAGTTCCGCCACTTTCTGGACTGGCTGGTCAACGCCCTGCGTGCCGAGCAACCCGATGCCCTCCTTGTGGCCGGCGATGTCTACGATACGCCCAATCCCTCGGCCGCTGCCGAGGAGATGCTCTACGATTTCCTCCTGCGCGCCACCGAAGCCGTTCCCGGCCTGCAGGTGGTGCTCATCGCGGGCAACCACGACTCCGCCGGACGCATCGATGCGCCCGCTGCGCTGCTGAAACGCCATAATATATATGTGCGCGGGGCTTTGCCCTTGCTCGAGGACGGCTCTGCGCCCGACTACGAGCAACTCATTCTCCCCCTGAGCAGTCGTACGGCCCCCGAAGCCGAGGCTGTTTGCTTGGCCGTGCCTTTCCTGCGCCCCGCAGATTACCCGGCGGGCATGTCGCCGGCCGAGGGATTGCGCTATGTCTTCCGCAATCTGCAGGACACGCTCCGCCACAGCCCCTTCCGCGGACTGCCGATCGTGGCCGTGGCCCATTTCTATGCCACAGGTGCCGAAATCAGCGAGGGCGAGCACAGCGAGCGCCTCGTGGTGGGCGGCCAGGACTGCGTACCCGCCGAGGTGGTGGGCGCAGGCGTGAACTACACGGCGCTGGGTCACTTGCACAAGGCACAACAGGTCAAGTGCGCCGGACCGCAGACCGCGTATGCCGGCAGCCCGCTTCCCTTGTCGTTCTCCGAACGGACTTACGAGCGCGGCGTCAGCATTGTCGAATTTGATGCCGAGGGATTGACGGGCGTACGTCGCCTGCGCTACGAACCACTGCGTGCCCTGATGGCCCTGCCGGCTCGCGGCGCAGCCCGTCCCGAGGAGATCCTGGACCTCGTGGCTGCTTTGCCGCAGCGCGAAGCGGGCGACGACGGCCGGGACTGGCCCTACCTGGAAATCCGCGTGCTGGAGCAGCGGCCCGAACCCTCCCTGCTGCACCGGGTGGCCGAGGCGCTGAGCGACCGCGCCGTGCATTTCTGTCGTATGGTGCGCGAACTGCCCGACAGCGGGACGAAGGGCGACACTGCCCCCGCCAAGACCTCGTCCCTGCAGGCACTTTCGCCCCTCGAAATGGCTACGCGTGTCTTTCGCGACATCTATCACAACGACTTGCCCGAGGAAATGCGTACCCGTTTCCTGCAGGCCGAACAGGCAGCGCAGGCGTAATTTTGCGCTCCGCCTACCGATTGTATCCTTATCTACTCCGTATTTATGATTATTGAGAAGATAACCCTTTGCAACCTCACCTCCATCCGGGGGGAACAGACCATAGACTTCACCCGCGAGCCGCTGCGCTCGGCCGGGCTCTTTGCCATCACCGGCGATACGGGTTCGGGGAAGTCCACCATCCTCGATGCGATTTGCCTGGCCCTGTACGGCCGCGCCCCGCGCTTCGACGATGCCGAGCGGCAACCCTCGGCCAGCCTGAAAAACGCCGACGACGAGTCCCCGCGGCTCCAGGCCGGCGACCCGCGCAACATCCTGCGCCGCGGCGAGCGCGAGGGATATGCCATCGTGGAGTTTTCGACGCACGACGGCAGCCGCTACGAGGCCGCATGGCGCCTGCGCAAGAAACGGACCGGCACCATCGACCGCGCCTCGCGCAGCCTGCGACGACTAAGTCCGAAGAAGGAGACCATAGACGAGCGCGAAATTGCTACACGTCTGCCTGAAATCATCGGACTGGACTACCTGCAATTCTCGCGGACGGTATTGCTGGCCCAAAACAGCTTTGCCAACTTCCTGAAAGCCAAGCGCGGCGACAAGTCCGCCCTGCTCGAGAAACTGACCGGCACAGAGATCTACGGAAGTATCTCGCAGAAAATCTATCAGCTGACCGACGAGGCACGCCGGAGCAAGGAGGCCGTAGAAAACCAGATTACCGGCATCCTGCGCGACCGTCTGACGCCCGAAGATTTGGCCGAGAAGGAACAGCGACGCGACTTCCTGCTCACAGCCTGCCGGAACGCTGACGCAGGTGCCGATTTGTTGCACCGACAGCTCGACTGGTTGGAACGAAAGGGCAAGGCCGAGGCAGCAGTGGCGGCTTGCGAGCAAGAACAAAACGAAGCGTACAAAGCATGCGTCGCTGCGCGCGACGAAGAACTCAAGGTAGAGCGCTATGACGCCGTGCAGAGCGTGCAACCCCTCTTTCGTGAAATCGCCGTGCGCCGCCGCGACATCGAAACGCTCAAGGCGAGCGAGGAAAAGCTGGTGCGCGACATCTCCGCAGGCGAAGCGGACGCCCTGCGCATACGCAGTGAATTTCTGGCAGCCCGCGAGGCTACGCTGAAGGCCGAGAACAACCTGTCGCACCGACGCCCCATCATCAATCGCGGACACGCGCTGACCGGAGAAATACGCGAGGGCGAGGAACAGCTGAAGAAAAACAACGAAACCTACGAGGAACTGCAGCAGCAGGTGCAGCAGCGCCGCGCAAATGCTGCCGCAAAAAACGAAGAGCTGACGGCCACCCGCAACGAGCGCGAACAGCAACAACTACACCTGCAGGAGCTGTCCGTCCACAAGCTGATGTTTGAAAAGTTTGACCTCGTAAAGGACAAGCTCAACCAGTTTGACACCGCTTCCCGCCAAAACGAAGAACAGCACAGCAAGGCGGTCGAACTGCAAAAGCAGTTGACCCTGACCAACGAGGCGGCGCAGAAACTGGAGGACCGGCAGCACGACAACCAAGGGCAGCTCAACACGCTCAAGGGCGAATTGCTCATCCACCAGCAGACCAACAGCGGCCTGCGCAGCGAAGACCTGCAGCGCCAGTTTGCCGAAAACCGTAACCGCCTGGTGCAGTTGGAGGTGGCAGCTACCCTGTGGAAACACATTACCGAGGGCTACGAGGAAATCAGCGAGGCCCGCGCAGAAATAAGTCGTCATGCCGTGGAACAGGAGCAGACTGCGGCCGACATAGAGCGCCTGCAGCGCGAACAAGATGTGGCCGAGGAGGTCTACAACCGCCTCAACGTGGCCCTTACCTTGAGCCACAGCGAAAATATCGTCGAACTGCGCAAGCAGCTCAAGGAGGGAGCCGCCTGTCCCGTCTGCGGCGCTACGCACCATCCCTATCACACCGAGACGGAGCGCGAGTTGGGCGAATTGCTCAATAACCTGGAAAAGGAATACAACGAGGCTGGTGAAAAATTGCAGGCCAAGCGTCTGCGCCTGGTCGAACTTCGCAAAAAACTGAACGAAGGAAAAGGCCGCCTGCAAGCCGAGGAGCGCGCCTTGCAGAAACGTATGGAGCGCCAGGAGCAGGATGTGGCGCAGTGGCAGACTTGTGCCGACCTCGATCCCTCGTTTGCCGACTGCTCGCCCTCGGTCAACCGCGAGGCGCGACGGCTGATGATCGAGCTGCACGCCGATAATGCGAAAAAGGCCGCCCGCGCGGCCGAGGAGGAGCTCAAGGCGTTCAACTTCCACCAGCAGCACATCAACCGACTCAACGAGGAAATCGCCGCACTGGCCGGACGGATGGATGACGACCGCATGAAGCTGCAGTCCGTCCGCACCCAGCAGCAAATCATCACGGCGGCACTCGATGACTTGCAGCACGCACTGCGCCTCTCAGACCGTACTTGCAGCCAACTGTATATCGACCTGGACGAAATGATTACGATTTCGGCGTGGTTCTCCACGTGGAAGAACAATTACGACGGCTTCCGCACGCGACTGATCAACCTGCACCACGACTGGCAGCATACCTGCCGAACACTGGATGCCTGCGAGCACCGCGAAAACCAGTTGCGCGAGGAACTCAATACCCTCACCGCTGCACTGCGCGACGCCGAGAAGAGCTTGGCGCGCGCCGAGGACAACCTCATAGCCGTGCGCAAAAGCCTGGAGGCCAAGCGCGAAGAACTGGATCGGCTCTTCGGTGGCGCAACGCCCGAGGCGGAGGAGGAAACCTTGCTGCGGAATATCGCCGAGTGCCGCCGCATCGAAGCAGCCGGCCGCGAGGCGGGCGAAAAGGCGGACTACGCGCTCAGCCAATTGCGCGGCGCACAACAGAATGCGGCCCGCGAGCGCCTGGACCGTCAGGAGGAATTTCGCGCCAAGAGCCGCGAGCTCGACCTGTGGCTTTTGAAGTTCAATAGCAGCCATTCGCCGATGCAGATGAGCGAATTGGAGAAAATATTTGCTGATACCACGGAGTGGCAGGCTTTGCGGAAGAGCTTGGCCGAGAAGCACAAGCGCCTGACCCTGGCCGAGCACAATCTGAAAGCCCGGCGCGAGGCACTGCTTGAGGTGGAGCGCGAAGCCTGTCGACCGCAGTCGGAGACGGAGTGCAACCGCGAATTTCTGTTGGCGGCCGAGCAGCGCGCAGTGGAGCAGGCAGCTGCCCTCCACGAGGAGTTGACGACCCTGCAGCACGTCCTGATGCGCCACTACAACTGCCTGCGCGATGCCGAGGGCATGGAGTCGCAGCGGCAGTCGGTGGTCGATAATTTTGAGCAGTGGAACCGGCTCAACGCACTGCTGGGTAGTGCCGACGGCAAACGTTTCCGCGAATTGGCACAAAGCTATACGTTCGGCTACCTCGTGGAACAGGCCAACTATCACCTGCGCCGTCTCTCGCCGCGCTACGAGCTGCGCACGCAGCCGGGCACCCTGCAGCTCTCTGTGGTTGATCACGACATGTTTGACGAGGAGCGTCACGTCCAGTCCCTTTCCGGTGGCGAAACCTTCGTCGCCAGCCTTGCCTTGGCGCTGGGCCTGAGCAGCCTGTCGGGCAATCAGGTGACCATAGGCAGCCTGTTTATCGACGAGGGCTTTGGCAATTTGGACCAGGATTCCCTGCAGTTGGTCATGGATGCCCTTTCGCGATTGGAAAGTACGCAGGGGCGCAAGGTCGGTGTAGTCAGTCATACGCCCCAGATACGTTCGCAGATTCACCCGCAGGTACAGCTGGTGAAGCAGCCCGCCGGTGGTCGCAGCGAAATCCGCGTGCGCTGAACCTGCCGCCCTGCCTTATTCTCCTGCCGCCCTGCCGGCATCATTCAACAATACAAGAGGAAGCCCCGATGCGCATCGGGGCTTCCTCTTGTATTATCATCGTGCGGCCGGTTGGGCCGTTGGTGTCATTATTCCTCCGAGAAGTCGGCAGGCAGCATGGACACGGTGATGCAGTTGTTCTGCTTGAGCAGGACGTCGCGCACGAAGTTGCGGATGTCGTCGCTGCTGAGGTTCTTCAGCACGGCTTCATAATCGGCCGAGGGCTCTTTGCCCCAGTTGATCAGCGCGGTAATTTCACCTTGCCAGTAGCTGTTTTCGCGTTGTCTGTCGGCAAATTCCTTCAGTTCGAAGAGCTTCACCTGGTTCAGCTCATCTTCTGTCACGCCGTCGCGGGCAATGTTGTCGATGTCCAGGCGGACGAGCATCAGTGCGCTGTCCATTTTAGCGGGCTTCACGGGGCAGTACACCTGGAGCTTGTATTCCTCTGTCAATCCGTAGGAGAGTGAGCCGTATGCGCCTACGCTGTAGGCCATAGAGCCCTCTTCGCGGATGCTTTTCAGGTAGCGCTGCGACAGGATGGAGCCGAGGGTGTTCAGGATGGCTGCGTTCTTGACATTGTAGGGCAGTTCGCCGCTCCACAGCTGTATGAACTGTGCCTGCGGGGTCTCCATTTCGCGCACGAAGCGGTTGTTGATGACGCCCTTGGCGATATCCATTTTGAACGAGGCAGGATACATCTCGCGCTTCTTCTGTGCCTTGAGCGGAGCGATGTACTGTTCGGTGAACAGGCGCAGGCTGTCTACGTCAAAGTTGCCGGTGAAGAAGAAATCAAAGTCGCCGCCGTTGCGGAAGCGCTCGCCATAGAGCTGACGGATGCGGTCGTAGTTGGCCTTGTCGAGGTCGGCGAGGTGAATGCGCTGGGCGCGGGGGTTGTAGGCATAGACAGTATTCTTCAGCGAGTCGGTGAAAGCCATTTCGGGCAGCTTCTCAGCGTTTTGCAGCTGCGTGCGGAGCATGGTGATCAGCGTGTTGTAGGAGTCGGGGTCGTAGGCAGGCTGCTGGAAGCGCAGGTAAATCAGCTCGAAGAGCGTGCGCAGGTCTTTCGGCGTAGCGCTACCGTCGAGGTTGTCGGTGATGTTGCCCAGCGACACCTCGCAGGACACTTGTTTGCCGGCCAGCTTTTTCTCCAGCTCGGTGCTGGTGAAGTTGCCCAAGCCCGTAGAGTTGACGACAGCGTCAAAGAGTTCGAAGTTGGCGAATTCAGCATCGTCGAACATCGACTTGCCGCCCTTGCTGCTGGCGGTGAAGAGCACCTGGCTGTCGTTGAAGTCCGTCTTCTTGAAGAATACGCGTGCGCCGTTCTTGAGTGTCCAGCAGGTGTAGCCGTATGCAGCGGGCTTTTCGCTCACGATTTTGCCTTTCTTGGGCATTTTGGCGATCAGGGGTTCGTCCTTCACGTTGTCCACAAAGGCTTCCAGCTCACTGGCTTCGGCAGCCTCGACAGCGGCGCGCAGGTCCTCGGGTGTAGGAACGCTTACGCCTTCCTTTTCAGGGTAGATGGCCATGCAGACAAAGTTTGTGTCGGTCGATGCCACGAGTCCCTTGAACAGCTCCGAGGCCACGCTCACGGGCAGCGCCTTTGTCAGCATTTGCATCGTCTGGTATTCTTCCTCCAGGCTGGGGATAGCGTCGCCTTCGAGGAAGTGGCGTACGTACTGGCGCGTGTAGAAGTTGTGCTCCTGCTTGTCGCGGTTGTTGTAGATGGTCTCCATGCGGCTCATATATTCATCACGTGCGCGGGTAAGTTCGGAGTCGTTGAATCCATAGAGGCGTGCGCGGTGAATTTCCTGCATGGCCGTTTGCAGGGCGGCTTTGTCCTGTCCCTCTTTGGGCATGATGAAGAGCGTGAGAGCGTCTTTCGTCTTGCTGAGGATATAGCTGTCGTAGCTGACCGAGGCCATGCTGAACGGACAGTCGGGTTGGAGCGACAGTTCGTTGAATCGCGAGTTCATGGCTGCACAGGAGATGTTCTCAAGGTAGTTCATCATCAGATAGGCGGCTGTTCCGCGCATTTCCTGCGGCAGGGCGTCCTGCTTGAAGAAGACTTCGATGAGCGCCTGGCTTTGTTCTTTGTCCTTGTCGACCAGATAGATGGGCTCAGCGTTGTCGGGCACGGGATAGAGCTCGTAGGGAGCGGGGTTTTCCTGTGCCTGGATGGGCGAGAAGATGGTTTTGATTTTAGCTTCTACCTGATCCACGTCGATATCTCCCACCACGATGATGCCTTGCAGGTCGGGGCGGTACCATTTCTCGTAGTAGGCGCGCAGGAAGGCGGGTTCGAAGTTGTCGATGACGCTCATCAGTCCGATGGGCATGCGTTCGCCGTAGCGCGAGCCCGGGTAGAGCTTGGGCAGTTGGCGGTTGAGGATGCGCATCATGGCGCTGGAGCGCATTCTCCACTCCTCGTGGATGACGCCGCGCTCTTTGTCGATTTCTGCCGGCTCGAGCAGCAGGCCGTCAGCCCAGTCGTGCAGGATGTAGAGGCAGGAATCGATGTTCGAGTCGCTCACGGGCACACCGTCGATGTTGTAGACCGTTTCATCCGTCGAGGTGTAGGCGTTCAGGTTTTCGCCAAATTTCACGCCGATGCTTTCGCAGTATTTGATGATGCCGTTTCCGGGGAAATGCTCAGTGCCGTTGAAGCACATATGTTCCAGGAAGTGGGCCAGTCCGCGCTGGTTTTCTTCCTCCTGTACGGAGCCCACTTTTTGTGCGATGTAGAAGTGCACGCGGTTTTCGGGGCGGGCGTTGTGGCGGATGTAGTAGGTCAATCCGTTGGGCAACTTACCGTAGCGTACGGCCGGGTCCATGTTGAGTGGCGGCATTCCGCCCATTTGGGCAGAGGCCGTGGCGATGCTCAGCGGCAACAGCAACAGTGCCACCAGCCATCGCGTGGAAAAGAGTTTTCTCATAATGTAAAATAAATTATAGTTGGTTTTATTGTCTCGTTGGTTGGATATTCTGTTTTTGGGGTGACAAATGACAGGAATATCAGTTGTCTGGCTTGCAAAAGTACAAATTATTTCCGAAAAACGTCTTAATCGTTGATTTTCTTTGAGTAGGATGGGCTATGGAGCACTTGGTTGGCCGCGGGAAGCGGTTTGTTTTGATGGGGTAGGCGGTCCGTTTGCCGGCTCCGTACCCAACGAAATTGCCCTGCCGAGAGCATTTGTCCGGCAGGGCAATAGTTGGTTTTCGGTAA
>SFCP01000143.1 GCA_004558535.1 Bacteroidales bacterium | reverse complement strand
GGAAGCTCTGCAAGGCCAGAGCCGCCGAGATCGACCGACTGAACAGCTTGCTGCTGGAGAGTGAGCGGCAGTACAAGAAGGATATGGCCGACCGTGAAAAGCGGATCGACGAGCTGACCGCCGAGCTGGACCGTGAGCTTGAATGGAAGCCCAGCGATGGTACCGGCACGAACATGAGACAGAGCGACTACGCCCACCTTGCCGACTGCGGTAAGGCGATGACCGACGAGGAGGCCAAGGCGTTTATCGCTGACGAGTGCGGCTTCGATCCCGAGAAGATCCGCATTCTGCACGAGGTCAACACCTACGAGGTCAACAAGCACCGCCGCCTTCGCAAGTCTGGCACCTTCGACCGCGCGCCTGTGTACGAGGCCACCGATTGGAACTACGTTCGCTTTGACTGCGCCTGCTTCATGTATGAGCTGGTCAACGGCGAACTCCGCTTCTACTGCTGCTAAATCACCGCCCGCCCCGGAGGTCACGAGGGCAAGGAGAAACGCGAAATGTACGGAACAATCATCATCAAAACCGCCTCGGCGCAGGCACAATTCAAGACATGGGCGCATGACAGCATCTATGCTTTTCTGACTGACCACGGCTATAGCCACGACACAGCCGCAGATGTTGCAGGCTGGGCGGACCTCGCTTCGGTTGGTGAGGAATACGAACTTGACGGTGCCGCAATCATTATCGTCGATTAACGAAGTGCCTGACCTATCGGGCCTACGGGGAGAAAGGACACGACCATGAACAAAATCCGCCGCAAGAATTTGCAGAGCATCATCGACCAGCTGGAGGAGCTGAAGGGCAGCCTCGAAGACCTCCAGGCTGAGGAGGAAGAGTACCGCGACAATATCCCTGAGAATATGCAGGAGAGCGAACGCTATGAAAAGGCGGACGAAGCCTGCGACAACCTCTCCGAAGCCGTGGACAACCTGGAGGAAGTCATCAGCAGCATCGAAGCTGCCATTGAGTGAAAGGAGCATCTGTATGAACGAGAACGAAGCCAGGACGCTGATCGAGTGTTTTGCAGAAAAGCAGCAGGGCGGGCATTTTGCCTGCCCCCGCTGCGGGAAGATGGCGATGGACGCGGAGAGCGTCACCCGCAACGCACTGAGCCGCAGGGCAACGGTCCATATCTGCGATGCCTGCGGCACGATGGAGGCGCTGGAAGACATGACGGGGGATCGGCGGCCGCTGACCGCATGGGCTATCGTCTCCGCGCCGGGTGAAATTCCAGCGGATTACATCGGTCGCCGCACCGTCATGATCCACGCGCCAATCAAAGGGACTGTGCTTTTGACCGAGGGCTATCATTTCACCGTGAACGATGAAGAAGGGAGGCAATACCTGTGAGAGCAACTTGTGTGCCGGAAGATGCTCCGAAGCTGACTTGCCCGGTTTGCGGGAAAGAGTTTCAGCGAGAGGACATGACTTTCACGCGGGATTGCCACGGCATCACTTTCCGGCTGGTGTGTTTCGACTGCTATGATAAAGTCATGGGAAAAGGCTATGACGGTGCTTATTACACCGAAGCCGATGAATGTATCGAGGAGGACTATTGAGCATGAGCAAATCTTGGACGCCCGAGGAGCTGGCCGCTGCCAGCGCCGCGATGAAAGCGGAGGGTCACATGAGCTATGAGGAGTTCTGCGCCGCGCCGCGGCTGAGACTGGAATTCCGAGGGCGTGATAGCTGGGACCGCCCCGTGTACGAGTGCGACGGTCGGCTCTATGTCGATGTCGACCCGCGCCGGAGCAGACCGGCCGACATCTGCACGAAGCAGGGCAACGCCTTTGACGGCGAGCCCTGCGACCCCGTGCCTGAGGGAACGATCATTGAGTTTGTTCCAGCACGGGACACATGGGATTTTTGAAAGGAAGGCGCGGCGGCCACGCGCAAGCACCTCTCTCGCCGCCGTAGGAGAGTTGCAACACGCCCTTTACATCGCGGGAGGGTAGACGCACACCTAAGCCGTGAAAAGCGACACAGAGCCCCGTAAACGCGAAAGCGCCGGAAAACAGAAAAAGCCCCCTCGACAGGACGGTAAAATCCTGCGAGGGGGCTTTCATTGTGTGAGCGGTATTCAGATGGCGGGGCTGTCGATGCTGCCGTCGTCCTCCGTGTCGGTCCGGAAATTGTTTGCCTTGGCTGCCTCAAAGGTGATCCCTCCACGCTTGTGGTCGGACTTCGCAAGCGAGAGGTAGCCGTTTGCTCCGGCGATGATGATCGCCTCACCAACGCCGGTGGCGGCAGTAAGCCATGCAGCGGCGGCGGTGTAGCCGCTTTTGATGCACAGATACATGAGGAACAGGCATTCCTGAACGATCAGCAGACCGGCCAGCATCGCCAGCAGGCACACGACCTTGCTCCATTCGACCTTGCGCTTCTTCGCGGCTCTGCGCTTGCGCCTTGCCATCAGCTCAGCCCAAACTTCTGGGCGAAGCGGTAGAGCACCGTTGCAAACTGCTCACGGGTCAGGAAATCCTGCCACATGAAATTGGCTTCACCGTTCGGAAGCGTGTTGCCGCCAACCAGCAGGCCGCTCTCGGTGACGAACTTCCGGCCATCCGCGCTGAAATTGCCGCAGTCGTTATCCTGAAGCTCGGCGCGGTAGGCGGCCATAGCAACCTTGAACATTTCGTTGAACTTATCCTGTGTCATCTCGGGCATACTTTCTTCCTCCTTGACGAGATCCCAATTCGGCCGGCCGTAACCAGCGATGTACTTTGCGTTGCGAGGGTAGCTCTTGTCGCGGACACAACCGCCGTTCGGAACGACGCCTGCGGCGCTGGAAGTGTTGCCCTCGATCGTATAGACCCTGTCGGCAGTCACCTTCTCCACGATGCCGGTATGATACGAGGTATCGCCGCCATCGTTGGTGAAAAATATCTGATCGCCGCGCTGCGGGGCCTTGAAAAATGCTCCGGCGTTTTTGTAATAACGCATGGAGTAGGTGCAGCCTGCACCGAGGCCCTTCTCCGGCTGGTAGGTCATAGCCATGCCAATCGAAAGGCCTAGTGTGTAGATGTAGCAGTAGTCCGCGAAGCAGTCGCACCAGGCATAGCCGTTCTTGGCACCGTTGTAGACTACGCCGAGGCCATCCAGGAAAGCGGCAAACTTGTTCCAGTTATTGCTCCCGGAGTTTGCCGTCTTATCCTCCAGCTGCGAGTTGGTGGCCTTTTCGATGTAGCCAATCTCGCTGCGGGCGGTGGCAAGAACACGGTCAATAGCGTTCATAGGTCATTCCTCCTTGGGGACGGCAGGGGTTTCCTCGCTCTCGCCGGCAGGCAGCAGGCGCCGCGTCCGCCCCGGGTGTCGCGGTAGAGAGCATATCTTTCAGCTTTTTCAGTACATCAACGGCATAGGCGGTAAAGGCTGCCAGCATAGCCAGCGATACCGCTGTCATCAGGTTTACGGTCTGCCCATCGACCTCCACCACCATCAGATCGGGGTTAAGGTACCCGGCGAAGTAGACCGCGACCAGCGCCGCTGCCACAACTGCACTCTTGATGCAGCCGTTGCGGAACTTCGTCTGATCCCATTCCCCATCAATGATGGCATTGATGGAACCGAGGGCAATGTTCGCGGCGATCAGCAGCACAAGCCCTGCGGCCAGGCGGATGATCGTCATATCCAGCACGTTCATTGTGCGTCCTCCTTACTGCAAAAAGTCGTTGCTGTCCAAGCACCGGCGATATATCGTCTTGATTCGGTCGCTGGTCAGCTCTGTTACATTGTTTTCAAACTCCGGGTGATCCTCGCAGTATCGTTCGTAGGCGGCGATGTCCCGGAGCGTTTGGTCGAAATGATCTTTGGTGTGGCGCTCGCCGTGGAGACATTCATCGCCGAAGCGTAGAATGCGCGCCCGGCAGTTGACGGCCTTTTCCTCGGCCATGCCAGACCGAACGCACTGCAGCTCGCTTTCGAGCTTTCCGACCTTCTCCAAGACCTCGCTGTTGATAGCGCGCCCGAAAGCCTTTGCTATTGCAGACCACGGATTGATTTTGATGGGGGCGAGCTGGAGCAGCGTCAGTAGCACAAACAGCGCACTTCCCCCACCAAACAAAATCTCCTTGAGCGTCATCTCTCAATCCTCCTCTGCGCGTGATAAGAAGGGCAGCCCCCGCAAAGGAGCTGCCCTTCGTATCAATGCCGTGGTCAGACGGTGACTTCGAGATCTGCCAGGATCTCCTCGACCTGCTTCCGAATCAGGCTCGGAACCTGGTCGATGGTCTTCTTGCCCTTGACGATCAGGGTCGCGTAGACAACTGCCATAACTGATACCTCCTTTCCCATCAGAATGTATAAAAGAAGGAGCCGAAGGCTTTTCATAAGCCCTCAGCTCCATTCTTGCTATTTTCGAGGATTTCCCGGACGGCTGCTTGCAGCTGGTCGGGAACTTCCTCAATCGTCTTTTTCCCTTTGCGGATCAGGTCTGCGTAGACCTTCACCATGTAATTGCTCGCCATCGGTTACTCGCCTCCTGTTGTAGATGTCACGGCGACGATCTGTTCGTAGACATCGCATAGCGCCATCTGCGTATCGGTGACCTGCCCCTCAAGGCTTGTCACCTTTTCCGTCAATGCCGCCTTGTCGGTCTCCAGGTCGGCTACCTGCTGCTGCAGGGAGGGGATCGTCTTGCCCTCCGCCTCATGCAGCTTGGCTTGCGCCAGATAACCGGCATAGTTGCCGAGGATGTCTTCACTCAGGCCGTCGTACATATTCAGCTCCAGGTGATATTCGTCGTACACCCACCCGCTGATGGTCAGCTCGTCCCGTTTTTCCTCAAACGGCTCGGCGTTCTCATAGAAGCGTACCAGGGCTACCCCCGGCTTATTAGGCTGCTCCTCCAGCGAGAATGCGTTGCTGGGCGCGTTGTCGCCTCTTACTCTCATTTCGCACGACCTCCTTCAGATGTTTTACTCCAATCGGGTCAATGTACTTCACCCGAATTGTATGACTATTGCAGTGTTTCAGTTGCCCGGCGCGGCTCAGCAGCCCGGAGGCCTGGGCAAACATGATAGGCTTTCCGGCATCAAGCCGCTTTTTGACGCGGCGGCATTGCCGGGTGAAGCGCAGGAAATTCCGCTTGCGCAGAATAACATGAGTGCGGGAAAAGCGATAGCCGACCGCGCTCACCATGCGCTTTGCCGTGGGATAGATCTGCCAGTTCGCTTTCATGGACAGGCCGAGCCGCTGCTGCATGAACGCGGCGATCAGCTTCCGCGCCTTGTGCAGCTGCTTTTTATTCGGCCCGAGCAGGGTGATGTTGTCCATGTAGCGGGTCATATACTTCACACCCGGCAGCGTCATGATGTACTGGTCCAGAGACTCCAGGTAGAAGTTTGCCAGCCATTGGCAGATATAATACCCGATAGCCAGCCCGCCGCCGCAGGATTCGATGATGGAATAGACCGTCCGCAGAAAGCGCTTGTCCTTGATCTTCCGCGCCAGCGCCCAGATCAGCCGCTTGCCGGAGATGCTGGGGTAATACTGAGCGACGTCCAGCTCCGCGGCGTATTTCGTTCCCTTCGGGTCGTTGCGAAGCGCGCCGCGGATCTTCTTGTGGATTCGCTTTCCACCACGTCCGGGAATCGACGCGCAGGACCACGGGTGCATCCCGCGCATAAGCACCGGCTTCATGGCCGTCACCAGCATCCACTGGATCACGCCGTCCGGCCAGAACGGGACCATCTTGATCTTTCGGAACTTCTCGCTGCTCTCGTCGTAGATCTCACGCACTTTCGGCGCGGATGGCACAAAGCTCTCCGTTGCAACAAGCTCGTAGGTCTTTTCGACGTATCCGTCAAGGTCCGCCAGTACGCGGGCGATGTCTCGCCTGTTCCGACGTCCCTTAGCCGCCTCCTGTATGACGCTGCGGATAAAGTCCCGGTCAACCATCTTGTCGTAGAGATAGCCGACTCGTTTCGGCATAGGATTTTCCCTCCGTCCTTGTTTGCCTGCGAGATCGTTCGAGCCGAAGCCTACTAAACCCCGTCCTATGCGGCAATATTTTCACCAAGCGGTGAGGGAAAGCCTGCGCCAGTCAAAAGAAAAAACAAGTAGTCGCGCGCCGACGTTCGAGTTCGAGTTCGACGAGGTGTTGTTCGCGTTGAAGTAGAAAAGGCCGGCATTGCCGCCGTTGTTCCAGTTGCCACCGACATGGAGGACACGCCAGCCAGAGTTGTAGTTGGCGTAGAAAACAAGCCCTCGGCGCATGGCGCAGACAGTCCCAGAGGTAATTATACCTCCGGCCTGCCGCGCATACGGAAAAACGGGAGAAAATAACAGAATACGTTATTTTCAAAAATCGTGTCGACGGGGCTTCGCCCCGTACCCCATTCAGCTTTTGGGCTTGCG
>SFCP01000020.1 GCA_004558535.1 Bacteroidales bacterium | reverse complement strand
GCGCGCAGCCTGTCAGAGGCTTTGCGTTCAAGGGCACGGCTACCGGCGTGGAAAGCGTGGAAAGCAGCAACAACGTGCCGCAGGCTATCTACGACTTGACAGGACGCCGCGTCAGCAAGGCCGAAAAGGGTATCTACATTATCAATGGTAAGAAAGTCATTAAATAATCCCTTCACAAACGAAATCATGAAAAAGAATTATACAGCGCCCCAATCCACAGTCTTGAATTTCTACTCCGAGGAGTCCGTTATGTTGGGGGCCTCCAATGTTAAAGGCAATGGCGTGCAACTTTCCAACAAGCGGGAGTATGAAGATGACAATGCTTCCGATGGCAGTCGTGCCTGGAACTCCAGCCTTTGGTCCTACGAAGGCGAGTAATAAATCTCTCCGAAAAAGGTGAAACATCGCAGCGGGCCGCACAACACGTGCGGCCCGCTGTCGCATGCAAAAAGGAGGAAACCCTCCGCAGGAGACGTCAAAATAGGACGCGGCGGCGCGTCATTTCGCAGATTTTATATACATTTGCATCCGATTAAGCTTACCCTTTTTCCCCTGCGCAGGCCGGAAGCCTGCTCTTCTCGTGATCCTTTTAATAGACTCTATCCATGAAGTTTGACAAGATGTATGCCGGAAGAAAGGCGACAGGTGCGACGCCCGCGGATGTAGTGGCCCGCCTGCTGTACGGCGTGATGGCCTGTGTGTTGGCGTGGATGCCGATGGCGTGCGACTCCATCAACGAAAGTATGGATACGGGCGGCAACGACGTGGTGCTTGTAGGCGACACCGTACCGCCCTTTCAGGTGCGGCTGAGCAGTGGCGAGATAGTCAGCGATGCCGGGCTGCGAGGACGGCCGGCGGTGCTGGTATTCTTCAATACGGCGTGTGCGGATTGCCGCCGCGAATTGCCGCGCCTGAACGAGCTGTACCTGAAGTGGGGCGACCGTGTGACGTTCCTGTGTATCGGACGCGAACAGGTGGCCGACGAGGCGGCAGACTTCTGGCGCGAGCAGGGACTTTCGCTGCCCTATGCGCCCGAACCGGACCGCCGGGTCTATGCCCTCTTTGCCAAACGGACCATCCCGCGCATCTATGTGGTGGATGCCGGCGGCTGCGTGGTGGCAGCTTACAAGGAAGCCTTTGTGCCGGACGCTTTGGAGAATTTAATTAGGAATGAGAAATTAGGAATTAGGAATTAGGGATTAGGAATTCCAAGTTGACATATAAATCTATCTTTCTATGAATAACAATTCTTTGAAACTTCGCCTGACGGTGATGAATTTCCTCGAGTTTGCCGTGTGGGGTGCTTACCTCACTTCGATGGGCAACTATCTGGGCCGTTGCGGTATGGGCGGAGAAATTGCGTGGTTTTATGCCCTGCAGGGTATTGTGTCCATCTTTATGCCTACGCTGATGGGCATCGTGGCCGACAAATATGTGCGGCCGCAGTTGCTGCTGGGCATCTGTCATTTGGTAGCGGGCGCCTCGATGCTGGGCTTGGCCTATATGGGGGCGACGCAGGCGGTGCCCGACAAGGCGAACTTCATCGCCCTCTACACGCTGAGCGTGGCATTCTATATACCATCCTGAAGAACAACGGCCTGGACACGGTGAAGCATTTCCCGCCCATCCGTGTATTCGGCACTGTGGGCTTCATCGCCACCATGTGGTTTGTCAATTGTGCCTGTCTCAGCGACAGCGGGGAATTTTTCTTCACGCTGGCCAAAGAGAGCGGCAAGTTCCAGTACACCTATTGGCAGTTTGCTGTCAGCGGCGTGCTGGGTGTGGCGCTCTTCCTCTATTGCCTGACGCTGCCCGTGTGTGAAGTGGTAAAAACATCGGGCCGCAAGCTGAGCGAGATGCTGGGGCTGGATGCTTTCCGCCTGTTCAAGCAGAAGCGCATGGCGCTGTTCTTCCTGTTCTCGATGCTGCTGGGTATGTCCTTGCAGGTAACCAACGGTTACGCCGGACCCTTTATCACGCACTTTATCGCCGAACCGGCCTACGCCGACAGCTTCGCGGCCAACAATGCTACGCTGTTGGTGTCGCTGTCCCAGATGGCCGAGGCGCTGTGCATCCTGCTCATCCCGTTTTTCCTGCGCCGCTACGGCATCAAGGTGGTGATGCTCATCGCCATGGTGGCCTGGGTGCTGCGCTTCGGCTTCTTCGGTTTGGGCGATCCCGCCTTCCCGGGCGTCATTCTGTTCATCCTGTCGTGCGTAGTCTACGGCGTTGCTTTCGACTTCTTCAATGTGTCGGGCGGTCTGTTTGTCGATCGCGAATGTACGCCTGATATGCGTGCATCGGGGCAGGGCCTGTTCATGCTGATGACCAACGGACTGGGTGCTACGATAGGCACGCTGGCGGCCGGCGCCGTCATCGACCGTTTCTGTGCGTGGAAGATGGTGACTGTCGGCGGGGAAGAAAACTCCTACCTCATGGGTGATTGGCAATATCCCTGGTTCATCTTCTCGGCCTTTGCTTTAGTCGTGGCCGTGCTCTTCTATTTCCTCTTTCAAGAGAAGGACAAGAGTAAGTCTCTATAGTCCCTATAGTCTCTATAGAAACTATAGTACCTATATAATATTACGACGATGGCCGGCGGAAGCCGGCCATCGTCGCTCATGAAATCCCAGAAAAATTCTCGCGCAGCTTTTTCAGGTGCTGCAGGTGCTGCCAGATACAGGCGTTCTGCGGTAGCTTTTCCTCCGGGTCGAAGCGGAGTATTTCGGAAGCGGCCTTGCGGCAGGTCGCCAGCAGGTCAGCGTCGCGGATGATATTGGCCACGCGCAGATGGATGGGCAGGCCGCTCTGCGCAGTACCCTCCAGGTCGCCGGGGCCGCGCAGGCGCATATCCTCCTCGGCAATCACGAAACCGTCGGTGCTTTCCACCATCGTCGAAATGCGCCGCCGGGTGGTTTGGGAAAGTTCGTCGCGCGTCATCAGAATGCAGTAGCTCTGCGCCGCGCCGCGCCCCACGCGACCGCGTAGCTGGTGCAATTGTGCCAGTCCGAAGCGTTCGGCATTTTCTATCACCATCACCGAAGCGTTGGGCACATTGACGCCTACCTCTATGACTGTGGTGCTGACCAGCAGGCGGGTGCGTCCCTCCACAAACTCGGCCATGGCAGCATCTTTCTCGGCCGGTGGCATCTTGCCGTGCACTTTTCCCACCTTGTACTGCGGAAAAGCCTCGGACAAGGCAACGTAGCCCTGTTCCAAAGCCTGCAGATCCAGTTTCTCGTTCTCCTGTATCAGCGGATAGACGACGTATACCTGCCGTCCCTGATTGAGTTGGTGCAGCAGGCCCGCAAAAAGTTTTGGCCGGTCCACACTGCGGTAGTGCACCGTCTGGATGGGCTTGCGGCCGGGCGGTAGTTCGTCGATAACCGATACATCAAGGTCGCCGTAGACGGTCATGGCCAAAGTGCGCGGGATGGGCGTGGCCGTCATGACCAGAATGTGCGGCGGACAAGGGCTGCTCTTCTCCCACAGGGCGGCCCGTTGCTTCACGCCGAAGCGATGCTGCTCGTCGACAATGGCCAAGCCGAGGCGGGCAAAGCGAACTTTCGGCTCGATCAGGGCGTGCGTGCCCACCAGGAGGTGCACTTCGCCGCGCTCAGTGTCCTCGAGGATGGTGCGGCGGGCTTTTCCCTTGACGTTGCCCGTGAGCAGTTCGATGCGGATGCCCGGCATGTCGTGCAAGAATTGGCGCAGGGTGACAAGGTGCTGCTCCGCCAAAATCTCCGTGGGCGCCATGATGGCAGCCTGATAGCCGTTATCGATAGCAATGAGCGCGGCAAAGAGCGCTACGAGCGTCTTGCCCGAACCAACATCGCCCTGGAGCAGACGGTTCATTTGCCGGCCGCTGCGCAGGTCGCCGTGGATGTCGCGTATGACCCGCTTCTGTGCTTCGGTGAGGGGGAAGGGCAGGTATTGTCGGTAGAACGTATTGAACAGGTCGCCGATGCGCCGAAGCGGGAAGCCCTGCGTGGTGCGCTTACGGTTGAGACCGAGGCGCAGAATGTCCAGCTGCAGAAAGAAAAGCTCCTCGAATTTCATACGGCGCAGGGCTGTGCCGACCGCTTCGGCCGAGAGCGGCCGGTGCAGGTCGCAGAGCGCTTGGTACAAATCGGGTAGGGCGTACTTTTCGCGCAGGTAGGGCGGCAGCGGGTCTATAATAGCATCGGGCCGCAACTGCGCCAGGGCCGTGCAGATGGCTTCGCCCATTTGCTTCGAAGCAAAGCCGGCGCGCTTCATCTTGTCCGTCGTGTGATAGTGGGCCTGCATCTTCCGCTCCATGATGGCCGGATTGTCGGCATCGTCGATTTCGGGATGGCTGAAGGCAAAGCGGTGGTTGAAGAGGGTCGGCTTGCCTAAGAGCAGGTACGTCTTGCCCACTTTCAGCGACTTCTGGATATATTTGATGCCGTTGAACCAGACCAGTTCCACGTAGCCCGTCCCGTCCGTAAAGGTAGCTTTCAGACGGTACTTGCGGCCTGCTCCCTCCTCTTCAAATTCCAGGATCTGTCCGCGTAGCTGTACGAAGGGCATTTCCTCGCGCAGGTCGCAGATACGGTGGATGACCGTGCGGTCAATGTATTTGTAGGGGCATATACGCAGCAAGTCCCCCACGGTTTCCACTTGAAGTTCCTTGCTCAGGAGGGAAGCACGTGCGGGACCTATGCCTTTCAGATATTTTATGTCTAATGTAGGAAGCACTGACGAACGGATAAATCGATTTACAAGCTCTTTCCGTGCGACGCTGGCGGACTAATTCAGAATCATGTCCTCGCGGAGCTGCCGGATGACGTGGGGCGCCACAAAGCGGCCCGCGATGGCGAAAGCAAACTCGGCGGCAGCGCCGGGGCCGCGGCCGGTAATGATGTGTCCGTCCTCGACGACCATTTCCGGAGTGGGGTAGGAGCCTTCGAGTTCCTCCTCGAATCCGGGGTAACAGGTAGCACGGCGGTCGTAGAGCAGGCCCAGTCGGCCCAGAATGATAGGTGCGGCGCAAATGGCAGCAATCAGCGTCTGCTTTCCGTGGAGGGTGATGAGATTGCGCTTCATGCCGTCGCTCGCCCACAGGTTGTTGGTGCCGGGCATACCGCCGGGCAGTATCACGCATTCGGACTGGTCCATGATGTTCTTGCGGAATAATCCGTCGGCCATGATGGGTATGCCGTGTGCTCCGCGTATCAAGCGTGTGCCTGTGACGCTGATGGTTTGCACTTCCAAGCCGCAGCGGCGCAGGATGTCGATGGTGGTGACGGCTTCAATCTCTTCGAAACCGGTTGCCAAAAGTATATGTATCATATTTGGAGTAGATGGTGTTCTGTAAGTGCTGTTTCGTTCATACGAGGCATTGCAGGTATCGTGCAATCGTCTCGGGAAGTCCCAGATAGAGGGCGTCGCAAATCAGCGCGTGCCCGATGCTGACTTCGTCTGTCCAGGGAATTTGCTGGTGGAAGTACGGCAGGTTCTTCAAGCTGAGGTCGTGGCCGGCGTTGAGGCCCAGTCCTGCTTCGCGGCAGGCCTTGGCAGCTTCGACATAGGGCTGGATGCCTTGCTCAAACCGTCCCTGCTCGCAGGCTTCGGCGTAGGCGGCGGTGTAGAGTTCGACCCGGTCGGTGCCGGTCTCCTTGGCACCCTCCACCATCCGCACTTCGGGGGAAATGAACAGCGAGGTGCGGATGCCTTTTTCGTGGAACATCTGTACGACATCGGTCAGGAAAGCGCGTTGCTGCACGGTGTCCCATCCGTGGTCCGAGGTCAGTTGTCCCGGCAGGTCGGGCACCAGGGTTACTTGCGTAGGTAGTACTTCGCAGACCAGTTCGCAAAATTCCTTACAGGGAAATCCCTCGATGTTGAATTCGGTGCAGAGTACCGGTTTCAGTTCTCGCACATCAGCATAGCGGATATGCCTTTCGTCCGGCCGCGGATGTACCGTGATACCTTGTGCTCCGAATCGCTCGCAGTCGCGGGCAGCCTGCACTACGTTGGGCATATTTCCGCCGCGGGCGTTGCGGAGTGTGGCTATCTTGTTGATATTGACACTTAGTTTAGTCATGAGGGCAAGTTTTGGGGTGAAGTCCTTTCTCCGATAGGGAGGAAGCCTTCGCCAATATAGTCGCTTCGTGAGGGCTTGGCGGGGTTTTTGTGCGAAAAGTTTGCGGGTTCGGCGGTCTTTCGCTAATTTTGTCCCTGCAAATCCCTGCAAGCGGATGCAAAAGTACTAATTTTTTTAATGCCCCTTGGAGCTGGTTTTGTAAAAAAAAGATAAACAATAGGTTGTAAGGTATGAAAGTAATATTGTTTGGCAACATACATCAGGCCAGAAAGAACCTGTACGTAGAGGCCGTGGTGAAAAAATTGCGGGCTTTGGGGATAGGCGTTTGGGTGGAGAGCCGGTTTGCCCGCTTCATTACGGAGCAGATGGGCATTGACCCCGACGGGTTGCACGTGACCGATGAAATTCCGACTGAAGCCGACTTGGCCCTGTCCATGGGAGGCGATGGCACTTTCCTCGGCACGGCAGCGCGTGTGGGAAATACCGGTTTGCCCATCCTGGGTATCAATACGGGGCACTTGGGCTTCTTGGCCGATGCTTCGCCCGACTGTATAGACGAAGCTCTGGAGATGTTGCAACAGGGTGCGTACAAGGTAGAGCAACATACCTTGCTGGAAGTCAGCAAGGACGGGCAGCCGCTGCTCACTTATCCCTATGCGCTTAACGAGGTGGCGGTGCTGAAGCACGACATCTCGTCGCTGATTGAAATCCGCACCTTGGTCAACGGCGAATTGTTGGCGAACTATATGGCTGACGGCTTGATAGTTTGCACGCCGACCGGCTCCACCGGCTATTCCCTCAGTGTAGGCGGCCCTATCATCGAACCGCGTTCCGGCAGCTTCTGCATTTCGCCCGTCGCTCCCCACAGCCTGACCTCGCGCCCCGTGATTCTTTGCGACGATGTCGAGATTACGCTCATCGTGAAGAGCCGCAGCCACAATTTCCTGATATCTATCGACGGCCGAAGTGACAGTTACGCCGACGGCACGGCCTTGACCCTGCGCCGTGCGCCCTATACCATCGGCGTGGTCAAGGTGAAGCACCAGCTGTTCTTCGACACGTTGCGCGAAAAAATGATGTGGGGGCTCGGCGGACGGACTTAGTCGCCAGCATCCCTTATCTGAAACTTCTGCTCCCCTTTGTATTTTTATGGAGTTACGTTCTATTCCTCAATTAACACGGTGGCTGTGGCGCACAGGTCGCGGCTTTCGTTTCCAGTCCGCCCTCAATGCTATCTTGGGCGTGTTGCTGGTTGTCACGGACCTGGCTTTTGTCTGGGCTACGAAGCTGACCATCGATATTGCCACGGGGTCCAATCCCCATTACACGCTGTCGTTTGCCATTTCCCTGATTATAGCCATCGTCGTGTGCCAGTTGCTGCTGGGCATAGCGTCGAAGTGGGTGCGTGCCGTGCTGGGTGTTCGTGCCTGCAACGAGATGCGCGGCCGTTTGTTCCACCGGTTGCTGATGGCCCGCTGGCAACCTTTGCGCCGCTTCCACACCGGTAATCTGGTCAACCGCCTGGAGCAGGATGTCAACGATGTAGTTACGTTTTCCACCGAGAATATCCCTGCTTTGCTGACTACGGTCCTGCAGTTCACGGGTGCATTTCTCCTGTTGTTCTGGATGGATCGCACGCTGGCCTGCATCGTGGTTGTGGTCTTGCCCATTTTTCTGATTACCGGCAAGCTGTATATGCGGCGGATGCGCCACATTACACACAATGTGCGCGACACCGAGAGCCGCCTGCAAGCCATCCTGCAGGAAAGCCTGCAACACTCCTTGGTAGTCAAGACTTTGGAGCAGGTGGATACCATCGTCGCACGCCTGCATGGCGGCCAGCAGGAACTCTATCGCCATATCCTCCGCAAGACGCGTTACTCCACGTTCTCCACCTCGCTCATGAATTTTGGTTTCGCCGCGGGCTATGTCATTACCTTCACTTGGGGCGTGGTGCACCTGCAGAAAGGGATGATTTCCTACGGTTCGCTGATTGCTTTCGTGCAGTTGGTGGGACAGATCCAGGCGCCGGTGCGCGCCCTGACCCGTTTTATTCCGGTATTTATCGGCGCATTTACCGCTGCCGAGCGGTTGATGGATTTGGAGCGCGTGCCTGTGGAGCAGACTTTGGGACACCGTTCGCCCCAGCCGTTCCGTACGCCCGCCGTGGGCATAGCGGTGTCGCATCTTCGCTTTTCCTATACTTCGCGCAGCCGCCTTATTTTTGACGACTTCTCCTATCTGTTCCCGCCCGGAAGCGTGACGGCGATTGTGGGTGAGACCGGGTCGGGCAAAACTACCCTGATCCGCCATCTGTTGGCTTTGGTGGAGCCCACCGGAGGCCGGATTTGCCTCTATCCTGACGGAGAGCAGGCGGCCATGACGACACCGATGGAAAAGACGGCGCTTGCCCGCAGGGCCGAAACGTTGGTAAACGATCCCGAAGCCCTGCCCATTACACCATCGCTCCGCACCTGTTTCAGCTATGTGCCGCAGGGCAATACCTTGCTGAGCGGAACCATCCGGCAAAACCTGTTGCTGGGCAATCCCGAGGCTACCGAGGAGGAAATGTGCGAGGCTTTGCGGGCTGCCGCGGCGGATTTCGTGTTCGACTTGCCCGATGGATTGGACATGGAGCTGTGCGAAACGGGCGTAGGCCTGAGTGAGGGACAAGCACAGCGTGTCAGCATCGCCCGCGCCCTGTTGCGGCCCGCGCCCATCCTGCTCTTGGACGAAGCCACCTCGGCGCTGGATGCCGAAACCGAGCAGACGGTCATCCGGAATATACTTCATTCGCACCGGCATCGCACCCTGCTTTTCGTCACCCACCGTCCCGAGGTGCTGAAGCACTGCTCACAGATTTTGCGATTGGAGAAACATAATTGTACAATCACTTCCAGGGAGAAGTAAGTCCCTCATCTTTATCGGCGGGGACTGCGTGGATGCGTCCTTCTCCCTTTTTAATTTCAACAGACATGACTCACGAAGAATTAATGCGCAAGGCCATTGAGCTTTCAGCCGAAAGCGTAGCATCGGGCGGCGGTCCGTTTGGCGCCGTCATAGCCCGCGGTGGCGAAATCATAGCCACCGGACAGAACCGAGTAACCGTTTGCTGTGATCCCACGGCCCATGCGGAGGTCGCTGCCATACGGGCGGCTGCCATGCGGTTGGGCACGTTCGACCTGTCGGGCTGTGTGATTTACTCTTCCTGCGAACCCTGCCCCATGTGTCTCGGCGCCATTTATTGGGCGCACCTGGACGTTTTGTACTATGCCAACACCAAGGCCGATGCTGCCGCCATTGGTTTTGACGATCAGATGATTTACGAGGAATTGCCGCTCGACCCGATGAACCGCAAGCTCCAGGGAGTTCCCCTGCTGCGCGAGGAAGCCCTCCGTGTCTTCCGGACGTGGGCGGACAGTACGGACAAGGTCACTTATTAGCACGTTTCGTGACCCATCTCAAAGCCGGAGTGGGCACGTAGATGGACTTAGGACAAAAAGAATTGGGAATTTGCAAGGCGATGCCGGCTTGGTGGCAGTGCGAAGCAAATTCCCAATTCTTGGTTATGCAAAGATGTTGTATTTTCTGCGGCTTACAGGATGGAAACCTTGCGGGCTACGTCGCCCACTTTGACGATGTAGCATCCGCGGGGTAGCTCTAAGCGGATGGACTTGTCGTTTGTGTCGATTTTGTAGGAGGCTACCTTTGCGCCTGTGACGCTGTAGATTTCCAATGTCAAGCCTGCGCCGTTCTGCACGTGCAGTGTGCGCCCGTTCAAGTTTACCCTCACGTTTTCGGAGCTTACATTGAGCGTAGCATCCTCTGTGGGAATTTCATTGGCTGCCGCCATTGTGGGACAGGTAAGCAGGGCGCTGAATATTATAATAGGTAAGAGTTTTGTCATAAGCAATTAATTTGAGTTTGCAGGGTTGCTATGGGCAAAAATAGGGGTTTCTGTTTAGTTGAACAAGCCTTTTCCGTTTTTTTTGCTGATTTCCCGTTTTATATTGGGCGGAGGGGGCTTTTTTTAGGGTTTGGGGCAATTCCAATAATAGTCTCCGCCGGCCCAAATGGTGCCGGGCAGTTCCTCGTGCAGAGGGAAGTAGCGGATGGGGTCGCCGTCAATGCTTTCGATGACTTGGTTGTGGAGGACGCTGCCGTCCGGCAGGTGCAACCGACTGACTGCTGTTCGGCAAACTTTCTGCGACTTGGCTTTTTGCATGGCGGAGGGGTTCTTTCTGATAGGGGACTTACATGACCCGGCGTTTCCGTTGCAGCGTGTCCAACCGGAGCAGGCTGTCGCGTATGCGCTGTTCGGGTGTCCGCAGGTTGGTCGGGGCATTTCCTGCTTCGTGGATGGTACTATCTCCCTCGGTGGGGGAGGTGATGGGGTGTGCCTTGTTGCGGAAACGGACCAGCACGGGCGATTGTATAAGCAGGAGTTTGACGCTGCCACCGTCCCGTTTGCCCTGTTGATAGATAAATCCGGAAATACTGCGCAGGGGTAGTTCGCCTGCTGTCATGCGGATAGACTGGCGTCCCGAGCCGTAGATGTTGACGTACTGGGTGAGTACGGAGTCTCCCTCGTAGTGTAGGGCCAATACAGCTACCGCCTCTTTGGCTCCTTCGCGGTAGATCCAGCGTGGTTCAAACTCCCACATAATCTGGTCGCCCGAGTGCGCAATGGTGTCTGCGGCAATTTGGAACTCCATGCGTCCGCCGGTTTCGGGCGAGAGGACATAGAATGATTTTCCCGGCCAGAAGTTGAGTGTGTCTCCGGCCGCCGTGGTCATTCGTTCGTAGATGTTGGTTTCGTGTACGCCGCCGGCAGTAGCTTCGGCCAATTGTTCATCCAGTTTTGCGTAGACCTTGGCCAGCAGCTCCGCGTTTCTGGCGTAGTAGGCCATGGTGGTCTGAAACTCCTGCTCTGTCAGATGGTGTTTCTGCCACACCATTTCGGTGTAGTACCATTCATAATAGGCCAGGCTGTCGTGGTGTGTCTGTGCCAAGGCTTGCGCCATGTGGTAGTCGTAGAGTACTTCCTGCAGTTTCCCTTGATCAAGCACTCCATCGGGCAGCTTCTTTTTGCAGGCCGTGAGCGAGAACACCAGTATGCCGGTCATGGTCAATGCCTTGAGCCATGTCGGCAGCAGGTTTCTGCGGAGTGTGTAGGGTACTTGCATGGGTCAGTTTTTCTCTTTCGGCTTGTTGGTTTGTTCAGCACTTTCGGCGGCGGGCTTTTTGCCTGCTCCGAAATAGCGTGGATAGAAGAGCAGCAGGGCCACGGCTCCGCAGGAAATCGCAGCGTCGGCAAAGTTGAACACAGCGCCGAAGAAGACGTCGCCTCCCACGAGGGGCATCCATTCCGGCCAGGTGAAGAACGGGAAGTAGAACATATCTACCACGCGGCCGCTGAGGAAACCGGCATACCCATTCCCAAATCCGACATATTCTGCGGGCGAGGAGCTGGCATAGAAGGGCGTACTTTCGTTGAAGCAAAGGCCGTAGAAGCAATTGTCGATGATGTTGCCTGCAGCACCGGCCACTACCAGCGACAGGCAGACGATTAATCCTACGGGGTAGCGGCGCTTGATAAGCCGGATGAGCAGGATAAAGAACACGATGACCGCCACGATGCGGAACAGGGTGAGAAAATGCGTGCCTATGAACGACATGCCAAAGGCCATGCCGCGGTTTTCTACGAACATTATCTTGCACCAATCGGTCACATCGATGCTTTCGTGCAGCATCATGTGCGTCTTTACCCAAACCTTGATGATTTGGTCAATGATGAGTACGGCCGGAATGATGCTGCCGGCTATGAGGGCTCTTTGTTTCACAATTTTCTTTTAAGGTAGGTCCTATAAATTCGTATTCAGGGCAGGTAAGCATCTATTTTGCAGGGATGTCTTCACGCCTCACGCATCGTATCTTTTGATCTTCACGGAGGTCACGTAGCTCGCTACGCTCCCTCGCGAAAAGCAAGAAGCTATGGTACGATAGCCGTCAGTACATCGCAAGCTCGTTTATAGAACCTACCTTCAATTACGGAACAGACCGGAGGGGCTGTATTACTTCTGCGCCAGTTTGGCTTCGATGCTCAGTGTGGCGTGAGGCACGGCGCGCAGCCTTTCCTTGGGGATGAGTTTTCCGGTCACGCGGCAGATGCCGTACGTCTTGTTTTCGATTCTGACGAGGGCGGCTTGCAGTCCCTGGATGAACTTCTGCTGGCGTGCTGCCATGTTGGTCAGCTCCTCTTTGGTCTGGGTCATCGAGCCTTCCTCCAGTATTTTGTAGGTTGGCATCGTGTCGTCCACACCGTTGCCGCTGCGGTTCATGAGTGCGTCCATCAACTGTTCGTATTCACGCTTGGCCAATTCCAATTTTTCCAAAATCAGCGCTTTGAATTCCATGAGTTCTTCATCGGAATAACGTGTCTTGTCAGTCATATCAGTAAGTGGTTAGTTGGTTAGTTCCTTTCGGTCAGGATTATTTCTTGCATTGGCGGATGCTGAAGCGCACCTGGCAGTCGCCCATCGGCAGTATCTCGCTGTCCTCGGGCAGTTGGTCGGTCAGGGTGAGGCTTTCGGCCAGCACTTGTGCGCGTACATATTCGCCAAACTCCTTGAGTGTGGCTTCTACGAGTTCGTTCTGCTCTATGCAGACGTCGATACGGTCCGTGATTTCGAAGTTGCTGTCCTTACGCAGGGTCTGGATGCGCTTCACCATCTCGCGGGCCCATCCTTCGCGGCGCAGTTCGTCGGTGATTTCCATGTCGAGTGCCACGGTCAGCGTGCCCTCGTTGGCTACTGTCCATCCGGGGATGTCGCGGCTCACGATTTCCACGTCTTCGCGCTCGATGACAGCTTCTTCGCCGTCGGCCATCAGCGTGATGGAGCCGTTCCTTTCCAGTTCGTTGATTTCAGGTTGCGACAGGGCGGCCACAGCGGCGGCTACGGCTTTCATCCGCTTGCCGAACTTCTTGCCCATTACGCGGAAGTTGCACTTCACGGTCTTTTCGAGCAGGCTGCCATCGGCAAAGACCAGCTCTTTCACGTTGACCTCGTCCAGGATTTGTCCCCGTGCGGCTTCGATGCTCTTGCGTTGTGCCTCATCGGTGGCAGGGATGGAGATGCGGCTCAGCGGTTGACGTACGTTGACGCCCTCCTTCTTGCGCAGGGCCAGCACCATCGAGGATACGCGCTGTGCCATCTCCGTGCTGTCTTCCAGCTCCTTGCAGATGACGGTCTCGTCCGCCTTGGGGAATGCTGCCAGATGCACGCTGTCAGCTTCGCCATGGCCTGCGGTGAGGTCGGCATACAGTTCGTCGGCATAGAAGGGGGCAATCGGTGCCATCAGTTTGGCGATGGTGAGCAGGCAGGTGTGCAGTGTCTGGTAGGCACTGAGCTTGTCCGTGGTCATATCGCCTGCCCAGAAACGCTTACGGCTGAGGCGGACGTACCAGTTGCTGAGGTCGGCATCCACGAAGTTGGCGATCATTCGTCCGGCCCGTGTGGGTTCGTAGTCTTCGTAGGCCGCTGTCACGTCCTTGATGAGCGTGTTGAGTTTGCTGATAATCCAGCGGTCAAATTCGGGGCGGTCGGCCGTGGGCACAGCCGGCGTTGACGGATCGAAATTGTCGATGTTGGCGTAGGTGGCAAAGAAGGAGTAGGTGTGGTAGAGCTTTCCGAAGAAAGAGCGGGCCACTTCCTTCACGCCCTCCTCGTCAAATTTCAGGTTGTCCCAGGGCGAGGAGTTGGTCATCATGTACCAGCGCAGGGGGTCAGAGCCGTGTTGCCGGATAGCTCCGAACGGGTCGACGGCATTGCCCAGTCGTTTGGACATCTTGTTGCCGTTTTTGTCGAGCACGAGGCCGTTCGAGATGACCGCCTTGAACGCCACGCTGTCGAATACCATGGTGGCGATGGCGTGCAGGGTATAGAACCATCCGCGTGTCTGGTCCACGCCCTCGGCGATGAAGTCGGCGGGATAGGCGGTGCGGCTGTCCAGCGCCTCGCGGTTCTCGAAGGGGTAGTGTATCTGGGCGTAGGGCATGGCTCCGCTGTCAAACCATACGTCGATGAGGTCGGTTTCGCGGTGCATGGGCTTGCCCGTGGGCGATACCAGCACGATGCGGTCCACATAGGGGCGGTGCAGGTCGATGCGGTTGTAGTTTTCGTCGCTGTAATCGCCCGGCACGAATCCTTTCTCGCGCAGCGGGTTTTCCGTCATCAGTCCGGCTTTCACGCTCTCGTCGATGGCGGCATAGAGCTCCTCGATAGAGCTGATGCAGACCTCTTCGCGGGTCTCTGCGTTGCGCCAGATGGGGAGCGGCGTGCCCCAGTAGCGGCTTCGGCTCAGGTTCCAGTCGTTGACATTCTCGAGCCATTTGCCGAAGCGTCCTGTACCGGTAGATTCAGGCTTCCACAGGATGGTCTTGTTCAGTTCCATCATGCGTTCCTTGACGGCCGAGGCGCGTATAAACCAGCTGTCCAGCGGATAGTAGAGCACCGGCTTGTCCGTGCGCCAGCAGTGGGGGTAGTTGTGTACGTGCTTTTCGATTTTCAGGGCCGTACCGCTTTGCTTCATTTCCATGCAGAGCACGATGTTCAGGTCTTCGGCCTTTTCGGCAGCCGCAGCGTCGTAGCTGCCACCGACATTGTATTTCGGGTCGTAGGCATTCTTGACGTAGTTGCCTGCGTGCGGGGCGTAGGTCTCCGTGTCCACGCAGCGCTCTACGAATTCCGGTGCCAGGTCTTCCAGTACATAATATTTACCCGTCAGGTCCACCATCGGGCGGGTTTCTCCCCTGCCGTTGATCATGAACAGGGAGGGGATAGAGGCCGCCTTGGCCACCTTGGCGTCGTCTGCACCAAAGGTCGGGGCGATGTGTACGATACCCGTACCGTCCTCGGTGGTCACGTAGTCGCCGGGGATGACGCGGAAAGCGCTTTCGCTCAGTTCCACAAAGCGGTCTGTGCCGACGGCAAAGACCTTTTCGGGATGTGCTTGGGCGGCATCGTGTACGAAGGCCGGTGCATTCTCGTCGATACGCTCCAGCGGTTTCACCCAAGGCATCAGCTGGGCATAGTGCATGCCCACCAGGTCCTGTCCCGTATAGGTGCCCACGATACGCCAGGGTACAACCTTGTCTCCCGGTTTGTATTCGCTCAGGGGCAGTTCGGCGCCGGCAGGGTGGAGGTAGGCGTTCAGGCGTGCCCGGGCCATGACAGCCGTGATGGGACAGCCGTTGTAGGGGTTATAGGTCTGTACACTGACGTACTCGATGTTCGGTCCTACGCAGAGCGCAGTGTTCGAGGGCAGTGTCCAGGGCGTTGTGGTCCATGCCACGAAGCATGGCGTGCCCCATTCCTGCATTTCGGGTTTCGGGTCGAGGATGCGAAATTGCGCTGTGACGGTAGTATCTTTCACATCGCGGTAGCAGCCCGGTTGGTTCAGCTCGTGCGAGCTTAGTCCCGTACCGGCTGCGGGCGAATAGGGCTGGATGGTGTAGCCCTTATAGAGCAGTCCTTTTTTATAGAGTTGGCCGAGCAGCCACCACAGGGTTTCGATATAGGCGTTGTTGTAGGTGATGTAGGGGTGTTCTGTGTCGACCCAATATCCCATCAGCTCGCTCAGTTCGGTCCACTCCTGTGTGAACATCATCACGTTTTTGCGGCAGCGGGCGTTATAGTCCTCAATGCTGATTTTGGTGCCGATATCCTCTTTTGTGATGCCCAGTTCCTTTTCCACACCTAACTCTACGGGCAGGCCGTGTGTGTCCCATCCCGCTTTGCGCTTCACTTGGAAACCCTGCATCGTCTTGTATCTGCAGACCACGTCCTTGATGGTGCGAGCCATCACGTGGTGGATGCCCGGGTGTCCGTTGGCCGAGGGAGGTCCTTCGAAGAAGACGAACGAGGGTGCGCCCTCGCGTTCCGTCATACTGCGGTGAAACAGGTCCTGTTTGTTCCATGTATCCAGCACCCTCTGGTTGATATCGAAGAGGTTAAAGTCGCTGTGTTCCGTAAACTTCATGATAGTTATTGCGTTTTCGAATGTTACTTATTAGTAGTGTGTACGCCCATTTATGGCCTCCACCCTTTTTATTAGTGGGCAAAGTTAGTGAAAGGCGAGAGAAGAGCAAAATGAAAAGCGCAGTTTTTGCATTTTGCTATTCCGAGCCGCCTCCTAACTTATGTAAAGTTAGTGAAAGGCGAGAGAAGAGCAAAATGAAAAGCGCAGTTTTTGCATAAGTCAGGCTGCGGCTCGGCAATTTAGAGCAAGCTCTGTTGCTCTCACCTTGCTCTGACTTTCATTTTTACTATTCCGAGCCGCCTCCAAAATGTTAAAATGAAAAATGGCCGATTTGGATTTCGCGAAAATATTACGTAACTTTGCCGTAGACCAATAGGGGGGAAGCCGTTCGCACGCGGGCTTTCCCCTTTTTAGTAAGCCGACAGAGGGCAAAACTATCCGGCACTTGCGAAAAATTACAAGGCACTTGGTCAAAAATAGAAAGCACTTGCGTAAAACTATCCGGCACTTAGTTTTTCCTAAGTGCTATTGGCCCATTTCGCGCATCGCCGACGGTGTGACAAAAAAGGCTACAAAACCGCTCCTTAACTTTATTTATATTAAAGTTTTGGGCTGTGGAGGGCAGGCTTCCGGCCAGCGCATAAGCGGGGGAAGCGACAAAAGCCAGGATAACCCCTGCGCTGTGTGCGTCGGGAAAGACAAAAACCAAAATAAACCCCTTGCAGAGGATGTGGCTGCGCCCTGCTGTTAGGCTTCCGGTTTGGTCTTATAAGAGCAAGCTCTTAACGTCCAAACCGAAAGCCTGACACCACCTTCTTTTAGAAGGCTCCCATCCTCTGCAAGGCGATAAACAGAGATAAACCTTTTAACTGTGTTGAATAACGTCTGCACTCGGCATAATCCAAGTAAACTTATCTTCTGCTCTCGCCTTGCACGTTATTATGGTTTGCACCTCATTTGTCGGAGGAAGTATACACGGTGAAAAAAGACCACGGGGTAAAAGAACCACGGATTGAACGGATTATGCGGATGACTTGAGTGACTACGGATGTAGCAGCTCTCATGAACAATGAGGTATAAATAAATCCGTCAAATCCGTTCAATCCGTGTTCAAGAATTAATTCTTTTTCGGAGAATAGCGTCCACGAATTGAGCGGATGACTTGCGCGACCACGAATTGAACGGAAGACTTGGACTTGAGCGACTCATTCTTGTCACGGAGGAAAGGTTTTATTTTGTTTATCGCCTTGTGCTGGATGCAAAACCCGACAGGGGGGATGCTGTAGCCGGCTGAAAACACCCGAGCTTGCTCGGAGGATTCTCAGACGGCCACAGCATCCATGGCTCGTAAGAGACATTGCATCCAGCGCAAGGGGTTTTTCTCAGTTTTTGTCTTTTCTGCTGGCACAGCGCAAGGGGTTTATCCCAGTTTTTGTCTTTTCAGCTGATACAGAAATTCCCTTGCCAAACCAATAAAACGCGTAATATTTCTTGTTTAGGTGATAGATTTGGCAATAAAAACATATCTTTGCATAAGATTGGCTGCGGCTCGGCAATTAAAGCAAGCTTTATTGCGCTCACCTTGCACAACCCAGGCTGCCCTCCATGGCCGGTCCTATTTATAAAGAAATAAAAAGTATATCGAATATGAGTGAGGTACTCAATCACCTACAACCCGGCACGATGCTCCGCGGCGACACCTACCGCATCGTGCGCTTTATTGCCGCCGGCGGCTTCGGCTGCACCTACGAAGCCGAGCACGTCCTGCTCGAAAAGCGGGTGGCCATTAAGGAGTTCTTCATGCAGGAATACTGCAACCGCGAGGACTATACCAACCGCGTCACCGTGGGCACGAAGAGCATGTACGAATTGGTAGACAAGTACAAACGGAAATTTATCGGCGAGGCCAAGGCGCTCAGTGGTTTGAATCACGAAGGCATCGTCAGCGTAAGCGATGTGTTCGAGGAGAACGGCACGGCGTACTTCGTGATGGACTATGTGGATGGGCAGCCCCTCTCCGGCCTCTGCAAGAATGGTCCGCTCCCCGAGAGACACGCCCTCTTTTATATCCGACAGGTTTGCGAAGCCTTGGCCTACGTGCACGACCACAACCGTCTGCACCTTGACTTGACGCCTGCCAACATCATGGTGAAATCCGACGGCAGCACCGTGCTGATTGACTTCGGCGCGTCGAAGCAGTATGAACCCACAACCGGTGAGAATAAATCGTCAATGCTGGTCCACACGCCAGGATACGCACCATTGGAACAGACGCAGGGCGATGTCCGGCAGTTCCTCCCCGCCACAGATATCTATGCATTGGGAGCAACGTTTTATTGCCTGCTGACCGGCCGCGCGCCCCAGTCTCCGAACTACCGCCTCAATGAGGAGGACAACCTGACCTTTCCCGCCGGCATCAGTGCCGCCACGCGCCATGCTGTGGAGCGTGCCTTGGAAGTCCGCAAGAAAGACCGTCCGCAAAGTGTCCGCGAATTTATGGCCCTGCTGGATGCGGCAATACGACCTGCGCAGGCTGTTGCACCAGAATCAAGTCAGCCGCCTGTGCTGTCTCAAAGAACAGTTGACCCAATATTGGGCACGCACAATGGCCACGAATATGTCGATTTGGGTCTGAGTGTCAAATGGGCGACCTGCAATGTGGGCGCAAACACTCCGGAGGAATACGGCAATTACTATGCCTGGGGCGAGACAAGCCCCAAGAGCAGCTATGACGAGGATAATTGCAAGACATGGAAGCGCAGCATGGGCGATATTGGTGGCGACCCCGAATACGATGCCGCCCGCGCGAATTGGGGCAGCAATTGGCGTCTGCCTACAGATCCTGAGTTCGAAGAATTAATTAACAACTGCGACTCCGAATGGACCACTCAGAATGGCGTAGCCGGTATGCGCTTTACCTCCAAGAGGAACGGCAACAATATCTTCTTTCCCGCTGCCGGCTGGTGCTACTGTGATTCCCCCACGGACGACGCGGGCGAGGAAGGCGAATACTGGTCTTCTACGGCTTTTGAGTTCGATACGGAGGTTGCGTGCGGCCTGAATTTCAGTTCGGAGGACGGTGCCGCCACGCTCGTCAATGACCGCTTTGAAGGACGTTGCGTGCGGCCTGTTTTTGCAGCAAAATCGGCACCAGCAAAAGCGAAAGCAGCCGAAGCCCCAAAGGCAGGAACTATCCGGACAGAGGAAATGTTTCAAAGAACAGTTGACCCTGTATTGGGCACGCACATTGGCCATGAGTGGGTCGATTTGGGTCTAAGTGTCAAATGGGCGACCTGCAATGTGGGCGCAAACACTCCGGAGGAATACGGCAATTACTACGCCTGGGGCGAGACAAGTCCCAAGAGTAGCTATGACGAGGATAATTGCAAGACATTGGCTAAATTCAAGATACTCGGTATCAGTATTGGCTGCAAACCCTTTGATGATGCCGCCCGTGCCAATAGGGGTGGCAACTGGCGTCTACCCACCATGGCTGAGTGCGACGAATTAGTCAACAACTGCGACTACGAATGGACCACTCAGAATGGCGTAGCCGGTATGCGCTTTACCTCCAAGAGAAACGGCAACAATATTTTCTTTCCCGCTGCCGGCTGGCGCTGCTGGGATTCCCCCACGGCCGACGCGGGCAAAGAAGGCGTATACTGGTCGTCTACGCCCGATGAGGACGAAGCGGATATTGCGTGCAGTCTGTATTTCAATTCGGGAGGCAGTGCCGAAACGATGTATTGCTCCCGCTTCAACGGACGCTCTGTGCGGCCGGTCTTAGAATGATTCGATTTATTTGATTCATTGGTTTTATTTGAGGGAGTATATGAATGGCATTGTTGTAGCGCAACCAGCCCTCCATAGCCGGTACTATTTATAAAGAAGTAAAAAAGAATATTGAATATGAGTGAAATACTCAATCACTTACAACCCGGCACGATGCTCCGCGGCGACACCTACCGCATCGTGCGCTTTATTGCCGCCGGCGGCTTCGGCTGCACCTACGAAGCCGAGCATGTCCTGCTCGAAAAGCGCGTGGCCATCAAGGAGTTCTTCATGCAGGACTACTGCAACCGCGAGGACTATACCAACCGAGTCACCGTGGGCACAAAGAGCAAGTTCGAATTGGTGGACAAGTACAAGCGGAAGTTCATTGGCGAGGCCAAGGCCCTCAGCGGTTTGAATCACGAAGGCATCGTCAGCGTAAGCGATGTGTTCGAGGAGAACGGCACGGCGTATTTCGTGATGGACTATGTGGATGGACAGCCCCTCTCCGGCCTCTGCAAGAACGGTCCGCTGCCCGAGAAGCACGCCCTCTTTTATATCCGACAGGTGTGCGAAGCCTTGGCCTACGTGCACGACCACAACCGCCTGCAC
>SFCP01000019.1 GCA_004558535.1 Bacteroidales bacterium | reverse complement strand
CCCCTCGATTCGGGCCTTGGGCGGACGCTTTTTCGGAAAGGTTTTTCGCGGTGGGCCCGTCCGGCTTTTTCGGACCGTTCCACCGTACTTTTGCAGTGTCGACATACGAGAATAAATTCCTCATAGAACTCAGATGAAAAAAACTGCGTTGCGCAACGCTCTCTTTTCTTCCGGACATTTCAAAGAAAAACAAGAACGATTATGCAGATGAAAAAAGAAAACCTGGGTATCAGCAACCGCAATCCGCTGAATATCCGCTATGTCGCTACCAACAAGTGGAAAGGGCTGCACCCCACGCAGCCGGCCTACAAGGGCTTCTGTCGCTTCCTCGCTTTCGACTATGGCTATCGCGCCGCCGTGCTGCTGGTGAAGTCCTATATCCGCCGTCACGGTTGCAACACACCGAGTAAAATCATCCATCGCTGGGCACCGCCCATCGAGAACCAGACCGACCTGTACGTGGCCAGCGTGTGCGGCCGCAGCGGACTGCGCCCCGATGAAGTCATCAGCACCGAGGGGATGCAGATACCCCGCTTGGTTGCCGCCATGGCGAAGCAGGAGACAGGCCTTCGCGTGACGCCCGAATACATTGCCGACCTGCGGGATCGGTTTGGCGTCTGAACATATACCCTTCCACTCACTAAATCAGAACAAATCATGGACATACGTACGATAAAAATCACGCGCCGCGAGATGGCGCTCCGTATCTTTCCCGGTTCGTCGCCCCGCGTGGCCGTCAACCGCCTGACGCGCTGGATCAACAGCGATGTGCAGCTGCGCACCGAGCTGGTGCTGAGTGGCTACCGGCCACACCAGCGCTACTTCCTGCCCCGGCAGCAGCGCATATTCAGCCGCTATTTCAGCTGAAAGTGCGGATAGTTAGCCCCTTACACCCCTTATTTCGAAGTTTTTGGCTAATTTTGCAGGTTGAAAATGTAAATGGAATTATGAAGATAGAACAGCAGATCGCCGCTGCCGTCAGCGCAGCCTTGGCCGAGCTCTACGGACAGCAGGTCCCGGCCGACTCCATACAGTTGCAAAAGACGAAGCGTGAATTTGAAGGCCACCTGACACTGGTGGTCTTCCCCTACTTGAAAATGTCGCGCAAGAAGCCCGAGGATACCGCCCGCGAAATCGGCGAGTACCTGGTGAAAAACAGCGACGCCGTGTCGGCATATGGCGTGGTCAAGGGATTCCTGAACCTGACCGTAGCTTCGGCCAAATGGTTGGAGCTCCTGGCCGACATCCATGCCGACGAACAATACGGACTGACGGCGGCCGACGAGAAATCGCCCCTGGTCATGGTGGAATATTCCTCGCCCAACACCAACAAACCCCTGCACCTGGGCCACGTGCGCAACAATCTGTTGGGATGGAGCGTGGCACAAATCGCTGCCGCCAACGGCAACCGCGTGGTCAAGACGAACATCGTCAACGACCGAGGCATACACATCTGCAAGTCCATGCTGGCCTGGCAGAAGTTTGGCAACGGCGAGACGCCCGAAAGCTCCGGCAAGAAGGGCGACCACCTGATTGGCGACTACTATGTGGCCTTCGACAAGCACTACCGTCAGGAAGTGAGCGAGCTGACCCAACAGCTGATGCAGCAGGAGGGACTCAGTGAAGAGGATGCCACCGCCCGTGCCAAAAACGAAGCCCCCCTGATGCGCGAAGCCCACGATATGCTCGTGAAATGGGAACAGGGCGACCCCGAAGTGCGGGCCCTGTGGCGCCAGATGAACGAATGGGTCTACGCCGGCTTTGACGAGACGTACCGCGCCCTGGGTGTTTCGTTCGACAAGATATATTACGAGAGCGATACCTACCTGGAGGGCCGCGAACTGGTACTTCAGGGCCTGGAAAAGGGCATCTTCTTCCGCAAGGAGGACGGTTCCGTGTGGGCAGACCTGACCGACAAGGGACTGGACGAGAAACTGCTGCTCCGCGCCGACGGCACGAGCGTCTACATGACGCAGGACATCGGCACGGCCAAGATGCGCTTCCGCGATTTCCCCATTGACAAGATGGTCTACGTGGTGGGCAACGAGCAGAACTACCACTTTCAGGTGCTCTCCATCCTGCTGGACGAACTCGGCTTCGAGTGGGGCAAGGATCTGGTGCACTTCTCCTACGGCATGGTGGAGCTGCCCAACGGCAAGATGAAGAGCCGCGAGGGCACCGTGGTCGACGCCGATGATCTGGTGGCCGAGATGGTGCGCCAGGCCCGCCAGACCGCCGACGAGGCCGGCAAGTTCGAGGACATGACCGAAGAGGAGCGCAGCGAGGTGGCCCGCATCGTGGGCATGGGAGCGTTGAAATACTTCCTGCTCAAGGTGGACGCCCGCAAGAACATGCTCTTCAATCCCGAGGAAAGCATTGACTTCAACGGCAACACGGGACCCTTTATCCAATACACCTACGCCCGTATCCGCTCCATCCTGCGCAAGGCCGCCGAAGCCGGATTGGACTGCACCCACCTGCCCGCTGCGGGCTGCGAGCTCAGCACCAAGGAGGAGGAAATCGTGGCCCGCGTGGCCGACTTTGCCGCCGTGGTGCGCCAGGCCGGACAGGACTACTCCCCCTCGGTCATCGCCAACTACTGCTACGACCTGGTGAAGGAGTATAACCAGTTCTACCACGACTTCAGCGTGCTGCGCGAAGAGGACGAGGCCAAGCGTCAGTTCCGTCTGGTCCTCTCGGCCAACGTGGCCAAGGTGGTGCGCCTCGGCATGGGACTGCTGGGCATCGAAATGCCGGAAAGAATGTAATGGAGGGGATTTAGGAATTAGGAATTAGAAATTAGAAATTAGGCCGTCCGGCAGAGTCAAATTTCCCGAGCCAATTTCTAAATTGCGCAGCCCATTCCTAATTCCTAACTCCTAATTCCTCATTAATAAAAGAGGAAGGGGAATGACCATTCGGTGGTATTAACCAGAAGCCCTAATGGTGAAATCTAATCCGGACGGCCATTCCTAATTCCTAACTCCTAATTCCTCATTAATAAAAAGCGTTTTCTTGAAACAGGCAAAGTACTACGTCGTTTGGAAAGGCTTGCAGCCCGGCATCTATGCGAGCTGGGCAGACTGCAAGGCCCAGGTGCAGGGCGTGGAGGGCGCGCTCTACAAATCCTTTGCCACCGAGGCCGAAGCCCGCAGCGCCTACGACGAACCGCCCCACCTGCACATCAAGCCGCGGGCGGCATCGCGTGTCCGGGCGGAGCAGGAAAAAGCCGCTGCGCGCGACGCCGTCATCGTGGGTGACGCCTGGGCCGTGGATGCTGCCTGCTCGGGAAATCCCGGACCGATGGAGTACCGCTGTGTCGACTTGGCCGACGGCAAGGAAGTCTTCCACTTCGGCCCTATCTACGGCACCAACAACATCGGTGAGTTCCTGGCCATCGTCCACGCCCTGGCCCTGCAGAAACAACTGGGCATCCGTCGCACCATCTACAGCGACAGCCGCAACGCCATGGCCTGGGCACGCGCCGGACACTGCCGGACGAAGCTCCCCCTCCATGCCAAAAGCGAGCAGGTGCTCCGCCTGGTGGAGCGCGCCGAGGCCTGGTTGGCCAAAAACGGCATCAGCGTGCCCGTACTCAAGTGGCAGACCGAACTATGGGGCGAAGTGCCCGCCGATTTCGGTCGCAAGTAAAAACTGCGCAGGGAGCTTGCCAAGCCCTGTCCCCCTTATTCACAACTATCATCCCCTTTGCCCATGAAAGAGTTCTTCCTGGTCATGCGACGTTACGTCCGACCCTATCGCCACTACATGTTCGGCTCATTGCTGTTCAACCTCCTTTCGGCTGTGCTCAACGTGTTTTCGTTTACAGCCATCATACCGATGCTGAACCTGCTCTTTGAGTACGACCCCAATAAGGAACCGTTGGCGTTTTGGGCTTGGGACATGGCCGGACAAAGCTTCAAGGACATCCTCGTGCACAACATGTACTTCTTCACCGAGCAGTTGATGCGCAATTACGGCGGGCCGGGCATCGCCCTGCTGCTGATTGGTCTGTTCCTGGTGCTCGCCACACTGCTCAAGACCTCCTGTTATTTTCTCTCGGCAGCCATGCTCGTGCCCATGCGTACCGGTATCGTACGCGACATCCGTTCCCAGGTCTACCACAAAATCACCCGCTTGCCGCTGAGCTTCTTTTCCGACGAACGAAAGGGCGACATCATCGCACGAATGAGCGGCGACGTCAACGAAATCGAGAACTCCATCACCGGATCGCTTGAAATGTTGGTGAAAAATCCCATCCTGCTCGTTTGTTACTTTGGCGTGTTGATTTATACCAGTTGGCAGCTCACCCTCTTTACCATTGTGGTGCTCCCGCTGATGGGTTGGGTGATGGGACGTATCGGGCGGAAGCTCAAGCGGCAGAGTCTGGAGGCACAAAACAAGTGGAGCGAGACCATGGCCCAGCTCGAGGAGACACTGGGAGGCATGCGCATCATCAAGGCCTTCACTGCCGAGCGAAAGATGCAGGAGCGCTTCGACCAAAGTACGAACGAGTTTCGCAGCGCCACCAACCGCGTGAGCATCCGTCAGGCTTCGGCCCATCCCGTGAGCGAGTTTCTGGGCACTTGTCTGATTGTGCTGGTGCTGTGGTACGGCGGCACGCTGATTTTTGCCAATCCCGAGCACCCCATCATCGATGCGCCCACGTTTATCTTCTACATGGTCATCCTCTACAGCATCATACAGCCCCTCAAGGACCTGTCGAAAGCCACTTACAACATCCCCAAGGGTATGGCTTCGGTGGAGCGTGTCAACAAGATACTACATGCTGAAAATCCCATCCGCGAAAGCCAGAATCCCGTGAACATCCATCGTTTGCAGGACCGCATCGAGTTCAGCCATGTCCGCTTCAGTTACAACGGCAAAGCCCGCGTCATCGACGATGTCAGCCTGACGGTGAAGCGCGGGCAGACCATTGCCATCGTCGGGCAGAGCGGTTCGGGCAAGAGTACCCTGGTCGACCTGCTGCCCCGTTACCACGACGTCACGGAGGGCACTATTTCCGTCGATGGCGTGGATGTGAAGGAAATGTCGCTGAGCAATCTGCGCGCACTCATCGGCAATGTCAACCAGGAAGCCATCCTCTTCAACGATACCTTCTTCAACAACATCGCTTTCGGCGTCGAAGGCGCCACGATGGAGCAGGTAGTCGAAGCGGCCAAGGTGGCCAACGCACACGAGTTCATCATGGAGAGCGAGGAAGGCTACAACACCAAGGTGGGCGACCGCGGCTGCCGCCTTTCGGGCGGACAAAGGCAGCGCATCTCCATCGCGCGGGCCATTCTCAAGAACCCCGACATCCTGATCCTCGACGAAGCCACTTCTGCCCTCGACACCGAGAGTGAGCGACTGGTGCAGGAGGCGCTGGAACGCCTGATGAAGACGCGCACGACCATCGCCATCGCACACCGGCTCTCCACCATCAAGAATGCCGACGAGATCTGCGTGCTCCACGAGGGGAAAATCGTCGAGCGGGGCACGCACGAAGAGCTCCTGGCCAAGGATGGCTATTACAGGCGGCTGAACGATATGCAGCAACTCTGATGGGCGGACCGCCTGCAGCCCGACAGTGAAAAATAAACCCTCCCCAGATGAAAACACTCCTTAAATATTACCTTGCCTTGGTCGCCATATTCGTGGCGGCCAAGTTGGTTTTTATGACCTACAACGCCGCCCCGACCGGCGATGTGGGACTTACGGACGTCTGTGCAGTCGTATGGCACGGCCTGCCCCTTGATTTGTGCACGGCAGCCTACCTCACGGCGCCGCTCCTCCTGGCCTGGATGGTCGGGCTGTGGGTGCGCGTGAAGCGTTCGGCGCTGTATTACCGCCTGTATGCCGGCGTGGTGGCCGTGGTGCTTGCGCTGATTTTCGTGGCAGATACCTGTCTGTACGAATATTGGGACATCAAGCTCGACGGCACCGTGTTTGCCTATCTGAGCCAGCCCGAGGGCGCGCTCAACAGCGTCAGCGCGGGCTATGCCGTAGGCGTGGTCGTGGCCTTTGCGGTGACGGCAGCGCTGCTGTGGTGGATACAGGGCCGCATACTGTCGGGCGGAATGGCGCAGGGGGCGCGCAGCGCCCGCTCCCGGCTTGGCAGATTTGCGCAGCGGCTCCTTGAAAATCGCGCAGTCTGCACCGCCTTGGGCCTTGTGGTCGGCGGTTTGCTCTTTCTGGCCATCCGTGGTGGCGTAGGCAAGAGTACGGCCAACGTCGGCATGGTGTATTACAGCGAAAACATCTATCTGAACCACTGCGCCGTCAATCCGGCCTTCAGCATAGTATCTTCGGTGTTCAAGACGCGCGACTACGCCGAGATGTACAACTTCTATCCCGAAGCGGAAAGGCAGCAGATCTTCGAAAGTCTGCACTATGCCACGGCAGGAACGCCGCGCGAGCAGCTCCTCCGCAGCCAGCGCCCCAACGTACTGATTATCTTGATGGAGGGATGCGGCGGCGTCTTCGTAAATGCCGTGGACTCGCTGGCCGACCCTGCCGTGACGCCGCACCTCAACCGGCTGGCGCGCCAGGGTGTCGTCTTCACCCGCTGCTACGCCAACTCGTTTCGCACCGACCGCGGCACGGTGTGTACGCTGAGCGGCTACCCCGCTTTTCCCGGCGTCAGCGTGATGAAGGTCCCCTCGAAGTGCGAGCGCCTCCCGTCGATAGCCCGCAGCCTGCGCAGCGTAGGTTATACTACGGAGTTCCTCTACGGCGGCGACATCAACTTCACCAACACCAACGGCTACCTGCTGGCCACCGGCTACGAGCGGACCTATGGCGACAAGGACTTCCCCGCCGACGTGCGCCGCACCCACGACTGGGGCGTCACGGACAGTATCGCCTTCGACCGCTTGCTCAGCATGGTCAAGGCTTATCCCGCGGACCGGCCTTGGCACACGACGTTCCTCACCCTGGCCAGTCACGAGCCCTGGGGCGTGCCTTACAACCGGCTGCCCGATGACAAGATCGCCAACTCCATGGCCTATCTGGATCAATGCATCGGGCGCTTCATCGAAGCATTGCGCCGCCTGCCGCAATGGGACAATACGCTCGTCATCCTCCTTCCCGACCACGGCATCAACTATCCGCAGGGCATAGGCGACGAAAATCCGCGCAAGAGTCATATCCCCATGATATGGACCGGCGGAGCGGTGTGCGGACCGCGGCGGCTCGATGTCCTGTGCAACCAGACGGACCTCTGCGCCACGCTGTTGGGGCAAATGGGCTTGCCCCACGATGAATTTCGCTTCAGCCGCGATGTACTGGCCGACACTTACGACCGCCCAAGTGCTGTCCACGTGTGGAGCGAAGGCATTGGCTGGACCGATACCACGGGCCATACGGCGCTCAACCTTGTGACCGATCCGCCGCGGCCGATGCTGGAGGCCCCGGCTCCCTCGGCCGCGCGCATCCGGGCTGCCAAGGCTTTCCTGCAGACCTGTCACGACGATTTGGGCGGGCGATAGCCGCGCCCGCCGGCTCGAAAAAAGCTCCTTGCAGCCTCAGCGGCCCACCCCATGAGACGAACAAATCCCCGTATCGCGAAGATGCGGGGATTTCTCGTTGGTGTATTTCTGCCGGACGGCTGCTTTGCCGCCGGTCGGTTCAGCCGAGGCGCAAGTATTCGCCGAGTTTGTAGAAATGGAAGGCAGGGAGCCATGGATGGTGGCTCAGGAGGTTGCGGCGGACAAGGGGGCGGAGCAGGGCATAGACGACAAGGAAAGGGCGGCGCAGGTGCAGGCGGCTCAGGCGGCGGCTCAGGCGGCTCAGGGCCGAGAAGCTTTGCAGCGGTTCGCCCAGCCGGGACAGCACACGCAGGGCGGTCTCCGTCTTGCGCAGGAAGTCGGCGTTGCGGTCCATGCCGTTGTGTACGAGGGGGATGTCGGTATGGGCGATGGAGTAGCCGCGGCGTTCCAGCATCAGGCCCATCAGTGCGTCCTCGTAGCCGTACTCTGTGCAGCGCGGGTCGAAGGGCAGGGCCAGGAGCACTTGGCGGTGGAACAGGACGTTGAACGTGGAGAGGTAGGCGTAGGGATGCTGCTCGCGATAGGCTACCGGGCGGCGGTGCATGGCCGCTTTCTCGTAGCGGAAGCGCAGTTCGCAGCCCCGGGGGCAGACCTCGGGATTGCGCAGTTCGCCACAGACGACGTCGGCGCGGTCGCGCTCGGCGACATATCGCCGCAGGAAGTCCGGGGTGCAGACCAAGGCGTCGCAGTCGATGATGAGGCAATAATCATAGCGTGCCTGCGCGGCCAGGAAGTTGAGGATGCGTGCGCGGCCCAGGTTTTCGCCGCCGCGCAGGTAGCGCACGTGCTCCAGTGTGGCGAGGCCGGCGTTCTGTTCCTCCTGTTCAAAATCCGTGCTGGCGTCGTCCGCCACGATGATTTCAAAGGCAAAACTTTCGGCCGCCAGCTCTTTGCAGAGCCGGCGGCCTTGTTCGTGCAGCTCGCGCACCAGGGCGCGGCAGTCGTAGTTGTATACGGGGATGAGGATGGAAATCACGCGGGAATTAGTCTTTTCTTTTTTTGTATTCCTTCAGACCTTTTTCCAGGAAACTGATGAATTTGTCCACGTCCTCGTCGTAGGAATAGGACTGGTTCAGCGGTTTACCCTCGTTGTCCAGGAGTACGTAGAACGGTTGCGTCTGTGCGCCGAACTTACTCATTTGCAGGTAGCTCCATCTGTCGCCCACGGTGCGCAGCTTACGCTCCTTACCGTTTTCGCTGACGGTGATGGTTTCGGGCAGGCTGGCTTTTTCGTCCACATAGAGCGATATGACGACGTAGTCCTCGTTCATAAATCGGCTGACGCGGTCGTCCTCCCAGACGGCGGCTTCCATTTTGCGGCAGTTCACGCAGCCGTGGCCGGTGAAGTCGAGGAAGACGGGCTTACCCGTGCTGCGGGCGTAGGCCATGCCCTCTTCGTAGTCGCGGAAGGTGTTGACCTTGGGCGGCATGAGGTTGAAATCCTGTGTCGACATGGGCGGCGCGAAGGCGCTGATGGCCTTGCAGGGTGCGCCCCACAGGCCCGGAATCATGTAGATGGCAAAGGCCAGCGACGCCAGGGCCAGGAAGAAGCGCGGCACGGTGGTGTGGCGCTCGTCCTCGTCGTCGTGGGGAAATTTGATAAGGCCCAGCAGGTACAGGCCGAGCAGGGCGAAGATGACAATCCACAGGGCGAGGAACGTCTCGCGGTCCAGCAGGTGCCAACCGTAGGCTAAGTCGGCCACGGAGAGGAATTTCAGCGCGAAAGCCAGTTCCAGGAAGCCCAGGGTCACTTTTACGGCGTTCAGCCAACCGCCGCTTTTCGGCGCACTCTTGAGCAGTGTGGGGAAGAGGGCAAAGAGCGTGAACGGCAGGGCCAGCGCGATGGCGAAGCCCAGCATGCCGATGGTCGGAGCCAGGGCCGAGCCGCCCGAAGTGCTTACCTCGACCAGCAGGAAACCGATAATCGGACCCGTACACGAGAAGCTGACGAGCGACAGGGTGAACGCCATCAGGAATATGGAGAGCAGACCCGTCGTCTTCTCCGCCTTGCCGTCCACCGCGGCGCCCCAGGACGAGGGCAGCGTGATTTCGAAACCGCCGAAGAAGCTGGCGGCGAATACTACGAGCATGAGGAAGAACAGGATGTTGAAGACGGCGTTGGTCGACAGGTCGTTGAGTGCATTTGCACCAAAGATGGACGTGATGATCAGGCCGAGGGCCACGTAGATGACCACGATAGAGATGCCGTAGGTGATGGCATCGCGGATGCCCTTGCGCCGATTGCCGCTGCGTTTCAGGAAGAAGCTCACCGTCATCGGGATGATGGGCCATACGCAGGGGGTGAAGAGGGCCACCAGTCCGCCGACAAGTCCCAGCAGGAAGATGTAGAACAGGCTGGAGTCCGTGACGCTCTTTTCGCCAAAGGCTTTCAGTTCGTCGATGGAGGGGCTCCACCATTTGTCGCGGAGTTCTTTGCTCACACTGGCGTTGCCGGGGTTTTCGGCAGGTACGCCGGCGGTGGCTGCGGCGGTGTCGGCCATGGTCGCGGCGGCGTTGGCGTCAGCGGGGTTGGCCGGGTCTGTGACAGCAGCTGCGTTTTCGGGCACCGTGGCGGTATTGGTCGCCTCTTTGCCGGCGGCAGCGGCGACAGCGGGTCCGTCGTGGCCGGTCAGTTTACACTCCACGGTCGTAGGCGGCAGGCAGCTTTGGTCGTTGCAGGCGCTGAACTCCAGGTAGCCCTCCAGCACGTAGTCCTTTTTGGTGAGCTTCACACGCTGCGTGAAGGTGCAGGTGTTTTCAAAGTAGCTGATGTCCATGCCAAACATGGCGTCGTAGGCCGTCTTGACGCCGCTGCCGGCTTTCAGCTTGCCTACCCGTTCCACGCCGTCGGCCTTGTCTATGCCGAAAATGGCCGGGTTGGGACCACCGTCGGGCAGGTTGGTCGAGTAGACGTGCCATCCGGCATCAGCCTTTCCCGAGAAGACGATGTCCACCTCCGTGGGGCTTACTTTTTTGTAGGACACTTTGAAGTTGACTTGCGCCTGGGCCGTGAGGCAGGCGGTCAACAGCACTAAGAATGTGAGAGTAAGATACTTTTTCATGGGTCAGGATTTGAGCGACAAAGGTACGATTTTTTTTCTAAACATCGGGGAAAAGGGCTAACTTTGCACCGAATTTCCGCGACGGACTGCTGTCGGAAACTAAGTAGCACTTAGAAAAAACTACAAAGCACTTAGAAAAAATTACAAAGCACTTAGTTTTTTCTACAAAGCACTTAGATGTCCTCCGAATCAGCACTTGGTTTTGCGCAAATCAGCACTTGGACACTGCCCGGAGCACTGCCGGGCTGCCATACTATTGAAAATCATTCCTGAAGCTTATGAAAAAGCAAGTTCCTCTGTATCTGCTCTGTATCGTCTGCCTGTTGTCGCTTTTCCTCTTTTTGGGCGAAGCCTTCTTCAACACGCGCGGCGAGCCCCGTGAAGCCATCGTAGCCTACTCCATGCTGGAGCACGGCAACTGGATACTGCCCGTCAACAACGGCGACGAGATAGCGTTCAAGCCGCCCTTCCTGCACTGGTGCATTGCGGCCCTGTCGTGGTTGGCGGGTGGCGTGTCGGAGTTTACGGCGCGCTTTCCGTCGGCCCTGTCGCTGTCGCTGATGACGCTGGCCGTCTATGCCTTCTACGCCCGTCGTCGAGGGACGGAGCTGGCCCTGCTGACGGCCCTGCTGACGCTGAGCAATTTCGAGGTACACCGGGCCGGCATGGCCTGTCGCGTAGACATGCTGCTCGCCGCCCTGATGGTGGGCGCGCTGCTCGCCCTGTTCCGCTGGAGCGAGGGGCACGAGCGCGGTGTGCCCTGGGTGGCGTGGCTCTGCCTGAGCGGTGCGGCGCTGACCAAGGGGCCCGTCGGTGCCCTGCTGCCCTGTGCCGTGACCGGCGTCTACCTGCTGCTGCGTGGCCGCAGCCTGTGGTACGCCTTCTGGCGCCTGGCGCTGCTGGCTGTCGCCTCGCTGCTGCCTCTCGGTGTGTGGTATTATTTCGCCTACTGCGAGCCCCACGGCGGCGCGCGCTTCCTCGGGCTGATTTACGAGGAGAATGTGCTGCGCCTGATAGGCAAGATGAGCTACGAGAGCCATGTAAATCCGTGGCCCTACAACGTGATGACCGTGCTGACGGGCTTCGTGCCCTACACCCTCATCCTGCTGTTCCTCCTCCCCGCCGCAGGGCGTGCCCTCGGCCGCAGGTTTGCCCGCCGCAGCAAGGCCGGCACCACCGTGGGCCGCTGGTGGCAGGCCGTACAGGCTTGGGCCGTCGGCCGGTGGCAGTGGCTGCGCAGCATGGACGATGCGCGGCTGTTCAGCCTGCTGAGCGCGGTGATCATCTTCGTCTTCTACTGCATTCCCAAGAGCAAGCGCAGCACCTACCTGCTGCCCATTTACCCCTTTGTGGCCTACTTTGTGGCCGAGGGCCTGCTTTGGCTGCGCAGCCGGCGGCCCCGCGTGCTCCTCGTCTTCGGCCGCACGCTGGTCGTGCTGAGCGGCGTGCTCACCGTGGCATTCCTGCTGGTCAAGGGCGGCGCCGTGCGCACCGAATGGCTGGGCGGTAGCCACGCTGCCGAGAATATGGCCTACCTGGCCGCCCTGCGCGACACGCACCTCAGCTTCCTGCAGATCCTGGCTGTCGTAGCGCCTGTGGCCACGGCCGGATGGTTTCTCATCAAGAGCACCTTCGCCGAGCGCACGACCCATCCCACCCACTGGCCCGCCGCTATCGCCGGCATGGCATTGGGCCTGTTCTTCGCCCTCGACGGCTTCTATCTGCCCGCCGTGCTCAATGTGAAGAGCGACCGCGCCGTGGCCCGACAGATAGCCGCCATTCAGCCCGAGGGAACACTCTACTCCTACCGCTCCGACGTGCTCGAAGCCAACCGGATGCACCCCTTTACCATCAATTTCTACCTCGACGACCGCATTATTCCCATCGACAAGGCACCCGCGGCCCCGCGCGGCGGACTGCTCGTGACGGGCGACGAGGAAATCGAGAACTTCCGTCGCGCCTACCCGCAGTATGACACCCTCCTGCTGCTCGACAGCGGCCACCGCAGCTGCGATGACAAGAAGGTGGTGAAACTTTATGCTTTCTCGGAAAGGGTAATCCAAAAATAATGCGTAAGTTTGCAAGGCCGTAGCGCCCGCCGCGAGCCGCGAAGTGCCGCTGCGACCTCATTTACGTTCATCCAAAAGTCTACGATATGAAGAAATCATTGCTGCTGCTGCTCATCGCCGTGCTGCTGACTCCCCTTGGGGCCCGCGCACAGAGCGCGGTGAAATACGGCAAGGTGAACTACGACTCACTGCTGACCACGATGCCCGAATACATCGAGGCACAGGCCCAGCTGGCCAGCCTGCGACAACAGTATGAACAGGAGGCAGCCTACAACGACGCCACCTTCAAGCGCATGTTTGCCGACTTCCTGCAGGGACAAAAGGACTTCCCCGAAAACATCCTGCTGAAGCGCCAGCGCGACCTGCAGGACGCCATGGAGAAGAGCATCGCCTTTCGCACCTCGTGCGACAGCCTGCTGCGTCAGGCCGAGGCGGACTTCCGCGCACCCATTGCCAAAAAACTCGATGCCGCCATTTATGCCGTCGGCATGGAGCGTGGCTACGAGTGCATCGTCAATACATCCGCCGGAAGCCATCCCTTCCTGCACCCGCTCCTCACCGAGGATGCCACCCCCTTTGTTCTGGAAAAACTCAGAGCCGTCAATCCTTAGCCGCTCCGATGCAGCGGCCACCGCGTGCTGCGGCGGATTTCCGGAAAGGGGAAACTGACCGACGCGGCGGGACATGCTGCGAAGCGCAAGGGCCACGGCCGCACATACCGACCTGACAAGGGGTGGAGGATAGCCATTCTCCACCCCCTGTCGTATCTGTCGGAGTCGGCGGCAAACCGGGATTTTCCACCCGCCACTCCTTATATTAATAGTAGGGGGACCCCGTTCCCCCGGTATTCCCCATACAGCATGAGCCCAACCGACATACTCGCCCGCGGACCGATAGGCGTCTTCGACTCCGGCTACGGCGGACTGACCATCCTGCGGCAAATCCGACAGCTGATGCCGCAATACGACTACCTGTACCTCGGCGACAACGCCCGCGCGCCCTATGGCTCGCACTCCTTCGAGGTGATCTACGAATACACCCTCCAGGCCGTCGAGGCCCTCTTTCACAAGGGCTGTCCGCTGGTCATCCTGGCCTGCAACACCGCCTCGGCCAAAGCCCTGCGCACCATTCAGCAAAAAGACCTGGCCCGCCTGGACGCCACGCGCCGCGTGCTGGGCGTCATCCGCCCCACCGTCGAGGCCGTCTGCGGGCTCACAGTCACACGCCACGTCGGACTGCTCGCCACCGTCGGCACCGTGAACTCCGGTTCCTACGAGATGGAGATCCACAAGATGGACCCCGGCATACAGGTGACGGGACAAGCCTGCCCCATGTGGGTGCCACTCGTCGAGAACTTCGAGTACGACTCGCCCGGCGCCGACTATTTCGTGCAGAAGCGCATCGAGGGTATCATGCGCCGCGACCCCGAAATCGACACCCTCATCCTGGGCTGCACCCACTACCCCCTGCTGATGGAGAAAATCGTGAAGTACGTGCCCCAGGGCGTACGCATCGTGCCCCAAGGGGAATATGTGGCGCGCAAACTGGCCGACTACCTGCAGCGACACCCCGACATGGAGGCACGCCTGCACCGCGGCGGCAGCGTCAGCTACTTCACCACCGAGAGCGCGGAGAAGTTTCGTGAGAGTGCCACGCTCTTCATGCACGACAAGGACCTCAGCGTGGAGCGCATCGTCCTGTAGCCGTCAGACCGCCCGCCGCCCGTCGCTCCTAAGCCGTACTTGGCCTCACCGCATTCCCTCCTCCGAAAAACAAACCACCTCGTGACTTCCCGTGACCATACTATGACCCCTCCCAGCCTCCTTATCACCGGCGCCAGCGGCTTTATCGGCAGCTTTATGGTCGAAGCCGCCCTCTCGGCCGGCTTCACCGTGTGGGCCGCCGTGCGCGACGGCAGCAGCCGAAGCTACCTGCAGGACCCCCGCATCCGCTTCTTCCACCTGGACCTGCGCAGCGACGAAGCCCTGCAGGCTGCCCTGCGCGAACAGGTGGCCGCCCATGGTCCGTGGGACTACGTCATCCACGCCGCCGGCGCCACCAAGTGTCGCACCGAGGCCGACTTCTTCCGCACCAACACCGAGGGCACGCTGCGCCTGGCCCGCCTGCTGGTGGCGGAGCAGGCCCTGCGCCACCGCTTCGTCTTTGTCAGTTCGCTCAGCGTGATGGGCGCGCTGCGCGAGCAGCCTGTCGATGCCCCCGCCGAGGGACTGCATTACGCCCCCATCCTCGACACCGATACGCCCCGGCCCAACACCGCCTACGGCCGCTCGAAGTGGCAGGCCGAGCAGGGACTGGCCGCAATCCCGGGACTGGACTACGTCGTCCTGCGCCCCACCGGCGTCTACGGCCCGCGCGAGCGCGATTATTTCCTGATGGCCAAGAGCATCGCCCGGCACGTCGACTTCGCCGTGGGCTACCGGCCGCAGGAAATCACCTTTATCTACGTGCGCGACTTGGTGCAGGCCGCGCTCGCAGCCCTGACGCGGGGCACACGGGGACGGGCCTATTTCCTCACAGATGGCTGCGTCTACACCAGCCGGGCCTTTAGCGACCTGCTGCAGCGCGAGATGGGCGTGCGCCGCGTGCTCCACATCACCGCGCCCCTGTGGTTCCTGCGCGTGGTGAGCCGGGTGGCCGGCACGGTGGCGGCTTGGCGCGGACGCACCTCGACCCTCAATCCCGACAAGTACCAAATCATGAAACAGCGCAACTGGCAGTGCGACATCAGCGCCGCATGCCGCGACCTGGACTACGCCCCGGCATACCCCCTGGAGCGGGGCGTCGCGGAGACCGTTGCGTGGTATAAGCAAGAAAAATGGATATGATATTTTTACAAGCAGAGCAGCGGCACAGCAAGCTCTTTGGCGTCGAAGCGCTGACCTGGGCCTACACCCTGCTGACCTCCCTGTTTATCGCCGTGCTATGGCCGCGCATGGACACCGCCGTGCAGTTGCTCCAAGGACGTATGTTCGTGGTCGCAGGTCTGATAGGCGCCTACCTGCTCTACATCTGGATGCCCTGTCCGGCCACCCGCTTCCTGCGAAAGCTCTATCCGCTCACCCTGCTGTCCTACTGGTATCCCGACACGTACGAGTTCTGTCGCCTGTTCCCCTATCAGGACCATCTGTTTGCCGCTGCCGATCTCGCATGTTTCGGCACGCAGCCCTCGCTGGCTTTCAGCGAGTGGTTGTCCGGCAAGGGGTGGAGCGAACTCTTCCACATGGGTTATTTTTCCTATTATCCCATGATCGCGCTGACCGTTTTGGCGCCGCTGTTCACCTGTCGCGAGCGCTTCGACCGCACCGCGTTTGTCGTGCTGGCCGCCTTTTTCCTGTATTATCTGATTTATCTGTTCCTGCCCGTAGCCGGGCCGCAATATTACTTCTGCGCGATAGGCGAGAGTGCTGCCCGCGCGGGCGAATTTACGCCCTTGGGCCACTATTTCGCGTCGCACACCGACATGCTGCCCTCGCCCGGTCCCCAAGGCTTCTTCCACGATTTGATAGAGAGCACCCAGGCCGGCGGCGAGCGCCCCACCGCAGCTTTCCCCTCCTCGCACGTCGGCATCTCCACCCTGCTGATGCTCCTGCTGTGGCAGGGCAATCGCGTGCTCGTCCCCTTCGTGGCCCCCTTCTACATCGTGCTTTGCTGCTCCACCGTCTACATCGAGGCCCACTACCTGGTCGACGTCTTCGGCGGCTTGGTCAGCGGCGTCCTCTTCTACGTGCTCTGCAACAAAGCCTACGACCGCTGGGCCATGCGCGCCACAAATCATTTGCGCCCCGACGCATTTGGATTTTGAAATAAGAAGGCAACACATCTTCTAATCAAGAACTATTAATAACTCAGTACAATGATGATGAAAAACTCTCTTTTACGTGTCATGCCGCTTGCCTTGATGGCGGCAGTCATGTCGTTGTGTGTCAGCAGCTGCGCCGGCGACAACGATGACAGCGAGATTTTGCCTCCCGAAGGAGGAGACGAAGAGGTGACTGACTCCACTGCCAACGTGGCAGAGCTCGATAGCGCCGAATTTTACTGCTCCAAGGGCGAGCAGAAAATCTATGGTTATGTATATAAGAAGGTGAAGGCGGGCGAAATGGCCCCCACCGTCATCCTTTCGCACAGCAGCTCGCTCACCCACGAGGCGATGATGGGCTATGCACGCTGTATAGCCGAACAGGGCTATGTGGCCTATTGTTTCGACTTCTGCGGAGGTAGCAGCCAAAGCAAGAGCGACGGCGATCCCAACGACATGACCGTGTTTACCGAGGTGGACGACCTCAAGGCGGTGGTAGAGGACATCTGCCAACTGCCCTATGTGGACACCGACAACGTATTTCTGTTGGGCTCCAGTCAGGGCGGATTGGTATCGGCACTGATAGCGGAGGATTTGCCCGCACGCATCAAGGGCCTTATCCTGTTTTACCCGGCCTTCAACATCCCCGAAATGGTGAACATGTTCTCCGGCATCATGGGCGGAGGCAGTTGGGGCGACATGGGCAGCTGGGGTGACATGGGCGGCTGGGGCGACATGGGCAGCATGTCCGGCATGAGCGAAACTTACATCAACGCCATCAAGGATTATGACGTCTGGAGCCACATCGGACAGTACGACCGCCAGGTCATCATCCTGCACGGCACCAAGGACTTCATTGTGCCCATCTCGAACAGCGAGAAAGCCGTTGCCCTCTACCCGCACGCCACGCTGCAACCCATCGAGGGCGCCAACCATGGCTTCAACGAGGCCAATCTGGGCGGCTTTGGCAGCATGATGGGCGGAGGCACTACCGATTATGACGACGTGGTGATGCCCTTCGTGTATCAGTTTCTGGCAGAAAACAGCAAGTAGTCCGTTCGGGGCTCCGTATGGCGACAAGCTCCTATTTCCCGGGAAGCATTTTATTTCACAAAAAAACATCATACAGCATGAAGAAAACGTTTCTTACCCTTTTGATGGCAGCCCAGGTGGCTGTGGTTTCGGCCCAGGTAGGCGCCGGCGGTATCACATCGGCGATGCTCGACGACATCAAGGCGGCTCAGCCCGACGCAGCGACCGACCGTGCCCTGCGCAACGCCCTGGCGGCTTCGTCTATCAACCAGCTGGCAGCCGATGCCGGCCACTTGGCGGCCAACGACACCTACTTCTCGCACTCCGTCCCCTCGAAGGGCATCACCGACCAGCAGTCCTCGGGACGCTGCTGGCTCTTCACGGGACTCAACGTGCTGCGTGCCCGGATGATAAAGCAGTATAATTTGGGCAGCTTCCAGTTCTCGCAGGCCTACTGCTTCTTCTATGACCAGCTGGAGAAGTCCAACCTCTTCCTGCAGGCTGTCATCGACAACGCCAAGAAGCCTATGGACGACCAACTCGTGGACTGGCTCTTCCACAACCCCCTGAGCGACGGCGGCACCTTCTGTGGTGTGCAGGATGTCGTGATGAAGTACGGCCTCGTGCCCGCAGAGGTGATGCCCGAAAGCTATAATGCCAACAATACCTCGCGCATGTCGGCCATCCTCCAGCTCAAGCTCCGCGAATACGGCCTTACGCTGCGCCGCGCCGTGGAACAGGGCGAGAAGCCGGCGGCACTGCAGAAGCGCAAGACGCAGATGCTCGCCACCGTCTACCACATCCTGGCGCTCTGCCTCGGCGAACCGCCCACAGAGTTCACCTGGACCATGAAGAATGCGGAGGGAAAGCCTGTCAGCACAAAGAAATATACGCCCCGCGGCTTCTACGAGGAATACGTCGGCCTGGACCTGAAAAATGACTACGTCCTGCTGATGAACGACCCCTCGCGTCCCTATCACAAGACCTATACCATTAATATGGACCGCCACAGCTACGACGGTTGCCAGTGGACATTCCTCAACCTCCCCATGGAGGAAATCAAGCCCATCGCCATCGCTTCCATCAAGGACAGTACCATGATGTACAGCAGCTGCGATGTGGGAAAATTCTACAACAGCAAGACGGGCGTACTCAGCACCGAGAACTACGACTATGCTGCCCTCTTCGGCACAGACTTCCCGATGAACAAGGCAGACCGCATCCGCACGTTCGCCTCGGCTTCGAGCCACGCCATGACCCTGATGGCCGTCGACCTGGACGAGCAGGGCACACCGCGCAAGTGGAAGGTGGAAAATTCCTGGGGCGCACAGAGCGGCGTGGCCGGACACCTGATCATGACCGACGAGTGGTTTGACGAGTACATGTTCCGTGTAGTGGTCGAGAAGCGCTTCGTGCCCGAGGACATCCTGCGCATGAGCCAGCAGAAGCCCACGGTATTGCCCGCCTGGGACCCGCTCTTTGCCAACGATGCCGACTGATGCGGCGGCGCACGGCTGTTCCGGAAAAGGAAGGCGGAGGTAGTCGGCGCAAATCTTGAAACGCGAAATGCCGGATGGGGATTTCGCCGAAAAATGCAGTATATTGGCCTCAACAAAAGGGGGAAGCCGTTCGCAGAGAGCGGCTTCCCCCTTTTTTCCTCCCCCTGTGCGGATAAGGCTGCGCGGCACTTGGTCAAGGCTGCGCGGCACTTGGATAAGACTGCGCGGCACTTGGTTTTCTCTACGTCCCGGTTTGTTGAAAGTACAAGGCTTTCATGCTGCAACGCTGCAAACATCTGACGCAATCATCGGTCGAACAAGATAAAACGGAGACTTTTGTTGAAAGGTAAAGTCCTGTTTCCGAGCGCCTTTCCTGCCGCCGGTCTGCCGCCGGTCGGAGGTCCGTAAACAGAAATCGGAGCTGTGCGCGCACAGCTCCGATTTCGTTGTGACCAAGTGGTCGATGGTTGTTTCTGCTTACTTGCGCAGCAGTTTTACGGTGCGCAGGGTGCGTCCGTCCTTCTGTACGCGTACCACGTAGGTGCCGGGAGCGAAGAGCGAAATCTGCATCTTC
>SFCP01000142.1 GCA_004558535.1 Bacteroidales bacterium | reverse complement strand
CCGCTGATTTGAAATCGCTCGCCGGTACTGATATTTACGCTCTCTCTCTCGCCGACTTCTACCAGCTTGAATGTGCCAAAGCCTTTGATTTTGACATAGCGGTCCGTTTCCAGTCCTTGGCGGATGGTTTCAAAGAAAGCGCGGACAAAGGCGTCGGCTTTCTTTTTGGTAATGCCGTCGTGTCGTGCCATGAGGTCGGCCAAATCTTGCAGGAGTAGTTTTGTTTCCATGCGTAGTCGTTTTCCTGATGAGAGGGGGGATAAATTATTTCAGTCTTTCCTTGAGTGTCGGACCGGCTTTGAAGGAGAGCACCAGTTTGGGTGGAACGAGCATACGTCCGCCTCCGCCGGGGTTGGCGACGATGCGCTCCATTTTCTTGCGCACTTCGAAGTTGCCGAAGCCTTGTATGGAGTAGGTCGTGCCGTCGTCAGCGTGGTCGGCAAATTCCCGGATGAAAGTTTCCGTCAGCGAGCGGGCCTCGGTGGCGGAGATTTCCATTTGGCGGGCTATCTTTTGCAGAAAATCTTTGTTGTTCATAGTAATAAGGGGGTGAGCTGTGGGCGTAAAACGTTCGGATTGCGTCCTGCGTCCTGTGAAGGTGATTTTTCAGAGCACCGGCGTGGCGTAGAGGTCGAACTCTTCTGCGTCGGTGATGCGGACGTCATAGAAGCACCCCGTCTGCAGGTTGTTCCCTTGGCGGGGGATGAGCACTTCACAGTCCACTTCGGGCGAATCCCATTCGCTTCGGCACACATAGTAGTCGCCCTCTTCGCGGTCTACGACGACGCGGCAGCATTTGCCCACACGTTCGGCAGCGATTTCGGCGGCGATTTCTTCCTGCAATCCCATCAGTTGGTCCAGGCGTTGCTGTTTTACGCTGTCGGGCACGTCGTCCTCGTAGTGTTCGGCGGCATAGGTGCCTTCCTCTTCGCTGTAGGCAAAAGCCCCCATGCGTTCGAAGCGTGTATCGCGCACAAATTCCAGCAGTTCGCGAAATTCGCTCTCCGTTTCGCCCGGAAATCCCACCATGAGTGTGGTGCGCAGGCAGATGCCCGGCACTTCGCGACGGATGGTGTGGAGCAGGGCTATCGTGTTGCGGCGCGAGGTGTTGCGGCGCATACGGCTGAGGACGTTGTCATTGATATGTTGGAGCGCGATGTCGAGGTATTTGCACACATTGTCGTTCTCGCGCATCACGCGGAGCAGGTCCAGGGGGAAGGCGTTGGGGTAGGCGTAGTGCAGGCGTATCCATTCCACGCCGGGAATGCGGGCCATCGCCTCCACCAGCTCGGCAATGCGCTGATAGCCGTAGAGGTCCAGACCGTAGTAGGTCAGTTCCTGTGCGATGACCTGAAATTCGTGGACGCCGCGGTTCACCAGCTCCGTCACTTCCTGCAGGATTTCCTCCATGGGACGGCTGATGTGGTGTCCGGTCATGAGTGGGATGGCGCAGTAGGCGCAGTGGCGGTCGCAGCCCTCGGATATTTTCACATAGGCATAGTTCTGGGGTGTGGTCAGTACACGCTCGTGGCCACAGGTCGGCACAGCGTCGCCCACTAAATCGGTCAGCATGGCACGCCAGTCGAACTTGCCGTAGAAGCGGTCCACCTGAGGGATTTCCTCGTGCAGTTCCTGTCGATAGCGTTCGGACAGGCAGCCCATCACAAACACCTGTTCGATTTCGCCCTCCTCCTTGCGGTTCACCAGGTCCAGTATCATGTTGATGCTTTCCTCTTTGGCGTCGCCGATGAAGCCGCAGGTGTTGACCACGGCTGTGCCGCCGTGCAGTGTTTCGGGATTGTGATATATGCGAAATCCTGCTTTTCGGAACAGGTGGAGCAGTTGCTCCGAGTCCACCAGGTTTTTTGAGCATCCCATGGTGATGACGTCTACCACTTTTTTCATGCTTCTTCGGGGAGTTAGTTAGAGAACAGGGAGTCGACGAACTCGCGGCGATCAAAGGGCTGCAGGTCGTTCACGCTTTCGCCCAATCCGATGTATTTCACCGGCACGCCCAATTGGTGCGAGATGCCGATGACCACGCCGCCCTTGGCCGTTCCGTCCAGTTTGGTGATGGCCAGTGCCGTCACTTCGGTCGCCTTGACGAATTGTCGGGCTTGTTCGTAGGCATTCTGCCCGGTCGAGCCGTCCAGCACGAGCAGTACTTCGTGGGGCGCGGTGGGCACCACCTTTTTCATTACGTTTTTGATTTTGGTCAGCTCGTTCATCAGGTTGACCTTGTTGTGCAGTCGTCCGGCTGTGTCGATGATGACCACGTCAGCTCCGTTGGCACGTGCCGAGCTCAGGGTGTCGTAGGCCACGCTCGCCGGGTCGCTGCCCATTTGCTGCTTGACGACGGGCACTCCTACGCGTTCGCCCCAGATGCAGAGTTGCTCTACGGCGGCAGCGCGGAATGTATCGGCAGCGCCGAGGTAGACCTTCTTGCCCATGGCCTTGAAGCGGTGTGCCAGTTTGCCGATGGTGGTCGTCTTGCCCACGCCGTTCACGCCCACCACCATGATGACGTAGGGTGTCTCGCCGTCGGGCAGGGTGACCTCCTCCGCCTCGGTGCCGTCAGTGCCGGTAGCTGTCAGCATGTCCGATATTTCCTCGCGCAGGATGCGGTTCAGTTCGTCCGTGCCCACATATTTGTCGCGGGCCACGCGTTGCTCGATGCGATGGATGATTTCCACGGTGGTATCCACCCCCACGTCAGAAGTCAGCAGTACGTCCTCCAGGTTGTCCAGTACCTCATCGTCCACTTTGCTTTTGCCGGCGATGGCGCGGGCAATCTTTCCGAACACGCTGGTCTTGGTCTTTTCCAGTCCCGCGTCCAGCACTTCTTTCTTCTCTTTCTTTGAAAATAAGTTGAAAAATCCCATAATCGTTCAAGCGTTTGGGTGGGAGGCCCTGCGCAGTCATCGCCTGCACCGTTCATCGGGCATTCGCCACCTCTGTATCAGTTTGCAAAGTTAACAAATCGTCTGCGGACAGCCAAGGCGGTGCTGCGGATTTTTGCGGAAGCACCCTTCCGTTAGCCCGTTTTATGCCGGGTGGAGTAAGCAGTCGGGCGGGTGGCGGACCAAATGTTAAAATGGGAAGAGGTGGATTTGGATTTTGCTGAAAAATGTTATTACTGTCCGCTAAACTTTTCAAGAGGCAATGAAAAATTAGGGCTGCCACCTATTGCAGGAGTCAGCCCTAAATGGTTACTTTGCTTTTGGTCATA
>SFCP01000141.1 GCA_004558535.1 Bacteroidales bacterium | reverse complement strand
CAAGGTCTGCAACATTCTGGAGGATCACTACCGCGACATGCAGGACATGGAGTTCACCGTGGAGCACGGCAAGCTGTACATGCTGCAGTGCCGCAACGGCAAGCGCACCGCGCCCGCCGCGCTGAAGATCGCCTGCGACCTGGTGGACGAGGGCATGATCTCCGAGCAGCAGGCCGTTGCCATGATCGATCCCCGCAACCTGGATACCCTGCTGCATCCCCAGTTCGATCCTAAGGCCCTGAAGGCCACCGAGCCGGTGGGCAAGGCTCTGCCCGCCTCCCCCGGCGCCGCCTGCGGCAAGATCGTGTTCACCGCTGAGGACGCCAAGGAGTGGGCTGCCCGCGGTGAGAAGGTGGTCCTGGTCCGTCTGGAGACCTCTCCTGAGGATATCGAGGGCATGAAGGCCGCGCAGGGCATCCTGACCGTCCGCGGCGGTATGACCTCTCACGCCGCCGTTGTGGCCCGCGGCATGGGCAAGTGCTGCGTCTCCGGCTGCGGCGCCATCAACATGGACGAGGCCAACAAGCAGTTTACGCTGGCCGGCAAGACCTATCACGAGGGCGACTGGCTGAGCCTGGACGGCTCCACCGGCAACATCTACGACGGCGCTATGCCCACCGTGGACGCCAGCGTGGGCGGCGACTTCGGCCGCATCATGGCCTGGGCCGACAAGTTCCGCCGTCTGCAGGTCCGCACCAACGCCGACACCCCCCACGACGCCGCCAAGGCCCGTGAGCTGGGTGCCCAGGGCATCGGCCTGTGCCGTACCGAGCATATGTTCTTCGAGGGCGACCGTATCGCCGCCATCCGCGAGATGATCTGCTCCGACACCGTGGAGCAGCGCGAGAAGGCCCTGGCCAAGCTGCTGCCCATGCAGCAGGGCGACTTTGAGGGCATCTACGAGGCCATGGAGGGCTGCCCCGTCACCATCCGTTTCCTGGATCCCCCTCTGCACGAGTTCGTTCCCACCGAGGAGCACGACATCGAGCTGCTGGCCAAGGATATGGGCAAGTCCGTTGCCGACATCAAGGCCATCATCTCCTCCCTGCACGAGTTTAACCCCATGATGGGCCACCGCGGCTGCCGTCTGGCTGTCACCTTCCCGGAGATCGCCGTCATGCAGACCCGTGCCGTCATCCGCGCCGCCATCAACGTGCAGAAGAAGCACCCCGACTGGAACATGGTCCCCGAGATCATGATCCCGCTGGTGGGCGAGGTCAAGGAGCTGAAGTACGTCAAGGACGTGGTGGTCAAGACCGCTGACGAGGAGCTGGCCGCCGCCGGCGTGAAGATGAAGTATCTGGTGGGCACCATGATCGAGATCCCCCGCGCGGCTCTGACCGCCGACGAGATCGCCAAGGAGGCCGAGTTCTTCTCCTTCGGCACCAACGACCTGACCCAGATGACCTTCGGCTTCAGCCGTGACGATGCCGGCAAGTTCCTGGGCGCCTACTACGATAAGAAGATCTACGAGAGCGATCCGTTCGCCAAGCTGGATCAGGTTGGCGTCGGCAAGCTGGTGAAGATGGCTGCCAAGCTGGGCCGCGAGACCCGTCCGGAGCTGCATCTGGGCATCTGCGGCGAGCACGGCGGCGATCCCTCCTCCGTGGAGTTCTGCCACAAGGTGGGCCTGGACTATGTGTCCTGCTCCCCCTTCCGTGTTCCCATCGCCCGTCTGGCCGCCGCGCAGGCCGCCATCAAGAACCCCCGCAAGTAAGAGTTCTGTCATTCACCATTGGATTTGATGAAGCGCAAACCTTCTATAAATCCCATGGATACGGCATAAAACCGTCAAAATGGCATGATTTGACCGTGGAGGTTTATATCTAATCGCCAAAACCCCCGTACATTCCCAATTGGGCAATGTGCGGGGGTTTTTTATTGTTATTTTGGACTGTTTGTACAAATCTAAACGGGAACGCAAAAATGTGTTCTGATTTCAAAAATACATTTTGTCCATGCTCGCTGCTATTTTCACAGCAGCCAGTTCCGTAATTTTGGACGAATTCAGCTTTCAGTAAAGGAGGCCATTATGAGACGAGACGATCAAAGGCAAGCAGTAAAAAACATTTCCTTGGAACAACTGAAGTCATTTAAGAATCATCCCTTTCAGGTACGAGACGATGAGGAGTTTCGGCGTCTTGTTGAGAGCATTGAAATTCACGGTGTAATTCATCCAGCGGTGGCTCGCCAGATTGGTGAGGATTGTTATGAACTAATTTCTGGTCATCGACGCAAAGCGGCTTGTGAAGTATTGGGTTACTCTGAGATGCCTGTTTTAGTCCGGTCTATGACGGATGATGAGGCAGTTGTAAACATGGTAGATGCAAACCTTCAGCGTGAGACGATTCTCCCAAGTGAAAGAGCCTTTGCATACAAAATGAAGTTGGTAGCTATGAGCCATCAGGGGCGTAAAGGATTTACTTCCGCCCAACTTGGGCGGAAGTGTGTCGGAAAAGAATCCAGAGAGTTAATTGCTGAACAAGTCGGTCAAAGTCGCAACCAAATTTCTCGCTATATCCGTCTTACTGAATTAATACCAGAAATTCTTGAAATGGTTGATAATCGAAAAATGGCATTGAATCCAGCAGTATCTATTTCCTACTTGGACAAGAAGCAACAGAAGCTACTATATAAGGTGATGGTAGCACTAAAAGCAACCCCATCTATTTCTCAGGCAAAAGCCATCCGAGAAAAGGCCAGTGAATCAGACTTTACAGAAGATTACTTGGTTTGTATCTTATCGGAAAAGAAACCAAACCAGAGAGAGCCGATGATTGTTGAAGAAGAAGAAATCAAGCAGTATTTCCCCTCGCATTACAATAGTGAACAGATGCACAACACGATTTTACTGTTGATTAGAAATTGGAGTAAAAAGCGTGGCTACACACAATAAAAGGTTGTTATACCTTGTCACAACAGGGAGCAGAAAATTTTTCTGCTCCCTGTTTTATTTTTTGCGCAACAAACGGCCTCTGCCGTGGCCTACAAGTGAGAGTTACATCTCATGGACCTTGAAAATTCAGAAGAACATCAGGTACAACCGTCCCTCGGAGAGCCACTCCGGTGATACGCCATGACGCCTACGGGTCGAGCGACTTCCCTATCGCCGGTAAAGAGCTTGATAACTTGAGGCCACGATCCAGGGACAGGGGGAAAACTTACACTCAGCCACAGTCCGAGCGTTAAAAGCGTCGCAGGCAGTCGCAGGCAATGGGAGTGTCCGGTACAGAACCGTGATAAATGAATCCTAAATCAAAAGGATGCCGAAATGTTCTTGATTTTAAGAAAACCCAAGGGGGTAGTTTACCCTCTTTACATTCCATCTTCTGTTCAAGATACAGGAGGAAACTGAAATGAACACACAAATTATCGCCATCGCCAACCAGAAAGGCGGCGTTGGCAAGACAACCACCTGCGCAAACCTGGGTATCGGGCTGGCACAGGCCGGGAAGAAAGTGCTGCTGATCGACGGGGACCCGCAAGGAAGTCTGACCATCAGCCTGGGCCACCCCCAGCCGGACAAGCTACCCTTTACCCTGTCCGACGCGATGGGCCGTATCCTGATGGACGAGCCGCTGCGCCCCGGCGAGGGTATCCTGCATCACCCGGAGGGCGTTGACCTGATGCCCGCTGACATCCAGCTCTCCGGCATGGAGGTCTCTCTGGTGAACGCCATGAGCAGAGAGACAATCCTGCGGCAGTATCTGGACACCCTCAAGGGACAGTATTCCCATATCCTGATTGACTGTCAGCCCTCCTTGGGGATGCTTACGATCAATGCGTTGGCTGCTGCCAACAGGGTAATAATCCCCGTCCAGGCGGAGTATCTGCCCGCCAAGGGCCTGGAACAGCTGCTCCAGACGGTCAATAAGGTGAAACGGCAGATCAACCCCAAGCTCCAGATCGACGGTATCCTGCTGACGATGGTGGACAACCGCACCAACTTTGCCAAGGAGATTGCGGCTCTGCTGCGAGAAACCTACGGCAGCAAAATCAAAGTGTTCGGAACTGAGATTCCCCATTCCGTCCGGGCAAAGGAAATCAGTGCCGAGGGCAAGAGTATTTTTGCCCATGACCCCAAGGGCAAAGTGGCCGAGGGTTACAAGAATCTGACCCAGGAGGTGATGAAACTTGAAAAGCAGCGCGAAAAAAGTAGAGCT
>SFCP01000018.1 GCA_004558535.1 Bacteroidales bacterium | reverse complement strand
GGCCGAAAAGTGGGGCGTAATCAGGCGGCGGGCGGAAAAGAACGGCTTCGCGGCTTTGCGCTTCGCCAAAATTCATGTACCTTTGCGCGCAGTAGCCACGAGCCTATGCCTGGAATCAAGAAATTAGACCTCTACATACTGCGGAAATTCCTGCTCCTGTTTGTCGCGGCATTCTTTATCTGCCTGTTTGTCTTTATGATGCAGTTCACATGGCGCTACATCGACGAACTGGTGGGCAAGGGACTGACGGTGACGATACTGGTGCAGTTTTTCTGGTATATGGGGCTTTCGCTGATTCCCACCTCGCTGCCGCTGGCCGTACTGCTGTCCTCGCTCATCACCTTTGGCAACATGGGCGAAGAGCTGGAGCTGCTCTCCATGAAGGCGGCAGGCGTCTCGCTGCTGCGCGTGATGCGCCCCGTGGCAATGGTAGTGCTTCTCATCACGGGCGTATCGTTCTACTTCCAGAACAAGACGGCCCCCGAGGCCACCATCAGCATGCGCACCCTGCTCATCAGTATGAAGCAGACTTCGCCGGCGGTGGAAATCCCCGAGGGGGTGTTCTACAACGGCGTGCCGGGGGTCAACCTCTACGTACAGAAAAAGGACGCCGAAACGGGTATGCTCTACCAGGTCATCATCTACAAGACGGACCAGGGATTCGACCGCGCGCAAATCGTATTGGCCGACTCGGGACACCTGGAAATGACGGCCGACAAGCTCCACCTCATACTCGACCTGTGGAACGGCGAGCAATTCGAAAACCTGCAGTCGGGCAGCAATACGGCCCTGGGCAAAACACACGTGCCCTACGACCGCGAAACGTTCGGCTACAAACGGCTGCTCATCGACTTCGACAGCAATTTCAGCCTGATGGATGCCGCCATGCTGCACAACATGGCCGAAACCAAGAACCTGCGGCAGATTGAAGTGGACGTAGACTCGATGAACCGCGAACTGGACAGCCTGGGACGCGAGAACATGGAGGTGGCCAAGGCCCGATGGCTGGCCCGACGGCCGCTGCCGAAACAGGACTCCGTCCGCGTGGTCAAAGCCCTCCGGAAAACCGGGCCGCAAAGCTTCGACGAACTCATTGCAGCCACCCCACCCGAACGCCTGCAGGAGGCGCAGCAAAACTGCCGCTCGATCGTGGCATCGGGCGCGCTGGAATGGGAAAACCGCGGCCTTATCACCGGACCTACCAACCAGTTGGTGCGCCGCCATTGGAAGGAGTGGCACCAGAAGTTCACCCTGTCACTGGCCTGCATCTTCTTTTTCTTTATCGGAGCACCCCTCGGTGCCATCATCCGCAAGGGTGGATTGGGACTGCCTACGGTCATCTCGGTCTTTATCTTCATCATCTATTACATCATCAACACGTCGGGTATGAAGATGGCGCGCGACGGATCCATCCACATGGTGCTGGGTATGTGGATCAGCAGCGCCATTCTGCTGCCGGTAGGCGTATGGCTGACGTACAAGGCCAACAAGGACTCCACGGTCTTCAACGGCGAAGTCTACATCGCCAAACTGCGCAACCTGTTAGGACTCAGAAGCAAGCGCCACCTTGTCCGCAAGGAAGTCATCATCGACGACCCGGACTATACCGCCGTCCGGGTACAGTTGACAGCACTCCGCCAAGCCTGCACGGACTATCGCAACGAGAACAAGCTGATGCGGGCACCGAGCTACCTGCAAACCTTCTTCCGGCCACGCCGCGATGACACAGTGGCAGACATCGGCGCACAACTGGAAAGCATCGTGGAGACATTGGGCAACTCGCGCGAGCACAGAATCCTGGCCGAGGCAAGCAAGCTGCCCGTCCTGTTCACCCGCGCCCACCTGTCGCCCCTGCACGGTCGGCGGAGCAACGCCGCTGCCGGCCTGCTCCTGCCCATCGGCCTGCTGATTTACCTGCGGATGTGCCGCTTCCGCCTGATCCTGTGGCGCGATATGAAGCAAGTCATCCAATGCTGTGATGCACTGCTGCCCCTCGTGGAAAAAGAAATCACGCGGGAGCAGACCGCCGGGGAGCCGGAAGAAAATTCCACCCGGCCCGCAGTTGCCACTTAGTACCGAATTATCAACCCCAACAGATATGGAATCCTTCAAGACAGCCTCGATCGAAGAGGCAATACAAGACTTCAAAAACGGAAAGTTTATCGTTGTCGTGGACGATGAGGACCGCGAGAACGAGGGCGACCTGATTATGGCTGCCGAACTGGTCACGCCCGAAGCCGTGAACTTCATGCTGCACAACGGACGCGGCGTGCTCTGCGCCCCGATTACCAACGAGCGCTGCCGGCAGCTGGGACTGGAGCACCAGGTACAGACCAACACGAGTATGCTGGGCACTCCGTTCACCGTGACCATCGACTTGCTGGAAGGTTGCACCACAGGCGTCAGCTGCCATGACCGCGCCGCCACCATCCGCGCCCTGGCCAATCCCGACATGCGCCCCGAAAGTTTCGGCCGCCCGGGACACATCAACCCCCTCTACGCCCAAGACCGCGGCGTACTGGCCCGCGCCGGCCACACCGAAGCCGCCGTCGACCTGGCCCGGCTCGCCGGTATGCAACCGGCGGCCTGCCTCATCGAAATACTCAACGAGGACGGCACCATGGCACGTATGCCGCAGCTCATACCCTTTGCCCAAAAGCACGGACTGCACATTATCACGATAAAAGATCTGATTGCGTACAGACTGCGCAGCGAATGCCTCGTAGAGCGCGGCGAGGAGGTGGATATGCCGACGGCTTACGGCCACTTCCGCCTGATTCCCTTCCGCCAAAAGAGCAATCACCTGGAACACATCGCCCTGATCAAAGGTGAATGGGAGGCCGACGAACCCGTGCTGGTGCGCGTGCATTCCTCCTGCGCCACGGGTGACATCTTCGGCAGCGAGCGCTGCGATTGCGGCGAACAGCTGCACAAGGCCATGAACCGGGTGGAACAGGAAGGCAAAGGCGTCGTCCTCTACCTCAACCAGGAGGGACGCGGCATCGGACTGATGGCAAAAATCGCTGCCTACAAACTACAGGAACAGGGGTACGACACCGTTGACGCCAACATCCACCTGGGCTACGATCCCGACGAGCGCGACTACGGCGTGGGCGCGCAAATCCTGAATATGTTGGGCGTACACAAAATGCGCCTTATGACCAACAACCCTGTGAAGCGCGTAGGACTGGAAGCCTACGGTCTGGAAATCGTGGAGGACGTTCCCATCGAAATTTCCCCGAACCCCTACAACGAGAAATACCTGCGCACCAAACAGGACCGCATGGGACACGCCCTGCACCTGAAGAAATAATGCGACTACGGGCGACCTGCGCGCCCGTACGACCTTTGTATTTTTAACCAAATCTATTTTTCACACTCAAAAAACCATTTATCATGAAGAGAGAATTGACTTACACAGAAGCACAAAGCCAAGAAATGGCCCTCTCAGCCCTGATGAGCAAAGTGTATCTGTGGATGACCATGGCGCTGGCCATCACAGGACTGACCGCGTTCTATGTATCGCAGAACCTGAATATTGTAGCAGCCGTCTTCAGCAGCAAACTGACTATCTGGGGACTGGTAATTGCCGAATTAGCCATAGTTTGGGGCCTGAGCTCACGGATTATGAGAATGTCCTTTGCCACTGCGGGCATCCTATTCGGCATCTACTCCATACTGAACGGCGTCCTGCTGTCCAGCATCTTCCTTTTGTACCACATGGACGTCATCACGCAGGCATTTATCGCCACAGCCGGTACATTTGGCGCCATGACACTGGTCGGTACCTTCGTGAAGCGTGACCTCTCTGCCATAGGGCGTTTCCTCTTCATGGCACTTATCGGACTGATAGTAGCCACCGTGATCAACATATTCTGGACCAACAACACACTCTATTGGGCTATCACCTATCTCGGTGTGCTGATATTCTGCGGTCTGACGGCTTACGACACGCAGAAAATCCGGGCCATCATGCTGGCCAGCAGCTCCCCGGAGAATTATGAGGTCGGCATGAAGCTCGCACTGCTGGGCAGTCTGACCCTCTACCTGGATTTCATCAACCTGTTCCTCTATCTGCTGAGAATCTTCGATTCCAAGAAATAACAGCCCCCTACCGGCGACCGCTTCCCGCAACATCAACTGGCGAGAAACGGTCGCTGCTGCATTCCCCACCCCACAAGGACTATGAAAACCCCTTCTATTTGGATACTGTGGCTGTTCCTGTTGCTCCCGGCCTGCCAGTCACGGTCGAACGGACAAACGGCGGAAGCGCCCACCACGGCTCCGGACACGACAGCCCGCATCACGCTGCTGTTTGCCGGCGACCTGATGCAGCACATCACGCAAATCAAGGCAGCCCAAATGCCGGACGGATCCTACGACTACTCTGATTGCTTCGCCCAGGTGAAGCCCCTTATCGAGGATGCCGACGTCGCTATCGCCAATCTGGAAGTGACGATGGGCGGCAAGCCCTATCGCGGCTACCCCTGCTTCAGTGCGCCCGACGAATACCTCTTTGCCATCCGCGATGCAGGCTTCGATGTCCTGCTGACAGCCAACAACCACTGCCTGGACAGCGGACAGAAAGGACTGGAGCGCACTGTGCGCATGCTCGACTCGCTGCAAATCCCCTACTGCGGCACCTACGTCAACCCGCAGGCGCGGACGGAACGCTACCCCCTGCTGATCGAGAAAAAAGGATTTCGCATCGCGCTGCTGAACTACACCTACGGCACCAACGGACTCGTCGTGAAAGCGCCCAATGTGGTCAACTACATCGACACCACCCAGATGGCGACCGACATACTGGCGGCTCAGACCCAACACCCCGACGCCATCATCGCCTGCATGCACTGGGGCGTGGAGTACCAGATGCTGCCCAATGCCGCGCAAAAGCAACTGACGGACTGGCTGTTCGGGAAAGGCGTGACGCACGTCATAGGCAGCCATCCCCACGTGGTACAGCCGATGGAGCTGCGCGGAGAAATGGGGACGGAGCAGGCCCACGTGGTGGCCTACTCGCTCGGCAACTACCTGTCGAACATGTACAAGAAAGATACAGACGGCGGACTGATGGTGACGCTCGAGCTGGAAAAGGACAGCACCGTGCGGCTGCGGGACTGCCACTACCAATTGGTGTGGGTGTCGCGCCCCGCCAGCTCGGGAAAAAAGGTACACCGCCTCATCCCCGACAGCTATCCGGACGAACAACTCAATGCCTCGGACCGACGCCTGCGACATATTTTCCTGAACTCCGCCCGCAGCCTCTTCGGCAAGCACAATCGCGGCATCTCGGAGCGGAAGTAGACGACCGCAGCTCCCCCGCCGGAGCCTCACAATGCCTATCAACGAAAAAATACATCAAATACCAACCCATTTATGCAACTATCCGACAGACTCAACAGACTTTCGCCCTCGGCCACACTGGCCATGTCGCAAAAGAGCGCAGAGCTTAAAGCACAGGGCATCGACGTCATCAACCTCAGTGTGGGAGAACCCGACTTCAACACGCCCGACCACATCAAGGCGGCAGCCATCCGCGCCGTTGAGGAGAACTATTCGCGCTACTCCCCCGTGCCCGGCTACCCCGCCCTGCGCGAAGCCATCGTAAAGAAGCTGAAGAACGAGAACGGCCTGGACTACACCGCTACCCAAATCTCCGTGTCGAACGGTGCAAAGCAGAGCGTGTGCAACACGGTCATGACCCTGGTCAACGACGGTGACGAGGTCATCATCCCCGCCCCCTACTGGGTGAGCTATCCCGAGATGGCCAAACTGGCCGGCGGCGTACCTGTCTTTGTAGAAGCAGGCATCGAGCAGGACTTCAAGATGACCCCCGCGCAACTGGAGGCTGCCATCACGCCCCGCACCCGCCTGCTCATCCTCTGTTCGCCGAGCAATCCCACCGGATCCGTCTACTCCAAAGCAGAATTGCAGGGACTGGCCGAAGTGCTGGCCCGCCACACACAGGTCTTTGTGCTGGCCGATGAAATCTACGAGCACATCAACTACGTGGGCCACCACGAGAGCATCGCACAATTCCCCGAAATCCGCGAGCACGTGGTGATTGTCAACGGTGTGTCGAAAGCCTATGCCATGACCGGCTGGCGCATCGGATTTATCGCCGGCCCGGAATGGATTGTCAAGGGCTGCAACAAGCTGCAGGGCCAGTACACCAGCGGTCCTTGCTCCGTCTCGCAAAAAGCCGCTGAGGCTGCCTACACCGGCACGCAGGTTCCCGTCGAGGAGATGCGCCAGGCCTTTGCCCGCCGCCGCGACCTGATAGTACGCCTGGCCAAGGAAATTCCGGGCCTCGAGGTGAACGAGCCGCAGGGCGCCTTTTACCTGTTCCCCAAGTGCTCCTCCTTCTTCGGCAAGACGGCCGGCGGCAAGGTCATCCAGGACTCGATGGACTTCGCCCTCTACCTGCTGGAACACGCCCACGTGGCCACCGTCGGCGGCGCTGCCTTCGGTTCGCCCGAATGCTTCCGCATGAGCTACGCCACGAGCGACGAGAACATCGTGGAGGCCATGCGCCGCATCAAGGAAGCACTGGCAGAGCTACAATAGGGCACTTGGCAACCAACCTAAGCACTCCCCCCTTATGAAAACGCCCTCCACAGCCCCCCTGTCTCGCAGCCGCACCTTTTCGTTCGACGTAGACAGCCTGCAGTGGGAGCATTAGTTCCCTCTGCCCTGTCCCACAATCGTCCCTGAAGCGCACGGCGCCGAGGTTGCCGGCCGGTACGGCTGCACCATGTCGCTGCGGGCGGCGAAATGTTAAAATCCAAAATGGCCCATTTGGATTTCGCTGAAAAATGTTGTATATTTGCATAGGCAAAGGAGGAAACCACGCGCTACTGCGGGCTTCCTCCTTTTTTTCAGCCCTTTTCGAGCCTCGCAAAGGGCCTTTCCGAGGACAACTGCCGCCTATGTAGGAAAAACCAAGTGCTTTGTAGTTTTACGCAAGTCCTTTGTAATTTTTTCCAAGTGCTTTCCGCGGAAAACTACAAAGCCGAGAGATTGTTTCCGAAGGTTAAAAACGTTAAAGTTGAACGGGACATAGGCCCCCAAAACAGGGGTCTGAAGGGCTACCTCCCGGCCGAAAATCATCCGCTCCCCGAAAAAATCGCGAGAGTGCTTTTCCCAATTCCTCAAAATAGTCTATCTTCGCAACGAATAGGGACGTGCCCTGTTTCAATAACCACGGGACGCAGGGAGGAACCCACCCTGTAAGTCCCCCATTACTAACGCAAAAAAATTAGAAACCTATGGGAAAATACTTTGGTACGGACGGCTTCCGCGGTGAAGCCGGTATCTCGTTGACAGCCAAGCACGCATTCAAGATTGGCCGCTTCCTCGGCCACTATTACTCCGCCCAACATACCGACGGCCAGCCGGCACGCATCGTCATCGGCAAGGACACGCGCCGCTCGTCGTACATGCTGGAATACGCCCTGGCCGCAGGCATCACCTCGTCGGGCGCCGACGCCTACCTGCTCCACGTCACCACCACGCCCTCGGTGGCATTCGTCACCAAAACCGATGAATTCGACTGCGGCATCATGATCTCGGCCAGCCACAACCCTTTCCACGACAACGGCATCAAGCTGCTGAACCACCAAGGCGAGAAGATGGAGGACGATATCCTGCAAAAGGTGGAGGACTTCCTCGACGGCAAGTCGGGCATACCGCCCTTTGCCACCGGCGAAGCCATCGGCCGCACCGTAGACCATGTGGCCGGACGCAATCGCTACGTGGGCTACCTGATTTCGCTGGGTCGCTTCTCCTTCCGCGGCAAGCACATCGCGCTGGACTGCTCCAACGGCAGTGCCTGGAGCATCGCGCCCTCGGTGTTCCGCGCATTGGGAGCCAAGGTCAGCGTCATCCACGCCGAGCCCGACGGACTGAACATCAACCGCGGATGCGGCAGCACGCACATCGAGAGCCTGCAGCAGTTTGTCGTAGAGCACAAATGCGACGTGGGCTTTGCCTACGACGGGGATGCCGACCGCTGCCTGTGCGTGGACGAGCACGGAGAAGTCGTGGACGGTGACAAAATCATGTATATCTACGCCCGCTACCTGCAGGAGCGCGGAAAACTGGTCAACAACACCGTGGTGACCACCGTCATGTCGAACCTCGGCCTGTTCAAGGCACTCGACGCGCTCGGCATCGACTACGCCAAGACCGCCGTGGGCGACAAAAACGTCTATGACTACATGTCCGCACACCGCAACAACATCGGCGGCGAACAGTCGGGCCACATCATCTTCTCGAAATACGCCTCGACGGGCGATGGCATCCTGACCAGCCTGAAAATGATGGAGGTAATGATGGCCCGCGAGAAGCCCCTGTCCGAATTGGCCGCCCCCGTGACCATCTTCCCGCAGGTGCTGGAAAACGTACGCGTCACGGACAAGGGCATGGTGCTGACCGCACCCCTCGTGAAGCAGGCCGTAGAGCGCGCAGAGGCCCAACTGGCCGACAGCGGCCGCATCCTCGTCCGCCCCTCGGGCACAGAGCCCTTGGTGCGCGTCATGGCCGAAGCGGCCGACATTGAAACCTGCCGCGCCTGCATCCGCATCGTGACCGATGCCATCGATGCCTGCGGTTTCCGGGTGGAATGACGCACTGACATAGGACACGGGCGGAAAATATTCCCCGCAATAAGGCGGCCCTGCTGCTTGGCCGGAAGCATTTGCACTTCCATAGCCAAGTGGCAGAGCCCGCCTTCTTCTATAGCCGCGCCGCTACGCCCTCAAAGGATGCCGTTGTCCGTATCGCGGTGGTGGAGCGTCTTCTCGGCCGATTTGTATTTCCGCCCGCGGCTCATGCGCCACGTCACGCCAAGCGTAAGGCGGTTACCGCCGTCGGCATCGTATGTCGTATGTAGCTTGTGTAGGTCCTTGTGCAGTACTTCCGATTCAAACGACCGGTAGTTTCCGCAAAAGGGATTTTGCCAAGACAGTGAGAAATGCCAGTCGCGGTACTTGTAGGCAGCCTGCAGGACGGCGTAGCTCCCACTAAATCCGCGAGCTTCGCCCTCGAACCAGCGCGAACCGTTGTCGGCGTATGCCTGTAGCGTGAAGTCACCGAGATAGGCACTGAGGCTGCCCGTACAAAACCACGAAGTGTAGCAGTGCGTGTAGGAGAAGCCGTAATTGAAGCAGCGCTGTAAGCCGCCATAGAGCATTACCTGCAACTTCCCGGGCAGCAACCAATAACCGGCATAGAGGCTCGGGCACAACAGGTTGATGGCCTTTTGGTTGACTTGGGTGTAGAGGAATTGGTCGTCGGGCGTACGCTCATACAGGGCCATACTGGGCCTGTGGCAGTGCTTGTAGAAACATTCGGCAAAGGCTTCAAGGCGGTCTCCGCTGTAACTGAGGCGCAGCGTGTGCTCCGTGTCGCGCGACGGTTTCAGGTCGGGATTGCCCACGGTGTATTCCATGCTGTTGGTCCGGACGACGGCATCGCTGACCATCGCAATACGCGACAGCCTGTCCTGCATCTGCCAACTGTAGCTCAGCCTGCATCCGTCCGTAAAGTGGTAGGCCACCGTTGCCTTGGGGCGAAAGATGCCGCGCCGGTAGCGGTGGCCGCCCTGACGGTAGGCGGAACAGCCTGTGCCCATGCCCGCCGAATAGCGCACCGGCCCGACGGCGCCCTTGACCTCGCCGAAAGCATAGAGATAGTGGCGGCGCAGGATGGTCAGGGCTTCGGTGTCGCCCGTATAGTCGTTCTCGGTGTATTTGCCGCTGTAGTTGAGCCCTACAGACAGGGTGAAGGGCTTCAGCCGGTTCTCGTAGATGATTTCAGAGAGGACCGAGGCCGTCCGGCCGTCCACCTCGCGCCGGTAGGGGCTGCCCTCGTCATAGCTTTCGGCCTGGTCCGTCGCAATATAAGTGCCTACGACATTGGCCGTAAGGGACTGACGGGACGTAAACTGGCGAAAGAAATACAGGTCGAGCACAGGCGAGGCCGAACGGCTGCGTGCACTTTCGGTAGCGGCATACGGGTGGCCACCGTCCAGGATTTCGCGCAGACTATAATCACCCGGGGTGCGGGAAAAGGCCCCGCACAAAGACGCCTGGAAGACATAGCTGCACACCGCCGTATCCGCTAAGTTATAGGTCAGCTTCAAGTCGTGACTGCGTCCGGCCTGGAGCGTCCGCCGGTCCTGCCGCCCGATACGATGCACGCTGCCGTCGCTCAGGGTGTAGTCTGCGGTTTCCTCGTTCCGCACACCCCGCAGCTTATACCCGCTGAAATCATAAGTAAAGGAGAGTTCGCTCCGTCCGGCATGCCACTTGCCGTAAGCCGTGGCGTTGCCCTGCCACGCCGTGAGCGCGGACTTGGCATCCATACCGACGGTATAGCCGCGGTCCGCCCGGCGCGTGAAAATATTCAGCACATAGGCGACACCCTCGCCATAACGCACGCCCGGTTGGTCGATGAAGTCCACCTTGGTGACCAGGCGCGGGTCGAGTGCCAGCATGTCGGCCTTGTCCACCACGATGCCGTTGATGCGGACCTGCACGTCGCCGCGATTGGCCGGCGCGGTGACGGTGTGCGCCACCTCGTCGACACGGATGCCGGGCAGGGCAAGTTTCGCAAGCAGGCTGTAGCCGCCCGTCGAAGCCGCTTTCTGTGCCTCCGCGGGATAGACGGTACAGCCGTCCACCTTGTTCACTACCCTTTTCCCGCCCACGACCACTTCGTCAAGGGCAACAGTCTTTCCTTCATCCTGTCCGTACGCCGGCAGCAGGACGGCCGGCAAAAACAACAGCCATGCGATACGTTTCATATTCCCGATATTTTTGAATTCGGGGCAAATGTAAAAACGAGTCAGGGAAATGCCGGCAACCTAACACCGACATTTCCCTGACATTTCGCTGACAAGAGACTATCTATCTCTGTTTCAATATGTAGCTACGACCCCGATCCGACTCTATTTTGAGCCGGAAGTTATTTTCAAGTACCGGCCGCACGCGTCGGATCAGCGTGTAGAGCGTATCATCGGCATACGGTTTCCCCGGCCACAGGCGGCTGCAAATTTCCTGTTTGGAGAGGGTGTGCTCCTCTGCCTCCAAAAACATTTCGAGCAAGGAATGCTGCATGGGCGTCAAGCGGACAGGCACGCCGTCAGCCGTTGCAAATCGGTGGTTGGCGTAGACAAGGCCTCCCAATCGCAAGCCTGTCGCCTGTAGGTCGGTTCCCGTCTGCCGCTGATACCACACACTCCCCAGCAACCACAGGACGCCGATAAACAGCAGGGCGCCGGAAGCACGCTGGTCCGACATGCCCATCACGGTCAGGAAACTGCAATTGGCCTGCGCCACGATTTCCGTGCGCATTCCCTTTGTACTGCATTTGGGGCGCAGAGCAATACTGGCCGTATCGCGCAGCGGCACAAGGGTCAGGTGATTTCGGAAGCAGCGCAAGGTGTCGGCCGTCACCACATCGCCGGGCATTTCGGCCAAAGTCAGTTGCAGTGCCCGATGAACGTCACGGTCTATCCTTTCCTCCGCCCGCTGGTAACTACAAAGGCTGACACCGATGGCCGAGGTCACGAAGAAAAGGAAAATTGCAATGGGGAAGGCTCTCATCATATGCAGAAAGTTTTACCGAAGAAGCCGATAGCTGCGTCCATCGGCCAAGCGGACGATACACAGGCCGTGGGGCAAGGATGACAAAGGCAGTGTAGACGTTCCCGCACAGGGCATCTCGGCCACCTTGCGGCCACCGGCATCCCACACGGTCACCACGCCGGCATAGTTCTCCACGCAAAGGCAATTGCCACGCAGGCTGACGCACGGCGCACGGCGGTCCGTGAGGCTCCTGACGGCGGTATCGCCACCACCCATCGGGGATTTCACGCAAATGGCATCCAGCTCCATCGTGTTGCCGAACTTCCCGACAAAACGGAAAGCCACCTGCACCTCCTTGCCTTCGTAATCGGCCAGCGAAAGGGCTATCGGGTGGTACGTACTGGCGCTGTAGTTGTCGAAAAGCTCCTTCAACTCGCTGTCTGCCCACTCATCGTAGACGTCGTACAGCTTGGCCCATTCTCCCTCCGCCGGACGCACCATCACCTGGAGCGTGGTAGAGGGCTTTTTGTGAGTGAAAGTCCAGCTGCCCCAGTTGATGTTTTCGTTGTTCAGGTCGAACAGGTAAAGCGGAGAGTAGCCTAACTGAAACAGGAGGCTGTCGCCGGCCTGCACGGCAAACTGGGGAGAAACCAGCCACTCGTCCTGCGCCAGATCCACCCGCTTGTTGTTCTCGTCATAGCCGTAGGCGTAATATACAATGGCGAACCTGCTGCCCTCGACGGCGTCGGGGATGGTTTGGCCCGTTCGCTTGCTGGCTACCTGCCAGGTAAAAATACCGTCGTTCATGGCAGCCTGTTCCGCATTGGTGTTGATTTCGCTCCACCCCTCGGGCAACCAGTCTACAGTGACGCCGTCCCAAGCCTCGAAGTTCTCGCTGAGCACCGGCTGCTGTGCAGTCATCGACAGCGCCGGGAGCATGAAGAGCACGGCGGCCAAAAATTTTCGTAGCGTTGTAGTAGGATTTCTCATAGTGTATTCCTTGATAAATAAACGGGAGCCGGCACAAACAAGGCACGACTTGCCTGCAAAAGTAGCTCTTTTTTTTTAATTAGGAATTAGGAGTTAGGAATTAGGAATGCCCTCCGGCGGAGGACATCATCCGGAGGACTTAATCAGGGAGAGCTCAACCGGACGGCCAATTCCTCATTTCTAATTCCTAATTCCTAATTTCCCCAAAGGCCGCCCGGCAGAAGCAATCATTGGGAGAGCTCAACCAGACGGCCAATTCCTAATTTCTAATTTCTAATTCCTAATTTCCCCAATGGCCGCCCGGCAGAAGTAATCATTGGGAGAGCTCAACCGGACGGCCAATTCCTAATTCCTAATTCCTAATTCCTAATTTCCCCAAAGGTCTATCGCAATGCCACCCATACAGGTGAAGCCCGCCTGACGTACATTGGCCAGGTCATAATAACGATGGGAAGTCAGGTTGCACAGGTCGGCGTAGACTTTGTAGTGGCGGCCCGTCCACTCCAAGCGACAGTCCAACAGGGCGTGGGCACCGTAGGGCCGCAACTCGCCGGTAGCCTTGTTGTCCTCGTACACGAGATAGGCGCCGGCGCGGTCCTGTACCCGCAGCGACCATGTAGCGCCCAGCCGGTCCCAGATGCGATGCGACAACGAGGCTGTAAACTTATGGCGCAGGTACTCCATGGCATAGTTGGACTTGAAGTAAGGTTCGTCGTCGCGCCTGTGCTGATATATGTAGGCGTAGCCCACCTGCAACCGGCGGAAAGGCTGCCGTTCGCCCCACAGGCGATTGAGCAGCAGCTCGGCCGTGAGCGAGGCACCGTAGTTGTCCAACTGGAAGTTGGCCGCATGATAGATGTCATCGGCCGTGCGCATCACCCAGTCTATCATGTTCGTGCCGCGGTTGTAATAGGCCTTGACCTGCACCGAGGCAAAACTCCGTCGATAGTCCATTCCTATACGCCAAGTCGAACATTCCTCGGGACGCAAGCCGACATTGCCCTCCTGGGTGGGACTCTTATAATACAGATCGGTGAAAGAGGGCAACCGCAACGAGCGGTTCCAGGAAGCATAAAGCCGCCAGTTCGTACCAGGACGGAAACTGAGGTCCACACCGGGGTAGAAACGGAAACGATGGTCGATGGCGGAGTTACGCTCGGCCATCACGCCGGCCGAGAGTGTCCACTGGCGCCACACGATGTTGTGTTCCAAAAAATAACTTACGTTGGTGCGGTCATCATGCTTGGTATAGCTGAGACCATCCTGCCGCGGGATGTCCACATACTGCGATTCGTCGAGCGGACGGCCCAAGTTGGTGCTGTAAATGGCTTCTTCGCGCACCTCAGCGCCCAATGCCGTGCGACCACCCCACCAGCTGACCCAACCATTGAGGCCGGCGGTGAAGACATCGCCGCGGTGGAAATTCTCACCTGTCGGGGTGTCGCGAATAAGCTGGAAGTGGTCCACCGAGCGCAGCCAGGAAAATGACGGTGAGAGGTGCAGGCGGCCCTTACTCTCGCCACAGACAGAAATCAGGTAGCGCGAAGTGGCCTCCCACTGGTTGGGATAGGCAGCGGAATAGAACGTGTTGGCGCCGAAGTCGTTGATAGTTGCTCCTGCCTGCGCCTCAACGCGAAATTCGGGGTGATCGTAGGTGGCTGCGCCGTAGAACTTACCGCCTCGGAAGTCGCCGTTGTCCACCGCACCGTCCGAGCGCCGGCCGCTACCGCTGGCCGACAGATACCAGCAGCCCGCATCACTGCGTGCAGGGCTGTTCCAAGCGTAGCGCGCCTCGCCAAGCAGGGTGCCATAGCTACCCGCTTCTACGGAAGCCGACAGCTCGTGGCGCGCAGACGGGGCAGCAGCGCCGGTATGGCGGGTAGCATCGCGCGTCACGATGTTGATGGCCCCGCTAAAGGCTTGGCTGCCAAATACACGCGAGGCGGCGCCTTCCAAGATTTCCACACGCTCAATGTCGGACAGGTTCAGGGGAAAGTCTGCCGCGTTGTGTCCGGTCTGTGGGTTGTTGATGGCCACGCCATTCACGAGCAATGTGATTTGGTCGAAGGTACCGCCGTCGATACTGATGTCCGTTTGCATTCCGAAGCCGCCGCGCTGTCGGACATCCACGCCGACGACTTTTTTGAGCAGGTCATTTACACTTGTGACGCCCGCCGCCGCAAGGTCTTCGCGGCTGAGCGTTGTCACCTGACGGGCCGCCAGCCCGGCGGCCATAGGGACGCGCGATGCCGATACCACTGCTTCCTCCAGCAGGGTCGTGTCGGCGGACTGCTCAGGCGTCTTGCCCTTTTCAGAGGTGGAGGGATTCTGCGCCCCTGCGTGCAGACACGCTGCTGCGCTCATCAGGGTGGCTGTACTCAGCACCCCGACGCGCACCTCGCGGCCCAAGCAGGCAAAGAGTGCGTAGCCCTTGCGACTGAAATGGCGAAACGTCAACACATCTCGTCCCCGGTCTTGTTTTTGGGATAACAACATAAATTGAATAGTTTAGAAAAATGTTTTACAACGCCCATCCACAGGCAGCCCTGCGATTGGGCACTGCAAAATTAGCAATTATTTCCCATACAGCTCCGCCACGCGCGCCGCAAACCCGGCTCCAGGCGCTCCTACCTCCCACTTCCGCACAACAAAAACATCGGCAAACCACTTCAAGCAGTTTGCCGATGCAACTCGGTAGGTGTGACCAGTGGGATTCGAACCCACGACATTCAGAACCACAATCTGACGCTCTAACCAACTGAACTATGGTCACCATCATCTTCTCCCTTGGGAAAAGCGATGCAAAGATACGGGGTATTTTCGAAACGACCAAACTTTTTTACGGAAAAGTTAGCGATTACGCGCAAACACTTGGTCGAGTCCGACCCTGCCCGCCTGCAAGGCGACAAAGCAAAAGCGCGCCGCGGGTCGTTTTCCGCAGCGCGCCTGTATGAAGGAGGGATGGGCTTCAGTGCGTATCAGCCCAAGTATTTGGTCAGGATGTTGATATTGTCGGCCTCACGCAACCGACGCAGTGCACGCTCCTTGATCTGGCGCACACGTTCGCGGGTAAGGCTGAGGCTGTTGGCCACTTCCTCGGCCGTCATCTCGTTGCGCCCGATACCGAAGAGCATTTTCAGCACCTGACGTTCGCGCTCGCTGAGCGTAGCCAGTGCAGACTCCAAGTCGGAAGAGAGCGACTCCTTTTCCATCAAGTTGTCCGTACCGGGGGCGCTTTCGTCCGTCATGATGTCGATCAGGCAGTTGGAGTCGTCATCCTGGAAGGGCGCGTCTACGGAAACTTTTTTACCATTGGTACCCATGGCTTCCTGCACCTTGCTGACATCGGTGTCGAGCAGGTCAGCCAATTCCTGCACAGAGGGGCGTCGCTCGTACTCCTGCTCAAAGTTGACGATCGCCTTGGTGAGTTTGCTCTGGAAGCCAACCTGATTGAGCGGCATGCGCACGATGCGGCTTTGCTCGGAGATAGCCTGCAGGATGCTCTGGCGAATCCACCACACAGCGTAGCTGATGAATTTGAATCCGCGGGTTTCGTCAAACTTCTGGGCGGCCTTGATCAAGCCCAAGTTACCCTCGTCAATCAAGTCGTTGAGCGCGAGTCCCTGATTCTGATACTGCTTGGCCACACTGACCACAAAGCGCAAATTAGCACGCGTCAATCTCTCCAGGGCTTCGCGGTCGCCATGATGGATGCGCTGCGCGAGCTCCACTTCCTCGTCGGTCGAGATAAGCTCTTCACGCCCGATTTCCACCAAATACTTGTCCAAAGCCGCACTGGAGCGGTTGGTGATACTCTTGTTGATTTTCAGTTGTCGCATAATTACCCAATTTTCTTTCCGATTTTCGGCTACGCTCGACAATTCGAGGTAAAACTGCGCGCGCTGGCACGAAAATTGGACTGCAAAATTAGCATTTTTGCAGGACGCCGCCAAGCTTTTACCGAATTAATCGGCGCGCAATTAACAAAAAAGAGGAAATGAGCACCACTTGAGCACGCATTCGTCTGCGCAAAAATAGGAAAAGTTTTTTGAAGATGCCCGCTTTGAAGGCTTAAAAGTCGCAATTTACGCCCGATGTCCCCAAGATTTCGACCGACATCCCCAAGATTTTCGACCGACATCCCATTCCGGCAGGTGTTGTGCCTGTTATTTTTCCACTGTCATGCTTTGCGTCGGCCGGCAACGCCGTGGATGGAGCAGCGGCGGCTGAACAGCATTTCCCGAGCAGGCTACGCCGATTTCCATGGACCGGGAAGTGCATCAAAGTGCACAGGTAGATTTAACGTAAACTTTCTTAAAGCCCATTTTTGTGCCGGATTTTTCCTATTACAAACGCGTAGCTTTTATCCAAGTGCCTTGTATTTTTCACCAAATAGGACGTAGATAAAACCAAGTCCTATGTAATTTTTTCTAAGTGCCGGATAGTTTTGCGCGCAGGCAGGACCTAAAAAAGGAGGAAGCCGCCTGCTACGTACGGTTTCCTCCTCTGCACAGGCAAAGATACTACATTTTCCGGCGAAAAGCAAATCCGCCCCTTCGCGTTTTAACATTTGCCCGGACCGCCGCCTTGACAGCCCGGCGGGAGCCGCGGCTATTTCCCGAAAAAATGGGAGCGGCCTTCGCTGCACCTCTCGCAAACAGAGGCCGGAGGGTGGCGGATTTTTTGCACAAGGGAGATTTAACGCGGCCCGTTTGCTTATGCAAGGCGAAATTTGTACCTTTGCTCCTCGAAACTCAGTTTTGCGATGAAATTTTTGACGAACTTATACATAGCTCTCTCGCCAGCCGAGTGCCTTTTGGCCTTGGCAACCCTCTATTTCGTGGTAAAAATCGTTTACCACCTGGTGCGGTTGAGCCGGCGCAAAGCCCCCGAGAAGCCCCGGCCGACGAGCGACCTGCTGCGCGAGGGAATAGAGCTGCTAAGTGTGGCCCCCGAGTGCGTAGAACACGAAGGTGAACCCATCTGGCACTACACCTATCAGGACGCGGTCTTTTACCTGTACGCCCTCCACAAGAGATATTACAAAATCTGCATGCCCAACATACTGGAGGTCGCACCGGCGGACATCACGCCCCTGCGATCGGCCATCAATGCAGTCAATACACACAACTGCCCCCGGCGTATACACTACACCATCGACGAATTGGGCCGCGTGATGGTGCATGCCTTTATCGTGCAAAGCCTGCCCGAAAAGGCGGAAACCCTGCAGGACGACCTCAAGGAGGCTATGGAGGACCTGTTTCGGGGGAGGGAGGAATTTTACCACCAATTGGCCTCCTACAATTCCATCGCCCGCATCTTTGGTGTGGAGGACGGGGAGCAGCACGCCGCTACGCAGAAGCTGACGGAGCACATGGTGACCCGCGAAGAGGCACGCCACCTGCTGCCACGGCCCGAAAATTGCAGCGATGCGCACCACCCGATGCAACTGCGCACCCTCTTGGAGCGGCTGTGCGAGGGCGGCATACCACAGCTCAAGCAACTGACCGTCGTGGCCGGCGAGGAGACGAAATTCCTGCAGGCCAGTCCGGAAATAGATACGTTTGAGGTGCTCGACACACTGATTGAGCGCGACGAAAACGGCATGGCAAAGCCCCTGCACCAGCATGCGACCCTCATCATAACGGGCGAGCCCGAAGAGCTTATCCTCCTGACGCTCGAGGTGGCCAATGTAAGCAAAGATGCCATCTACGTGCAGGCCACCCTGTGCCGTCCGCCCGCACCCACCGGCAACATGGAAATGGTCGAGGACGAGAGCCTCTACACCGAAAGCCTCAGCGTAATCCTCGGCGTCACCGTACAACCCGAAAATACCCTGATCACGGAAATCGACTACATGTGGAGCGAGGCCAAGGCACTGGTCAAGGAGAACCGACTGGCCGATCTCAACGAGGAACAAAGCTACATGGCCCTACACAGCGGCGACCGAGGCGTCTTCGACAGCCTGTACCGTGGGAAAAAACTGGAGGGACAGGGACGCTACTACGAAGCGTTGCTGTACCTGGAGAGTGCCTACGAAATGCTGTCGCCGGACTTCTGCTCCATGAAGCGCGAGGCCCGCGAGCGGTTCTTTGAACTGTGCTACGATATCGGCCTTTGCTACAGCCGGCTGAAGCTCTACAAGGAGGCGTATACCTACCTGGACGCCGTGGCCAACAAGGGGAACCTGAAATATACGACGGAATATGTCAACTGCCTGGTCAACAGCAAAGACCACCGCGCTCTCAACGTGGTGGAAAACCTGATTGCACAGTCGGAAAACTACCGCGAGGACAGCGAGGAACCTGTGCCACACGAAGTACAGCAGTTCTATGATTTTCTGCGCCGCCGTAAGGCTTTCCTGTTGGTTGACCTGAACGCCCTCGATGAGGCCGAGGAAATGCTGCGCCCCATGCTCAACGAACCGGACAACAGCGATTTCGCACTGACAGAGTTGGCCTATATCCAAAACCTGCGAAAAGAAAACAACCCATAACCTCCCCAAAAGTTCTACTGCCACTATGACAATGGTTTCCCCCTCGCTGCTTTCCGCCGATTTCGGCGATCTGAGGCGCGACATAGAGATGCTCAACGACAGCGCGTGTGATTGGTTTCACCTGGACGTGATGGACGGGGTCTTTGTACCCAATATCTCCTTTGGTTTCCCCGTGATGGAAGCCATGGCACGCCATGCCCGCAAACCGCTCGACGTACACCTGATGATTGTGCAGCCCGAAAAATTCGTCAAAGAGGTCAAGGCCCTCGGCGCACACGTCATGAACGTACACTACGAAGCCTGTACGCACCTGCACCGCGTGGTTCAGCAAATCAAGAGCGAGGGCATGATGGCGGGCGTGACGCTCAATCCCCACACCCCGGTGAGTGTGCTCGAAGACATCGTGGCCGACCTGGACTTGGTCATGCTCATGTCGGTCAATCCGGGATTTGGCGGACAGAAATTCATCGAGCATGCCGTGGAAAAGACAGCCCGCCTCCGCGAACTCATCGGCCGTACAGGTTCCAAGGCTTTGATTGAAATCGATGGCGGCGTGAACCGGGAGACGGGTGCCCGGCTGGTGAAAGCCGGTGCCGATGTGCTGGTGGCCGGTAGTGCCATATTCCGTGCCGCCGACCCCGTGGCCGAAGTAAAGGCGCTGCGTGAATTGTAACAATAGGAAAGAGGAACCCTCGCATTCCGACGGATCGGCCGTACAAAGCAAGCCCTACCCGCTCTCGCCTTGCACTGTAATTGCATACTTGCGGCGGATCGGCCGTACAAAGCAAGCCCTACCCGCTCTCGCCTTGCGCGCAAATTACCTACGGGCGACGGCTCGGCAATAATTCATGATAAAATTCGTGGATAATTCATGGGAATTCGTGTTGTAATAACATAAATGCCCATAAATGCTCATGAATTATTTCATAAATTACATATTGCGGGCGGCGGCTCGGCATAGCAAATTGGCAAATTCTTCGACTTTGCCTTTTCTCTGCACTCGCCTTGCACCGTAACTCCTAACTTCTAATTCCCATACCCCAAAAGATGCTTCCCACACTGACCCCCATTCTTTCCGACAAAGAGTTATTTCAGCTGATGGCCCTGATTCGCCCATCCCACAAAGTCGTGATTTGCGGCCACCGCAGTCCCGACGGCGATGCGCTGGGCTCTGCGTTGGGCTGGGCCGAATATCTGAAGAATTTGGGCAAATACGTGACCATCGTCATGCCCAATCCGTTTCCGGATTTTCTGTATTGGTTGCCGGGAAGCAAGCAGGTAGTCTTTCACAGCCTGCACAACGAACGGGCCTGCAAGGCATTCGCAGAGGCCGACCTCATCTTTTGCCTCGACTTCAATGCCATCAGCCGGTTGCAAGACATGGCCGACCTTGTCCGCAAGGCCCGGGCTACCCGCGTCATCATTGACCATCACCTCAATCCCGAAGCCGAAATGGCCGACATGGTCATCTCGCGCCCCCAGATGTGCTCCACGAGCGAGATTATACTGCGCCTGATCGACGCCCTCGGCGCTTACGAGGATTTGAGCCATGCCGGCGCCACCGCTCTATACACCGGCATGATGACCGACACAGGTGGCTTCACCTATGCCTCGAGCAATCCCGAAATCTACCTGCTTATCAGCATGCTGCTAAGCAAGGGAATCGACAAGGACAAGATTTATCGCAACGTATTCTACTCCTTTTCCGAGAACCGCCTGCGCCTGATGGGCTACATCCTGCATGAAAAATTGCAGTTCTACGAAAACCACAAGGCATCACTCTTCACCATGACCCGCGCCGAGATGAAAGAATTCCACTTCATACGCGGCGATGCCGAAGGGCTGGTCAACCTGCCGCTGCAAGTACGCGGCATGCGTCTGAGTATCTCCCTGCGCGAAGATACCGAGAAGGACGTGGTCCGCGTAAGCCTGCGCTCGGTCGATGACTTCCCCTGCAACAAAATGGCGGAGCAGTTCTTCAACGGCGGCGGGCACCTCAATGCTTCCGGCGGCGAGTTGCCGTTCCCATTAGAGGAGGCCGTAAAAACAGCCGAAGCCGCTATCCAAGCTTACAAAGACCTGCTGTAAGCCTTCCCCGCAAAAGCACCTAACCACACAGCCATTCCATGATCTCCTTAGAAGATTTTTTCCGCAATTCCGACCGCTCCGGTTTCCAGATATCCCCGGATGGACGTCACATCTCCTTTGTGGCCCCCTACAAGGACCGCATGAACATCTTCGTCCGCCCCACCGATGGCGGCGAGGAGCTGCAAATCACGGCCGAAACCGAGCGCAGCATTGCCGGCTACATGTGGGCAGACAATGAGCGCCTGCTGTTCATGAAGGACACGGCCGGCGATGAAAACTACCGCCTGTATGGCGTCAACCTCGACGGCACAGACCTGCGCTGCTATACGGACTTTCCCGGCGTGCGCACCTCTATTATCGACGACCTCGAAGACGTGCCCCACCAGATACTGATCGGCATGAACCGACGCAACCCTGAGGTGTTCGACCCCTACCGTCTGGACCTGCAAACAGGCGAACTGACACAACTGGCCGAGAACCCCGGCAACTGGCAGGGCTGGATGACAGACCACAACGGCTGCCTGCGCGCCGTCACGGCTATTGTGGATGGTGTCAACACGCAAATCCTCTACCGCGACAACGACACCGAGGAATTTCGCCCCGTACTGACCACGAACTTCAAGGAAGAAGTGGCTTTCCTCGACTTCACCGCAGACAACAGCCTGGTCTACGCCGCCACCAACCTGGGACGGGAAAAAATCGCTCTGGTCCTGATGGACCCTGCCACCTGCGAAGAAAAGGAATTCCTCTTTGAACATCCGAAATACGACGTGGCCGGCATCGCCTACTCGCGCCGCCGCGGCAAATTGCTGACGGTCTTCTGCTCCGGACACAAGGATCCCGTGCGCCACTACTTTGACAGCGACGAGAAAGCCCTGCGCAATCGCATCAAAGCGCATTTTCCCCACCACAAAGTGGGCGTGGCCGACACGGACAAAGCCGAGGAAAACCTCTTGCTCTACGTGGGTAGTGACCGTACGCGCGGTGCCTACTATTTCTATAACGTGCAGGAAGACAAGCCCCGCCTTCTGGCCGAAACAGCCCCTTGGTTGCACGAGGAGGACTTGGTCGAAATGCACCCCGTCTGCTACACAACGCGCGACGGACTGGAAATCGAAGCCTACCTCTCCCTGCCCCACGGCTATACACCCGACACGGCAAAGAGCCTGCCCACCATTATCAATCCCCATGGCGGACCCTGGGCGCGCGACAAGTGGGGATTTTCCTCGGAAACGCAATTCCTCTGCAACCGCGGCTATGCCGTCTTCCAAATGAACTTCCGCGGCTCCACGGGCTACGGCCGACGCTTCCTTGAAGCCGGCTACAAGCAATGGGGGCGCGCCATGCAGGACGACATCACCGATGGAGTGGAATGGCTGAAAGCCCGCGGCATCAGCGACCCCAAGCGAATTGCCATCTACGGCGGAAGCTACGGCGGCTACGCCACATTGGCCGGCATCACCTACACGCCAGATCTCTACGCCTGCGCCATCGACTACGTCGGTGTCTCCAATCTGCTCACCTTCATGCAGACTATTCCGCCCTACTGGAAACCTATGCTGGAAATGATGTACGAACAAGTGGGCGATCCGGTCCGCGACCGCGAAATGCTCGAAGCCTGTTCGCCCGCACTCCATGCCGACCGCATCGTAGCCCCACTCTTTATCGCACAGGGAGCCAACGACCCGCGCGTCAACAAGGCTGAGAGCGACCAAATGGTAGCTGCACTGCGCGCCCGCGGCGTCGAGGTGGAATATATGGTCAAGGAGAACGAGGGCCACGGATTTCACAACCAGGAAAATCGCTTCGACTTCTATCGCGCCATGGAACGCTTCCTCGCCCGACACCTTCAGTAGGAACCTATCCTGCTGACGAAGGAATATACCACTGACCTACCCAAAAACAACCCTGACAGGATGGCAGCTGAGAAGCTGCAAAGCCCACCTACACACAACTTTGAGATGACAAGATTTCTACAAATTGCAATTTTCTCCGCGACAGTTGGCTTTCTGTCCATTCTGACCGCCACGCACGTCCAAGCACAGGAACTTACCCGCTCGCCGCAGCCCACCAAAAAGGACATAGCGCTGGCTGCAGCCTTTGCCCAACTGGACATCCCCTGCTGCATGCTGACCACGCAGGACAGCGTGGAATTGCCCTACCGCATGCAGAGCGCGCCCGAGGGCTATTGCGGCCGCACCGCCATGGATAATGTCTACGTACCCTCGCGCCTTGTCATCGTGCAGCGGGGCGACACCCTCTACGACAGCGGCGAGTACGTGGCAGGCGTATCCGGCGTCCGCGCCAAGATACGTGGAAACATGTCGGCCAACAGCAAATATTCATTGCCGTCGGTCAAGATCAAACTGAGCAAGAAGCACGACCTGCTGTTTCGCGGCGACGACGAACTACGCGACAAGGAGTGGCTGCTACTCAACTACCTTTCGTCCTACAACTTCACTTGCCTGACCGGCCATATCCTTGGAAACCTGGCTTTCGGCTCGTGGCAGCCCGCCATGCGCTACGCCACGTTCGTCATCAACGGTGTGCCGCGCGGCATCTTCCTGCTGAGCGAAAGTATCAAGGCGACAGACCATCGCGTAGACATAGCTCCGGACGGCTTTCTCATCGAAAACGATGCCTATGCCTGGAGCGTGCCCGACGAACCGCAGTTCAGTTCCATCCTACTACCCTATTTCTTCTCATTCACCTACAAATATCCCAACCCGGACGACGTGACACCGGGGCTCAACGACGAGATAGCTGCGTTTGTACAAGAAGCCGAGCAGGCGCTGACACAGGGCGAGGACGTTTCCACCTACTTCGATCTCACTTCCTTTGCCACATGGTTGGTTTGTCAGGACATCCTGGGCAGCATCGACCCGGCGGGCACCAATATGTACGTGAAGCGCGAGACGTGTCAAGCCGGCGGCACAAAGTCCTCGCTCCTGCAGGCCGGTCCTATATGGGATTTCGATGGCTGTATGCACCCCGGTTACATCGACAACGAATGGGCGTACATCCACGACTGCAACAGCGGCTTCTTCTGGATAAAGGAAATGATGAAACGGCCTGAATTTGTAGATGCCTACGGCGAATGCTGGGAGCGCATCCGACCGCAGGTCTACAATGTCGTCACGGATTCCCTTAGCCGGCTCATCGAACGCGACGGCCCAAGCATCGACCGCGCCTTCTCCCTGATCCATCGCTACGAGACCGGTGAGCGTTTGCTCGACAGTGTGCGCAGTTGGCTGGAGATGCGATTAGCGTGGATGGATGTCGCCGTGAAAGAGATGTTAGAGCCTGACTATCTGCCCGGAATGACGGATGAGCGGGAATACATCACGCAGATCTATTCCATGCAGGGCATCCTGCTACGAACGGAGCAGGCGCCCCGCGATACGTGGTGGCACACCCTTTCGCCCGGCTGCTACATAGTACGCACCATCTGCCCCGGCGGAGCGCCGCCGCGGGTGGAGAAAGCATATGTCAAGGCGAGATAGGACCGTTGCCGACCGCTTACCGGGAACGAAGTAGCACTTCCGCAAAATTACACAGGCTTCAGTGCGCCTTTTGCAAGGTGTACCCACGGAAAAACGGCCCTTGGAACGTTTTTTCTACGCTTTCGGCCAAATTACCGCCCAAGCCTTTGCGCGCCACGGCTGTTTTGTCTAATTTTGCGCAATACAAACGCTACCAGACATGAGTTTCAACGTTCCCAAAACAGACAAAAAGCGCGTCGTCATCGTAGGCGGCGGATTTGGCGGGCTGAAGCTGGCCAATAAACTCAAGAAATCCAACTTCCAAGTCGTACTTATTGACAAAAACAACTACCATCAGTTTCCGCCACTGATATATCAGATTGCCTCTTCAGGCATCGAGCCGAGCAGTATCTCGTTTCCTTTCCGCAAACTCTTCCAGAAGCGGAAAGATTTCTATTTCCGTATGGCCGAGGTACGCTCTATTTTCCCCGAACACAAGATTATTCAGACGAGCATCGGAAAGGTGCAGTACGATTACCTGGTACTGGCCGCCGGAACCACGACCAATTTCTTCGGCAACCGACATGTCGAGGAAGAAGCCATGCCTATGAAGAACGTGAGCGAAGCCATGGGGCTGCGCAATGCTTTGCTGGACAACTTCGAGCGGGCTCTGACCTGCGCCAGCGACGTGGAGCGCCAAGAACTGCTCAACGTGGTCATCGTAGGAGGCGGCGCGACTGGCGTAGAGATTGCCGGCGCGCTCTCGGAGATGAAGAATTATGTACTGCCCAAGGATTATCCCGACCTACCCAAGAGCCTGATGCACATCTACCTCATCGAAGCCGGACCGCGCCTGCTGGCAGCGATGAGCGAGGAGAGTTCCGCCCACGTGGAGCAGTACCTGCGCGAAATGGGCGTAAACGTATTGCTCGGCAAGATGGTGACAGACTATCGCGACCACCACGTAATGCTCAAGGACGGCTCCTCCATCGCCACCCGCACCTTTATCTGGGTGAGCGGTGTGGCCGCACAGCCCGTGGGCAACCTGCCCGAAGAACTGTTAGGCCGAGGCCGTCGCATCAAGGTCGATGCCTACAACCGCGTAGAGGGGTTGGACGGCGTCTTCTGCATCGGCGACCAATGCATCATGCCCGAGGGCGACACCAACTGGCCCGGCGGCCATCCGCAGTTGGCGCAGGTGGCCATTCAGCAGGGCAGCCTGCTGGCTAAGAACCTGCGACGCATGGAGGAAGGGCAGGAACTGAAACCTTTCCGCTATCGAAATTTGGGCACCATGGCCACCGTGGGACGCAACCGCGCCGTAGCCGAATTTAGCAAGGTGAAGATGGCCGGCTTCCTTGCCTGGGTGATGTGGCTCTTGGTACACCTGCGCTCTATCCTGGGTGTACGCAACAAGACCATCGTCCTGTTCAACTGGATGTGGAACTATTTCAGCTACAGCCAGTCCCTGCGCATGATTATCTACGCCAAGAAGGCCAAGGAAGTCAAGGAACGCGAGAAGCGCCTGGCCTCGCAACACTGGGGAACGGACTTGCTGAGCGAGGGCTCGGAGGACACGAAGCACTGTGCTGCCGAAGCATAAACATCAACAAATCACTTATACACAGCATTGGCAGAAGAAGCCGTTCATACATCTACACTACCCCAAAAAACAACTATGGGAAAAACACGTATCCTACTGACACTGGTGGGCGCCCTGCTCTCCACAGCCCTTTGGGCACAATCTGCCGGAGACTATGTCCTGACCGGTTGGGTGAAAGACTCTATCAGCGGTGAGTCGGAAGCCTACGCCACCATCCGCCTGAAAAAGGCCGGCGCCGAGAAAGCACTGAAAGTCGTCACCACCGACAACGAAGGCCACTTCCGCCTCAACGTTTCAGGGCGAGGCAATTACACGCTGGAATGTATCGTCATTGGCAAAGAGCTGCTGCGACGCGATTTCACGGCCGACAGCCTGAAGGCCATCGACTTCGGCGAACTGCGCCTCCGCGACATCAACAATACCCTCGGCACCGCCACGGTGACCGCCGAACGGCCCTTGGTGAAAGCGGAAATAGACAAGCTGACCTACTCGATGGCTGATGATCCCGAGGCACAGACCAACACACTGTTGGAAATGCTGCGGAAAGTACCCATGGTGACGGTCGACGGCGAAGATGAAATCAAGGTAAAGGGCAGCACCGGCTTCAAGGTTTATGTCAACGGCAAGCCCAATCAAATGATGTCGTCCAACCCTTCGCTGATCTTCAAGAACTATCCCGCTGCCACGGTCAAGAAAATAGAAGTCATCACGGACCCGGGCGCCAAGTACGACGCCGAGGGCGTCAGCGGCATCCTGAACATCATCACCAACGACAACACGACCACCACGGGCTACACGCTGACCCCCAACTTCGGCTGGAGCAACCGCGGCGTGCGCGGCGGTTTGTTCGGCATGGCTCAATTCGGCAAACTGACCCTCTCGGCACACTATATGATCGGGCACAACAAAAATCCCGAAAGCACGACAGGACGCACCCGCGAAGCCTTTGACGATGCCGAAAACCACCTGCTGCAAACAAACGGACGGACATTCGACAGCGAGGGCACCTGGCAATTCGGCAACCTCGAAGCCAGTTATGAATTTGACGCCAAAAACCTGCTCAGCCTGAGCGCCGGCATCCACGCCTACAACGGGGAAAACAAAGGCAGCGGCGAAAATGTGATGCTGCGTGCTGACGGGTCGCAGCAATACGCCTACTCCTCGCTGTCAACCGGCGATTACAAATATCCCTCCTACACGTTGGGGCTGGACTATCAGCACACCTTTGACCACGAGAACCGGATGCTAACGCTTTCCTACCGCCTGCAATCCTCGCCCACGCAGAACAACGGCCTTTCGACCTACACCATTCCCGAGGGTGTGCTGCTGCCTTTCGAGCTGACCGACCTTTCGAGCCAACAGAAGCAGACTTTTACGGAACAGACGGGACAGGTGGACTTCTCCACCCCATTTGGCGAGCACCACGAACTGAGCGTGGGCGGCAAATACATACACCGCAACAACCATAGCGACAACGAGGAGGCACACCGGCCCGCCGGTACGGACGAGGACTTCGTTATCGACCCCCTCACCAGCCTGCGCTACCGCCACCTGACCGACATCGCCGCCGGTTATGCCGAGTATCGGCTGAAAGTGGGCAAGTACACCGCACGGTTGGGCGGCCGCTACGAATTTTCACACGTTCACGCCGACTATCCCGACGGTTCGCGTCCGACCTACAGCCGAAATTTCAGCGACCTTGTGCCGACGGTCAACTTTGGCTACAACCTGTCCGACCTGCAAATGCTGAAACTCTCCTACAATCTGCGCATCGGACGCCCCGACATCAGCTTCCTGTCGCCCTACGTGGACCGCAGCGACCCCACTTCCATCAGTTACGGCAATCCCAACCTTGACAGCGAGAAGCAGCACAACCTCGGACTGGAATACAGCAACTTCACCACCAAATACAGCGTGAATGCAGCGCTGAACTATTCGGTCTCGAACAACGGCATGATAGACTACAGTTTCCTGAAGGACGGCGTGGTGCACACCACTTTCGACAACATTCTGCACTCCAAGACACTGGGGCTCTCCCTCTTCGGCAACTGGACGATCGTAAAAGGCACCTCGCTCAACCTGAATGCCAGTGGCTCCTATGCCGACTACCGCTGCTACGCCACCGGCGACCACAACTACGGCTGGAGCGGCTCCCTGTTTGGCGGCATCAACCAGCAATTGCCATGGCGCATGAAGTTAGGTCTGTGGGGCGGCGGTTCCACGAAGAACATAGACCTGCAGGGCAGCAGCAAGGGCTGGTACTTCTATTCAGCCAACCTCAGCCGCAATTTCCTGGCCGAGGACCGGCTGAGCATCACCGTCAGTGCGGGCAACTTCATCAAGCCCAAGCGCCGCGGATACAGCCTGGTCGAGACGGAAACCTTTCGCAGCGAGAGCTGGTGGCGCAACGATTTCCTGCGCTTAGGCGTGAGCGTCCGCTATCGCCTTGGTAAACTGCAGGCTGTCGTCAAGAAAGCCCAGCGCTCCATCTCCAACGATGACGTAGTCGGCAGTGGCGGTGCAGGTAGCGCCGGTGGCGGCCAATCGGGCGCCGGTGGCGGCGAATAAACCGTCGATACAGCCAGCGCAGAGATTTGATGAACACTACTATATTATATATATGAATATGCAGAAATCAGTCAAGGGAGACGTGCTCCACGGCATTCTCCTCATCGTACTCTTTTCGTTCTCGGCCTTCTACATTGCCGAGTTCCAGTTCGTAAAAAGTCTGTCCCTGAGTCCCCTCATCGTGGGAATCATTCTGGGAATGCTCTACGCCAATAGCCTGCGCAACAAACTTCCCGAGACTTGGGTGCCCGGCATCAAGTTCTGTTCAAAAACCATCCTGCGCACAGGCGTGGTGCTCTACGGCTTCCGTCTCACCTTCCAGCAGGTGGCCGAGGTCGGCGGCAATGCCATCCTGGTCGACACCATTATCGTGTGCGGCACGCTCAGTCTGGGCATCCTGTTGGGGCGCATACTGAAACTGGACAGGCAGACGGCCCTCATGACCTCCACGGGCAGTGCCATCTGCGGAGCCGCTGCTGTGCTCGGTGCCGAACCTGTGGTGCGCTGCGAGGCGCACAAGACCGCCGTAGCCGTCAGCACCGTCGTCATCTTCGGCACACTGTCGATGTTCCTCTATCCTGTGGCCTACCGCATGGGACTGCTGGACAGCCTTTCCTCCATGGGCGTGGCCGTCTATACGGGAAGCAGCCTGCACGAAGTGGCCCACGTGGTCGGCGCCGGCAATGCCATCGACCCGAACGGCACGCTGGGCATCGCCGATACGGCTACGATTACCAAGATGATACGTGTAATGATGCTCGCCCCGGTGTTGCTCGTCATGAGTTGCTGTATAGGCAGTGCTGCGTCCGAGGCAGGCGAAACCGGCCGGCAGAAGCGCAAGATTACCATCCCCTGGTTTGCCGTCTACTTCCTCGTGGCCATCGGCATCAACTCCCTGTTGAGCATGGCCTGGGAACCTGCCACACTGCGTCCCGTCACGGATTTCATCAGCAACGTGGATACCTTCCTCCTCACCATGGCCATGACCGCCCTCGGCGCCGAGACCGGCATCGAGAAGTTCAAGCAAGCCGGTGCCAAGCCTTTCCTTTTGGCTTTCGGACTATTCCTGTGGCTCGTCTTCGGCGGCTACTTCATCACCAGCTGGATTGTGGGATAAGCCTACCCCGCACCGCGACGGCCCGTACCGCAGACAGCCCGTCGCCCACGGCCCTCTTATACCAATCGGCCTGCCACTTTTACCGAGTGGCAGGCCGATTTCCTTTTTCCGGGTCGTATGCAGGAGGCATAGGCAGCCTCCCTTCATGGGCGAAGTCCGCCCGCATTATTTCAATACCGGCCGGATGGTATAGCCGTAAAAGCGGCAGTGGACATAGGCAATCTCAAAGATTATGTCGCCTTCGAGGAATTCCAAAGAGAGAGAGGTCTCCGTTTCACCCTCTATGGGCGTAGATGACCAGTAGCGGGCGTGCCTGCCCACAAGTTCTACGGAAGTACCCTCCCGGTAGCCGGCAGCAGGGATGAATATGCTGCTGCCGTTTTTGGTGGAGGTGAAACGTCGGCCGGCCACGCCGTTCTGCGTGGTCCATTCGCTGTAGCAATTGCTGAGCAGTTCCTCGCATTCGGCATAGGTAGGCAGACGCCAGCTGCCACCCCAATTGGCGCGGGCGGCATCGCACCTCGGATTGCCACCGATGTCAATCATATTGCGCCCGTATGTCTTGCTGTTGCTCTCGGCGTAGTCACTCTTGGGACTGGTCTCGCCCCAGGCGTAGTAATTGCCGAAATCCGTAGGGCTGGAGGCGCCGATATTGCAAGTCGCCCACTTGACGCTCAGTCCGAGGTCTACCCACTCATGGCCGGCATGCATCCCGGAGCAGCGCGCTCTTGGCCGGGAATGTACACCCTCGCAGGCACATCCGCCATTCCGGGCGCCACACACTTTTCCGCAAGTCCGGCACTTCGGGTGCTTGCCTTTGTACGAACAGCGCGACATCTCCTTTCCACAACAGGAGCATGGCGTTCCCAGCGAAACAGGTTGCGCCATCACTACTTGGGGGAACAGCAACAGGATACAGATACTACACAGAGAAAAAAAGTACTTCGCTTTCATGGCATTGGGATTTTGGGTGAATAAAGCTTATCTATCATATAGGAAGTCTGGAAAATCACAACTTGTTCAAGTTCCTGTAAGGAAAGATGGGGATAAACGGGAAATCAGGGTCCACCTGCGATGCAGTCATGGCCCATCGTGTCCGTTCGCCTCTCAAAAACTTACAGGGCTTTGCAGCCTGTCTACTTATAAAGATACATTTCCGTCTGTCAATCTATCACCTGCGCAAAAAATATTTGCAGCGGGCGTATCCTACTCCTTGCTGGTTGCGGGTGGGGTCACCCGCGCTCCTTGCCGCATCGCTGTACTTTCAAAACCAAGGGCTTCAACTTTAACGTTTTTAACCTTCGGAAACAATCTGCCGGCTGCTTCCGTGAAACTACAAAGCACTTGGAAAAAACTATCCGGCACTTGCGAAAAACTACAAAGCACTTAGAAAAAACTATCCGGCAGGTAGTGACCCCCTCTCCGGACCTCTTTTTGGGCAGATAGGGGCAAAAAGAAACCGAGGAAGCCCCGTATTTGCGGGAAGTCCTCGGTCTTGCAATGCAAATATACAACATTTTTCAGCGAAAAGCAAATCGGCCAATTTGCCTTTTAACATTTCGCGTCCCCTTGGGGAATTAGGAAAAACTGTCACTTCTCCCGATGGACTGTACCCTACAGCAAGGGACACATATACATCGGAACCAGGCACGTCTCGGCATCCTGCTGTAAGTCCTTGGTATATAGCAGATACGGATGACTGAGGCGGGCGGAATACTTCCTGCAGAAAGCATCCAGCGAAGCATGCGTTTTATAACCGGAGGACTTCACTTCGATGGGACAAAGCTTGTTGCCGCGGGACAAAAGGAAATCAATCTCGTAGAAATGGGTTTCGTCCTTGGGAAACGTATAATAAAACAGCTTATTGCCGGTGGCGCGCAGCATTTGGGCCACCAAGTTTTCGTACACATATCCCAGGTTGGTCGACAACTTGTCATTTAGCAACTTCTGGTAGATAAGGTTTTCCGTAAAAGCCTTATCCCAAAATGCCATCGTGACAAAAAGGCCGGTATCGCCCACATAGAGCTTGTATTTGCCGTAATCAGCGGTCAGCGACATCCCCACATTGGGGTCGTCGGCGTGGTAAGCCACATTGATGGTCTTGCTGTTCTCCAGGCAAAACAACATCTCGTCCATTTTGTCCGGTTTCACCTTTCCCACTACGGGCGCAGGCCGATAGCGCATCGCATTACGGCTCAGCTGGGACGGGATAGCCATAAACAGTTTCGAGAGTTTCCCCGTCGGGTCAATCTTTCTGAAATTCTCGGCATAGAGCTGTACGATTTGTCGCTTCACGACGTCCACCTCTCCGAGGTTGTTGGTTTCGAGATAAGCATTGATGGCCTGCGGCATCCCGCCCACCAACATATACAGCCGCAGTTCGCGCATTTTCTGACGGTTAAGTCCCTCGCCCAAAGGCTTCCTGCGCTCCCACAGGGTTCTCAGCAGGGAATAGCCCGTCGTATCGCCCATGGCCCACCGGAACTCTTCGTAATCCATGGGAAACATTTCCACGCGATGCTCTTCGCTGGGGATAGAAATATCGGCCGTATTTTTGCGAATGCTAATCAGGGAGCCCGTTTCCATGTAATCATAACGACCGTCCTTCACCAAATACTTAATTGCCTGCCGCGCCTTAGGACATTGCTGCACTTCGTCAAAGACTATGACGGACTCACGCTTGTACAGGATAGTATTATAGGAATTCTGGAGGTACAGAAAAATATAGTCCAAATCCATGAGGTCGTCAAAAAGCCCCTTGATTTCCGCGGAAGCCTCGTTGAAATCAATCAAGATATAGGAGCGGTATTCCCTTTTCGCAAATTCCTCCACAATAGTAGACTTTCCGATACGCCTTGCCCCCTCCAGGAGCAAAGCAGTCCTGCCTTTTGCCGTCTCTTTCCAGGCTTTGAGGCAGTCATATACCTTTCGCTTGAATACCATAACTCGTAACTTATTGTTTATAAGGGCAAAAATAAGGAGAAGTTCCCTTACACCAAAATTTTTTTCGGCTAAATGCTCCCTTATACCGAAATCTTTTTTGCGAAAAAGCTCCCTTATACCAAAATTTGGGCCGAAATTCGGTCCGCGCCGCCCTCGGCGCGGACATGGTTAGTCGGTGCTAAGCATTCGCAGCCCCGCGCTTTTTTATGCGCGGGGCAAATAAATTAAATGAATCAAATAAAACGGATCATTCTACAACCGGCCG
>SFCP01000017.1 GCA_004558535.1 Bacteroidales bacterium | reverse complement strand
ATTTGCCTTAGCAAAGGAGGAAACCGTACACAGCAGGCGGCTTCCTCCTTTTTTAAGTCCTGCCTGCGCGCAAAACTATCCGGCACTTGCGAAAAACTATAAAGCACTTGGTTTTATCTACGTCCTATTTGCTGAAAAATACAAGGCACTCACGAAAAATGCGCAGGCGTGTAGTAGGAAAAATCCGGCACAAAAAGGCCCTTTAGAAAAGTTTATGTTAAATCTACTTATGCACTTCGATGCACTTTCCTCGATGCAGGCGAAGCCTCGCCGGCACTGGTGGCGGCGTCAAGGCGCAGGGTGGCAAGGCGCAGGGTAGGGAGGTCTTCGTGTACAGCGGTGTAGCGCTTCAGAAATGGTGGATTGCGCAAAAGAGCTTGGCAATTATGCGAGGGAGTTGGGACAACCGCAAAGGAAATCAGGAAATCGCGCAGGGCGGGGAATGGGGGTCGTAGACGGACGGGGCGTCGCGTAAAAAGGGTGGTATTGACAATGCAAAAGTTGCATTTGCCCTTGGGCGCTACAAACCGTTGCCTGTCAGCCAAAAAAATAAAAATACGAGGGAGACTTTTGTTTGCTCGCGGAAAATTTGGTAAATTTGCACGCAATAAAAATTTCCCTATCATGAAGACTGCTGATTTTATTGCCGACAAAATCGTAATGGACGGATTGACTTACGATGATGTCCTCTTGGTTCCCGCTTATTCCGAAGTACTTCCCCGCACCGTTTCGCTGAGCACGAAATTTTCGCGCAACATCGACTTGCACATCCCGTTTGTGACGGCGGCGATGGATACTGTCACCGAGGCGCCGATGGCCATAGCCATAGCGCGTGAGGGCGGTATCGGTGTCATTCACAAGAATATGAGCATTGTGGAACAGGCGCGGCAGGTGGCTATCGTAAAGCGCGCCGAAAACGGCATGATTTATGATCCTGTCACCATCCAGCGCGGCCGCAGCGTGGGCGATGCGTTGCAGCTGATGGCCGAATATCACATCGGCGGCATTCCCGTAGTGGACGACGATATGCATCTGGTCGGCATCGTGACCAACCGCGATTTGCGCTTCGAGCGTGACTTGGAAAAGAAAGTAGAGGACGTGATGACTTCCGAGCATCTGGTGACCACTACGCAGCAGACGGATTTGAGCGGTGCCAGCCGCATTCTTCAGGAGAACAAGATAGAGAAACTTCCCGTAGTGGACAAGGAGGGCCGGCTGGTCGGCCTGATTACGTATAAGGATATCACGAAGGCCAAGGACAAACCTATGGCTTGCAAGGATAGCAAGGGCCGCTTGCGCGTAGCAGCCGGTGTGGGCGTGACGGCCGACACGATGCAGCGCATGGAGGCTTTGATCCAGGCCGGTGCCGATGCCATCGTTATAGATACGGCCCACGGTCACAGCAAGTTTGTCATCGAAAAATTGCGTGAGGCCAAGGCTGCTTTCTCGGGCGTCGACATTGTAGTAGGCAACGTGGCCACGGGCGCAGCTGCCCGTATGTTGGTCGAGGCCGGTGCAGACTGTGTCAAGGTGGGCATCGGACCGGGTTCCATCTGCACCACCCGTGTAGTGGCCGGCGTCGGCGTGCCGCAGTTGTCGGCCGTCTATGATGTGGCCTGCGCATTGCAGGGTACCGGTGTGCCTCTGATTGCCGATGGCGGCTTGCGCTATTCCGGCGATGTGGTGAAAGCCCTTGCCGCCGGCGGATGCAGTGTGATGATCGGCTCGCTGGTAGCCGGTACGGAGGAGAGCCCGGGCGAAACCATCATCTTCAACGGACGTAAGTTTAAGACATATCGCGGTATGGGCAGCCTGGAAGCCATGGAGAACGGCTCAAAGGACCGTTATTTCCAGAGCGGTGTACAGGAAGTCAAGAAATTGGTGCCCGAGGGCATTGCCGGCCGTGTTCCCTACAAGGGAAGCGTGCAGGAGGTGATTTATCAGTTGGTCGGCGGCTTGCGCTCCGGTATGGGATACTGCGGCGCTGCCACCATCGAGGCGCTGCACAATGCCAAGTTCACCCGCATCACCAATGCAGGCGTGCTGGAGAGCCATCCCCACGACATCACGATAACCAGCGAGGCCCCCAATTACTCGCGAAGCGAATAAGGACAGTTACGGACCGCCACTTCCGTCAGTGGAGCGGCGGGCCTCTTCAGTCTTAGCAATCAATAAGAATCATCCATAATCAATGAAACGTATTTTATTGACCTGTCTGTCGGTCGTTGCCTTGATGGCCGGCGCGCAAACCCCTGACCCGGTGGTCATGGTCATCAACGGGAAGCAGATAACCCGCGGAGAATTTGAATACTCCTATAATAAGAACGGAGGCGTGGAGGGTGCCGTCGAGCAAAAGACCGTGCCCGAGTACGTAGATATGTTTATCAATTACAAGCTCAAGGTGGCCGCCGCCGAAAGTGCCCGTTTGGACACACTGAGCTCGTTCCGCCGTGAATTTCTGCAATACCGCGACATGCAGTTGACCCCCTACATGGTGGACCAGGCCTATATCGACTCTGTGGCGCACAGCCTGTATGACCGCACGGCCCAGCAATTGCAGGGCAAGGACATGCTGCGTCCTGCCCACATCCTGCTTGGCGTGGCACAAAATGCCACCGAGGCAGAGCGCCAGCACGTGAAGGCGAAGGCCGACTCCCTCTATGCCGTGCTGAAGGCCGGCGGTGACTTTGCCGCCTTGGCTCGAAGCTATTCCAAGGACGTGAATAGCGGCATGCGTGGCGGAGAGTTGCCCTGGATAGGTCCCGGCATGACGCTGCAAGCTTTCGAGCAGGCAGCCTATGCCTTGCAGCCCGGCGAAATCTCGGAACCCGTACTCACGGAAGTAGGCTATCATATTATAAAGATGATGGAGCGCAAACAGCTGGAGCCGTACGATTCGTTGGAAGCCGAGATTATCGGCAGCCTGAAGCGTCAGGGCATCGAGGACGCCTCGGCCGAGCACAAGATCCGGCAGATGGTGGACGCCTCCGGCGGACGACTCACCCGCGAAATGGTGATGGACAGCCTGCTGCAGGCCCACGTCAACGATAATGCCGACCTGCGCTACCTCGTACAGGAGTACCACGATGGTTTGCTGCTCTATGAAATCAGCAAGCGGGAAGTTTGGGACAAGGCCGCAGCCGACAGCGTGGGATTGGCCAAGTGGTACAAGACCTACAAGGACAAGTACGCTTGGGATGAACCCCGATTCAAGGGCTTTGTGGTGTATGCCAAGGACAAGGCCTCGCTGAAGAAAGCCAAGAAGTTGCTGAAGAAGCACGCCAATGGCGACTGGCGGAAAGTCATCAAGCAGGAATGCAACAAGGACTCCATGATGGTAGCCGTCACGGGCCCCCTGCTCTGCAAGAAAGGCGAGAATCGCTTTGTCGATGCGCTGATTTTCGGTGAGGGCAGTGCTCCGCAAAAGCCCGGTTTCCCCCTTGCGGAAGCGGTAGGCAAGACCTTGAAGAAACCCGGCAGCTATCTGGATGTGAAGTCTGACGTAGTGACCGACTATCAGGAGTCTTTGGAAAAGGCTTGGGTCGATGAGCTGCGGAAGCGCTACACTTTTGAAGTGGATGAGAACGTGCTGAAAACTGTCAACAACCATTAGTCGGTACAGAGAAGTACGTAGTAATCCTTAATACCCATGTCGCGAAGGCTCCCATGTAGCATGGCGACGGAAATACCCCTTTTCAGCATGAAGCGACTGAAAGCAATCCTAATATTTGCGGCCGTACTGGTGGCGCCGGCATCCCTGCTGGCGCAGCGCAACGTGGTGGATGAAGTAATCTGGGTGGTAGGCGATGATCCCATCCTGCTGAGCGATGTCGAGGAGGCACGTATCAGTTACGAAATGAGCGGACGCCCTATCGACAATCCCTATTGCGTCATCCCCGAACAGCTGGCCCTGCAGAAACTCTTTTTGCATCAGGCCGACCTGGACAGTATCGAGGCTGATGAAACCTACGCCATACGTGTGGCCGACGAGGAAATCAATGCCAACTTGCAGCGATACGGCTCGCGCGAGAACCTGGAAGCCATTGCCCGCCGCTCGGTGTCGCAGTTGCGCGAGATGTATAAAAAGCAGGCCCGCGACGAATATCGCACGAAGCAGGTGCAGCGCAAGATTGCCGGCAATGTAAAGGTGACGCCGGCCGAGGTGCGTGAGTATTTCAAGGATATGCCCGAAGACAGTCTGCCCTACATCCCCACCAAGGTCGAGGTGCAGATCATCACCCTGCAGCCCGAGGTGTCGCGTGCCGAGGTAGAGCGCATCGAGAACCGCCTGCGTGAATTTGCCCGCCGGGTAAATTCAGGCGAAAGCGAATTTTCGACTTTGGCCCGCTTCTATTCCGAGGACGGTTCGGCCCGCAATGGCGGCGAATTGGGCTATACGGGCAAGGGAGCTTGGGTTCCCGAGTTCGCCAACGTAGCTTTCAGCCTGAATGATCCCAAGAAAGTGTCGAAAATCGTCCGGACAGAATACGGATTTCATATCTTGCAGCTCATCGGCAAGCGCGGTGACAAGGTAAACGTGCGCCACATCCTCCTTCGCCCCGAAATCGAGGAAAGCGAGTACGAGCGCGGTTTGGCGCGGTTGGACTCGATAGGCACGGATATTCGGGAAGGGAAATTTACGTTTGAGGACGCAGCCTTTGCCCTGTCCGACGACAAGAACACCCGCAACAACCATGGCCTGATGGGCTATCTGGACCCCGAGACCCATACACGCACTTCACGCTTCGAGATGAAGGAACTGCCCTCTGAGGTGGCTCGTGTGGTGGAAGGCATGGAGCCGGGCGACATCTCGCCGGCATTTCGCATGACCGACAATTCGGGACAGACCGTCTGTGCCATTGTGAAACTGAAAAAACGCTATCCGGCGCACTATGCCAGCATGACAGAGGATTTCCAACTGCTGAAGAACATCGTGACCAATGACAGAAGCCAGAAAATCATACATGATTGGATTCTGGAAAAGCAGAAGAAAACCTATGTTCGCATCAATCCGGATTGGAAAAACTGCGATTTCGAATACCCCAATTGGGTGAAATGACAAACCGAAGCCGGTAGCGGCCCGGCCGACAGGCAGTGCAGCGCAGCTTTCGGACAAATAAAATGAACGGCCGGAAATCCGGAAAAGTCGGGGACGGGATGCTTCCTCTGTGCGTCAGAAAAGCATCTGTGCGGCTTTCCCGGATTTCCGGCTTCTGATGACTTCCTGCTATATACACGAAAATGACCCATTCATATACCTCCCGCCGAAGAAGAAAGTATCTGTGGCTCCTCGTGGTGCTGTTGTTGTCGACGACAAAGGCCTACTCCCTGTTTGTCGACGAGAAAGTGCCGCCGGGCGAGCCCGAGGACAGAGTCTATTTGATACATGCCGACAATTTGCGGTATGATGACATGCTCTATCCCGGCGCGCAGCGCCTCAGCGGCAAGGTGCAGTTTCGTCACGGCGGCATGTACCTCTATTGCGACAGCGCCGTGCTCTACAATCTGAGCAACTCCTTTGAAGCCATGGGCCGGGTGCGCATGACCCAGGGCGACACCCTCACGCTTACCGGCGACTCGCTCTATTATGACGGCAATACCCAGATTGCCGAAGTGCGGCGTAATGTACGGCTTACCCACCGCAATCAGGTGCTGAAGTCAGACAGCCTGAACTATGACCGGCTTTACAACAAAGGCTATTACTTTGAGGGTGGCGAATTGATAGACGGCGAAAACCATCTCTATTCCGATTGGGGCGAATACTACACCGATACCCGCCTGGCCGACTTTTATTACAGGGTGTCCCTCGTCAATCCGAAATTTACCCTCACCACCGACACCTTACACTATGATACACGGACCAAGTGGTCACATATTTTGGGCCCCTCCAATATCGTGACGGACGATAGCAGCCGTGTCTACACCGAGAACGCCTATTATAATAGCGATACCGAACAAGTGCGCCTCTACGACCGCTCGCAGCTCTTCAACAAGCAACGCAAGATGGTCGGAGACAGCCTGTACTACAACCGGGATACCGGCGTGATGGAAGCATTCAAGGATATCGTGTTCGAGGATGCCGAAAACAAAAATATCATGCTTGGCGATTATTGCTGGTACAACGAGAAGACCGGCGAAGCTTTGGCCTACGGCCGCGCACTTATCAAGGACTATTCCAACGTGGCGGACACGCTTTTCGTACATGCCGACACACTGCGGATGTATTCCTACAATCTGCAGACAGACTCGGCCTGTCGTGTCATGCATGGCTATTTCCATGTGCGAGCCTACCGTTCGGATGTGCAGGCCGTCTGTGATTCCTTGGTGGCCAACTCGTTGCTGAAAAGGATGGACTTGTACCGCGACCCCATAGTGTGGAGCGATAATCGCCAGATACTGGGTGAGGAAATCAATGTGTTCAGCAATGACTCCGCTCTCGACAGTGTGTATGTGCAGCGGCAGGCTTTGATGGTCGAACAGATAGACAGTACACACTACAATCAGGTGGCAGGACAGTTGATGCGCTCCTATTTCAACGAAAAAAAGGAAATTCGCGAGAATCGTGTGGACGGAAATGTCTATGTCGTCTTCTATCCATTGGAAAAGGACAGCACACTGCTCTATCAGAACTATACCGAGACGTCGCAGCTCCGTATGTTTATGGAAAACAGGAAGATGAAACGTCTGTGGACGCCGGCGGCACAGGGCGAACTCTTTCCTATCGGTATGGCACCGCCGGAAAAGACCCTGCTCTCCAACTTCGCCTGGTTTGACTACGTACGGCCTCGCGACAAGTACGACCTGTTCGAATGGCGTGGCAAGAAAAAAGGTACGGCACTCAAGGCTTCGATACGCCGCGAAGCACCTTTGCAAAAATTAGAGGAAGGAGGAAATACGCATGAGTGATATCATACGCCTGTTGCCCGACAGCGTGGCCAACCAAATCGCGGCGGGCGAGGTAATCCAGCGCCCATCGTCGGTCATCAAGGAGTTGGTGGAAAACTCCATCGATGCCGGCGCTACCAAAGTGCAGATCGTTGTGCTCGAAGCCGGCAAGGACAGCATCCAGGTGGTCGACAATGGCAAGGGCATGAGCGATACGGATGCCCGTGTGGCTTTTGAGCGCCACGCCACTTCGAAAATAACCGAGGCGGCCGACCTCTTTTCCCTCCAGACCATGGGCTTTCGCGGCGAAGCTCTGGCCTCGATTGCCGCCGTGGCACAAGTGGAGCTGCGTACCCGCCTGCAGGGGGAGGAGATAGGCACTTCCTTGATTATCGAGGGCAGCCGCGTCAAGGAACAACAGCCGGTGACTTGTCCCGTAGGCGCAAACTTTATCGTGCGCAACCTCTTTTTCAATATTCCCGCCCGACGGAAATTCCTAAAAAGCAATCAGACGGAACTCAATAATATACTGACCGAGTTCGAGCGTATAGCGTTGGCACATCCCGAGGTAGAGTTTTCGCTATATTCCGGAGAGACACTCCTGCAAAACCTTCCCATCGGTAATTTCAAGCAGCGCATCCTCAATATCTTCGGACGAAAAGTAGATGCACGCCTGGTGCCCTTGCAGGTAAAGACGGAACTGGTGCAGATCTCCGGTTTCGTAGGGACGCCGCAGGGAGCGCGCAAGAAAGGGTTCCAACAATACTTCTTTGTGAACGGGCGCTTCATGCGTCATCCCTATTTCAATAAAGCTGTTCAGACCGCCTACGAGCGCTTGGTGCCCGACGGCGAGCAGGTGTCCTACTTTATTAATTTCACAATAGACCCCTCGCACATTGATGTAAACATCCATCCGCAGAAGACCGAGATAAAATTTCAGGATGAGCAGGCCATTTGGCCCATTCTCCTGGCAGCGGTGCGCGAAGCCTTGGGAAAATTCAGTGCTGTGCCGACCCTGGATTTCGATACGGCAGGCCGTCCCAACATCCCGGCTTTTACGGGACAGTTTGAGCACATCCGCCAGCCCGAAATCCATGTAGACAGAAATTTCAATCCCTTTGCACAGCCCTCCGAGGGAGGCTCGCAGGACGGCAAGGCAGCCGTGGGCCCCTTTGGAGCAGGCGGAAATAAACCGGTGGCGGATTTTGCGGCAGCAGGCCCCCTTCCCGCTTCGGGAGAGGGTTCCCGCAGCAGCCATCATGCGACTTCGGCAGCTGTGCCCAAGGGGTGGGACCGTCTCTATGACGAATTGACCGCCTCCGGGGCTCCCCAGGAGCAATCGGAGAGCGATTTGCCCGACACCACGCTCTATGCCGCGCTTCCGGGGGAGGAACATGCCGAGTGGGCGCGTACCGAGGCAGACTGTTTGCAGTTTATGGGACGGTTTATCGTGACCCCCGCGGCAGCAGGCCTTTTGCTGGTCGATCAGCACAGGGCTCACTTTCGTGTGCTCTACGAAGTCTATATGCAGCGCTTGGCGCGGCGCAAAGGCATCACCCAGGGGTTGCTCTTCCCGCAGTTGTTGCAGCTGTCGCCCTCGGCCGCCGGCGTGCTGGAACTCCTGTTGCCCGAGCTGACCGGCATAGGTTTTGACCTGTCGCCCTTGGGCGGCGGCGCCTACTCCATTTTAGGAATACCGGCCGGCACGGAGGGCTTGGACCCCGTCGACCTGTTGCAAACGATGATTGACGACGCTGCGCAGGGGCAGGTCGAGGTCCGCGAGCAAATACATCACGAGATTGCCTGCTCCTTGGCCCGCCGATCGGCCATTCCTGTGGGACAGGCCTTGTCGGCAGCCGAAATGAACAACCTGCTGCGCGAGCTGGCCGCTACGGAGAATGGCAACTTCACTCCCGACGGGCAACCTGTCTCGTTTACCATTCCGGCAGAGAATATCCTAAAAATGTTGGGATAAATGGCGGTAAAATACTGCAGAAAGCCCGGAAGAAGTGAAAAAATAACGATTTTTGGGGTAAATAGAGGGGTGTATATGGATTTTTACTTATCTTTGCAGGGAGAAATTGTGTCTTATAGCGCCGCAGCAAGGTAAAATAGCTTTCTTGCGGGGCTTGTGGCACGCCGGAAAGGAATAGGCAGTGGCTTGTTGTCCGGCAAAAAAGAAAATGTTTTATTTATAAATAAAAGTTATGAGAAAGTTAATGATTGCACTTGCATTCGTAGGTCTTTCCACGAGTGCCATCGCACAGGAAACCACAGAGGTCCCCGTGCGCAAGTACAGCGTTGCTACCAACTCTTTCTGGGCAAACTGGTATTTGTCTGTAGGTGGTAATTTCAATGCCTCCTATACTTCGGAGGAGAATTGCAGCAACAAGAATCCGTTCAGCGTTGACCGCGGAACGTTCGGCTTCGATGTAGCCATCGGTAAGTGGTTTACTCCGAGCATCGGTCTCCGTACGAAGTTCCAGGGCTTGTGGGCAAAGCAGGTTATCGACCGCGACACGCACCACTCCTATAAGCTGTGGAATGTACACGAGGACGTGACGTTCAACCTCTCCAACATGATCTTTGGTTACAACAAGAACCGTGTTTGGAACTTTATTCCCTATGTAGGTCTTGGTCTGACCAGCACCATCGACCCGAGCAACTTGGAATTCTCCTACAACTTCGGTATCTGGAACACTTTCCGCATCACCGACCGCTGGGCTGCTAACTTCGAAGTGTATGCAGCTTTTGCTGAGGGTAATGCTGACAATGCCGATCCCGATAACTGGAACAAGCACGCCAAGTTCACCATTCGTCACTGGGACAAGCAGGTTGGCGTATCTGTGGGTGTAACCTACAACTTCTGCAAGAAGTACACTTGGGAGAAGACTCCCGACGTAGCTGCCCTCATGGCTATGAACCAGGAGCAGGTTGACGCCCTCAACAACTCCCTCAAAGAGCAGCAGGACGAAAACGCTCGTCTGCGCGACATGTTGGCTAACCAGAAGCCCGTTGAAACAGTTGTCGAAAGAAGCGAACCGCAGTTGGTTGCTACCGCTCAGTCCGTATTCTTCAACATCGGTTCTTCCAAGATTGCCAGCCGCAAGGATTTGGTTAACGTGAAGGAAGTAGCTGACTACGCCAAGGCTAACAACAAGAAGATCCTCGTGACCGGTTATGCTGACAGCAAGACGGGTAGCACTCAGTTCAACCAGCAGTTGAGCCAGAAGCGTGCCGAGGCTGTTGCCAACGAATTGGTTAAGATGGGTGTTGACCGCGACAACATTGTCATCGAGGCTAAGGGTGGTGTAAATACCATCTCTCCGTACTCCTACAACCGTCGTGCTACGGTTCAGCTGATGTAATCATCAAGCAACCGATAACGCTGTCAAGGCTGCATGGCCTTGAGACAAACTATAAAATTGCCCTGCATTGCTTGCGGGGCAATTTTTTTGTGGTGTCCTATGCGGAGTGCTGGCGGCTTTCGGTGTATTTCCTGCTGAAAGGGGAGCGCGAAGTCAGGACATATAGTTGATGTATAGTTGAGAAACAAAACTATAGGCCGCTGGAATGGCTGAAAGTAAGTCTATTCGCGCGAATGATGTAATGATTGCACTTTTTTCAAGGTAGAAAAAGCGTAATATGTATGGTATTGCTATCCGCTAAAAAGTTTTTAGCGACAAGGAAATAGATGGCCCACCGGGAAAAGCCCTTGCCCCGTGTTAGTCGGGAAAACAAAAACCGGGATACCCCCTTTGCGCTGGATGCAAAATATCTCTTACGAGCCATCCCCCTATCGGGTTTTGCTTCCAGCACAAGGCGATAAACAAAAGAAAAATCTTTTCTCTGTGACAATAAGCCTTGTCATTCATTCCCTCTCGGGTATACTCCTCTGCAGGTTTGGGATGGTAATAAAAAACCGGGATGCATTTGTGTGCATCCCGGTAAAATTGGAAAATGTGTATCGTTTTGAATTAGTTGGCGGCAGCGTTAGCAGCGTCAATCATGTCCTTGCTGGGGAGAATGTATACTTCAACGCGGCGGTTCATCTTTTTGCCTTCAGCCGTTGCGTTGGAGGCTACGGGGTGGTCTTCGCCATATCCGTTAACAGCCACGATGCGTGCGGAGGGGTAGCCGGCAGCAACGATTTGAGCCTGTACGCTCTTGGCGCGGTTCTCGGAGAGCGTCAGGTTTTTAGCCTTGCTCTGCTCTGCAGTGCAGCCCTTGAAACCTGTGTTGTCGGTAAATCCGCAGATGGCCAATTCGTAGGTCGTATCTTCGGCGCTCAGATTGCTGATGAACTTCTGGATGTCCGACTTAGCGGAGGCACTCAGGTTGTAGCTACCTGTGGTGAAGAGCAAACCGCTATCGAAAGTGGCCTTCACGTATTGTGTACCGTCGCTTCCTGTGAGGACTTCGGCGTTGGCGTTGGCAGCTTCAGCTGCTTTCTTAGCCTTGTCCATCTTGTTGCCAATCAGTACACCTGCACCGGCTCCAACTGCAGTGCCCACTGCTGCGCCGATAGCTGCACCCTTTCCACCGCCGGCCAACTGGCCAATCAGTGCGCCCAGTGCGCCACCGCCTGTGCCGCCGATGAGGCCGCCTTTGGCTGTGTTCGACATGTTACAACCGCTGAACAAGAGGGCCACGCTGAGGATGACCGCTGACAATTTCATTCCTTTCATTGTTTCTTTTCTTTGTTGGTTAAAATAATATATCTCAGTTTCGGCGCAAAGGTACGAATTAATTTGTAATTTTGCAGTTCGGATAATGGATTTTTGCTGGGAGCTGTAAGATGCGAGATGCGTTTTAGCGATTGCTTCCGGCTTGTCCGAACAGGCGTGACCGGCGGCATTGCCTTTTGGAGTGCTGCGAAACACTTCTGTCAAGGCTTTTCCATTCAGCTAAATCCGGTATCCCCACATCCGATGTCCGGTTGTGGCCTACTCCAATCTAATTCAAATCAAAAACTATATATGGCAATCGAACTGAAGAATTTAACGAAACGAAGCGAAGACTATTCCAAGTGGTATAATGAGCTGGTGGTCAAGGCCGATTTGGCCGAACAGGCCGACGTGCGCGGCTGTATGGTAATCAAGCCTTATGGTTATGCCATCTGGGAGCGCATTCAGCAATCCCTTGACGAACGTTTCAAGGAAACCGGTGTGCAGAATGTCTACTTCCCCATGCTTATCCCCAAGTCTTTCCTGTCGAAGGAGGCCGAACACGTGGAGGGCTTTGCCAAAGAGTGTGCCGTGGTCACCCACTACCGCCTGAAGGCCAATCCCGATGGAGACGGTGTTGTGGTCGATCCTGCTGCCCGGCTGGAGGAAGAGCTCATCATCCGCCCCACCTCCGAGACCACGATTTGGAATACGTATCGTAAATGGATACATTCGTGGCGCGACCTGCCCCTGTGCTGCAATCAGTGGTGCAACGTGATGCGCTGGGAAATGCGTACCCGCCTGTTCCTGCGCACCAGTGAGTTCCTGTGGCAGGAGGGACACACTGCCCATGCCACCCGCGAGGAGGCAGAGGCCCGTGCCAAGCAGATGCTGGACGTCTATGCCGACTTCGCCCGCGAGGTGCTGGCCATTCCCGTGGTACGCGGTGTGAAGAGTGCCACCGAACGCTTTGCCGGTGCCCTTGATACCTATACTATAGAGGCTATGATGCAGGACGGTAAGGCCTTGCAGAGTGGTACGAGCCACTTCCTCGGACAAAACTTCGGCCGCGCCTTTAACGTGCAGTTTGTTGACAAGAACAACCAGCTCGATTACGCTTGGGCTACTTCCTGGGGCGTGAGCACCCGCTTGATGGGAGCACTTATCATGACGCATTCCGATGACAATGGCTTGGTACTGCCTCCCCACCTCGCTCCCATTCAGGTGGTTATCGTGCCTATCTACAAGGGCGACAGCGAATTGGCTGCTTTCAATGAAAAGCTGGGCGGTTTGGCACAGCGCCTGCGCGCCAAGGGCATCCGCGTAAAATACGACAACGCCGACAACAAGCGCCCGGGCTTCAAGTTTGCCGATTACGAACTAAAGGGAGTGCCCGTGCGGCTCGTAATGGGTGGTCGTGACCTGCAAAACGGTACTGTGGAACTCATGCGTCGCGATACTTTGCAGAAAGAGACAGTCCCCTTCGAGGGCATCGAGGAATATGTGGCCAATCTGTTGGAGGAAATTCAGCAGAACATCTACACAAAGGCCAAGACCTTCCTGGACAGCCATATCTACGAATGCAACGACTACGCCGAGTTCAAGGAAAAGGTCAAGGACGGCGGCTTCTTCCTCTGCCCCTGGGACGGAACCGAGGAAACCGAGGCGCAGATTAAGGCCGAGACACAGGCTACAATCCGTTGCGTGCCCTACGGATTCAGTCAGGAAAACCCCGGCATCGACATGGTCAGCGGAAAGCCAGCCACCTGTCGCGTGCTTGTGGCCCGCAGCTATTGATTTAATGAGAACGTTTCAATAATAAAACAAAAGAATTATGCTTAGTCAAAAATTGCACGACGCGATGAACGCGCAGGTTAATGCCGAACTTTGGTCGGCTTATCTTTACCTTTCTATGGCACTGGATGCTGAGAACAAGGGTTACAAAGGAATTGCCAATTGGTTTCACGTGCAGTTTCAGGAAGAGCAGGCTCATGCCCGCATCTTCATCAACTATCTCCACTCCCGTGATGCCAAGGTAGAGCTGAAACCCATCGAGGAAGTTCCCACCACTTGGTGCTGCCCCCTGGAAATGTTCAAGCAGACCTTGGAGCACGAGAAGAAAGTGACCGCACTGATTACCAACCTGGCCCACATTGCCAACGAAGACCACGACTTCGCCTCTATCAACCGCTTGACGTGGTTCATTGACGAGCAAGTGGAAGAGGAAGAGAATGCCCGCGACATGATCCAGGCCCTCGAAGCCGTAGAGGACAATAAATACGGCATGTATATGCTCGACAAGGAGTTGGCCACGCGTACTTACAACGTGCCCTCTCCTTTGGCCAACTCTGCAGAATAAGCCAACGGCTTCTCAGAAAATCTCCAAGACAGCGCAGCGACCTGATGTCCTGCGCTGTCATCTTGTTGATTCTTATAGTTACTATAGTTTCTATAGTCACTATAGATACTATATAAAACCAAAAAAAACATGACAGCCGAGAAATATCAGGTCCTCAAGAGGCAAAGGCCTTGGCGCAGTGCTTATTACTACCAGAAGTCGGAGGTGCTTTACCAGCTGACTTATGTGTTTTGTAAGCGATTCTTGCCGGCGCATGGCGATCGTACGGTGGACCAGATGATACAGGCTGCAAGAAGTGGTAAGCAGAATATTATTGAAGGGACAGAGGACGGCGTCACTTCCACGGAGATGCACATGAAACTCATCAATGTGGCACGTAGCTCCCTGCAAGAGTTGCGCGAGGACTATCGTGATTATTTGCTTTCGCGCAACCTGTCCATTTGGACTGTCTCCCACGGGCGGTATCAGAAAATGCACGATTATTGCCGAAAGCACAATCTCGTGGAGGACTACCAAAGGTTCTTTGAAACCTGGAATGATGAGGAATTTGCCAATGTCGCTCTTACCCTTTGCTACATGACAGATGCCTTGCTCAATAAATGCCTTAAAGGTCTTGAAGTAGAATTTTTGGAAAAAGGTGGCATCAAGGAGCGCATGCACGCCGCACGCACTGGTTTTCGACAAATGCAAGATCAAGAAATGGAACGCCTTAGGCACCTTGCCGAGCAACAGACCGCGGAAATAGAGCGCCTCAAGGGTTTGCTGGAAAAGCATGGAATAGAAGCTGTATAGAGGCTTCTATCTTTTGATAAGATAGGCTGCGGCTCGGAAGAACAAAATCGTAAAACTTCGTTTCATATTTTGTTCTTCTCTCACCTTGAACTATCTTTATTATAGATACTACAGAGCCTATAGGAACTTTTTTCTCTCAAAGAATTGCGCGTCGGGGACTATCCTGTGATTATTTTGTTGTACATTTGCCGGTAGTCATTGCTATATAATGCCTTGTGCCATGAAGAACCGTTGTAAGAGATATTGGCTGTGGGCTTGCCTTGCCGTGCTGCTGTTACTTGGCGGAGCGGTGTGGGGCGGTGCTTCCTATTTGTTGAGTTATGCGTTGGTGCCCGAGCGGGGGACTGATGAAGTGGCTCAGGCGTGGGAAGCGCAGTACCGTGATTATCCGGGGATGCAGGAGTGGCACGACAGCCTGTTGTCGGTGCGGGCTCTGCGCGATACTTTCCTGCGGAGCGATGACGGGGTCCGCCTGCATGCCTATTATGTCCGCGCCGCACGCTGCGGGGGACGCACGGCGGTGCTGGTGCATGGCTATACCGACAATGCCGTCTGCATGATGATGCTGGCGCGGATGTACGAGCGTGAGTTGGGCATGAATGTCCTGTTGCCGGATTTGCGCTATGCGGGAAAGAGTGGGGGAGACCATATCCAAATGGGGTGGCGCGACCGCCTGGATGTGAAGCGATGGGTGGAGAGCCTGCCGATTCTCTTTGGCGACAGCCTGCACGTGGTGGTACATGGCATTTCTATGGGAGCAGCTACCACCATGATGCTTTCGGGTGAGGAATTGCCCGCCTACGTGAGCGCGTTTGTCGAAGATTGTGGTTTTACGAGCGTCTACGCACAATTCTCCAAGGAGTTGCGTGAGCGCTTCCACCTGCCGGCGTTTCCGTTGATGCCTGTGGCTTCATGGCTTTGCGAAAGGCGTTATGGTTGGAACTTTCGTGAGGCTTCGGCTTTGGAAGCTGTGAAGCGTTGCCAGCGACCGATGTTTTTCATTCACGGCGATTTGGACGACTATGTGCCCACGGCGATGGTCTACGAACTTTATGCCGCACATCCGGGGCCGAAAGCCTTGTGGGTAGTGCCCGGTGCAGCGCACGCCGTTTCCTATCGTGATTACCCAATGGAGTATTTGCAGAGGGTTAAAAACTTTTTGGGGATTGAATTTAGAAATAAGGATGGGGCAGGTCGGCACTGATTTCAAAGCTTCCGCCCGAAATATACGTGCAAGTCGTACATACAAATCCCAAGTTCTCGTAACAAATAAGATGTAAAATCCTATCAATAAATCAAATGCTATGCGTAAACTTCTATTCATTTTATGGGCTGTAGGCTGTCTGTTCAGCGTGCAGCTACGTGCCGGCGATTTGCCCGTGATAAGTTCGGGCGACAACGTCACGTGGTATTACCTCGTATTCAACACCGGCGCCGTGGTAGGCTGTAACGGAGAGGGACAAATTCCCACCGTCGTCATTCCCACGGGCAAGGCCGACCAGTTGTGGAAGGTGGAGGGCAGTACGGCTGCCGGCTACACTTTTACCTCCAAGTCCGGGCAAATGCTCTATGTCAATCCCGCCTCTTACAGCACTCGCTTCCGCACATCGGCTGTTCCCGCTGCGGGTACGCGCTTCAACTTGACGGCCTATTCCAATGGCCATGAAATCATTCCCCGTACGGCCACTTCCTACTCCCTCAATCCCTGGGGTGGCATTTCGCTTGGTGCAGAGCTGGCCCTATACTACAAAAACGACCCCAACGCTGTGATGCAGTTCGTCAAGGAGGAAGATATGGCCACCTCCGTAGCCCCCATCAAGGTGATTCCCTATCCGCGCGAAGTGACGATGGGTGAGGGCACCGTGCCCATGGGCCGCTTCACCACGTTGGTCTATCCCACCGAGGACGTTCGCGATGTGGCCGAGGCTTTTGCAGCCGACCCTGCGTCTTCGGCTGCGCCTTTGCTGACCGTGCAGCAGGGTGAACCCCTTGCAGAGGGGGCTATCAACCTGGTGCAGGACGATGCACAACCCGCCGAGGGCTACAAGCTCACCATCAATGACAAGATAATCGAGGTACGCGCCGCCGGCCGTACCGGCTTCTTCTATGGTTTGCAGACGCTTCGCCAGCTCCTGCCCGTCGAGGTTTATGGTACGCAGCGCACCGGCTGGGCCGAATGGACGGTGCCGCAACTTACCATCACGGACTATCCGCAGTACGGCCATCGTGGCTTCATGCTCGACGTGTCGCGGCATTTCTTTACGAAGCAGGAAGTGATGAAATTGCTCGACATGGCAGCTATTTATAAGTTCAACCGCTTCCATTTCCACCTGACCGACGACCAGGGCTGGCGCATCGAGATTCCCGAATATCCCCGCCTGACGACCGTTGGTGCCGTGCGCAGCCGCTCGCTCAGCTTGAACGACCCGACCAACGGCACGGAGTACTATGATGACACCGAGTACGGCCGCGGCTGTTTCTTCACCCTCGAAGACCTGCGCGAAATCGTGGCCTACGCCCGTGCCCGTTGCATAGAAATTATCCCCGAGGTCGACATGCCCGGCCACATGGTGGCAGCTGTCGCTTCCTACCCCGAACTGAGTTGTGATCCCACGAAAAAATATGAGGTGCGTGTGGCCAAAGGCGTTTCCACCGATGTACTGAATATCGGCGACGACAAGGTCATCGACTTCCTGAAATGCGTGCTGGGCCACGTGGCCGAAGTCTTCCCTTACAGTCAAATCCATTTGGGTGGCGACGAATGTCCCACTACCGTTTGGCAGAACAATGCCGACTGTGCCCGCCGTATTCAGGAGGAGGGCCTCAGTGGCGTGAACGAGCTGCAGCCCTGGCTGGTCGAGTTGCTCGGCACTTGGCTCAAGGAAAACTATGGCAAGGAGGTCATTGCCTGGAACGAGTTGCAGGAGCATTGGAAATCAGAGTATGAGACGCCGCTGATTATCATGTCCTGGACCAGTACGCCCGGAGCAGCTGCTGCAAAGGGCTTCCGTAGCATCGCTGTGCCTTGCTACCCCATGTATTTCGACCTGCTGCAGGTAAACCCCTCGGCCATGCGTACTGACGAGCCTTATCTGGGCGGTTACGGCGACGGAGCGGTCAACAGCATCGACCGCGTCTATGCCTACGACCCGGCCTCCACGCTGAGCGCTTCGCAGAAGGACTACTGCTTGGGCGTACAGGCCAATCTGTGGACGGAAAGCTGTACTTCGCTAGCTGAGGCTGAGTATCAGTACTATCCCCGTATGCTGGCTTTGGCCGAGACGGCTTGGTTGCCGGTGGACAAGAAGAACTTCACCAACTTCTACCAGCGCCTGCAGCAGCACGACGAGCTGCTTGATGTGAAAGGCATCAATTATGCTCGCCACTACATCGAGGAACCCGACCGCACGGAGGCCGAAGCAGCCCTCCTCGCTGCCGATGCCTTGATTGCAGCCACGCATCCCGGTGCCGTGGGTTATCCCTCGGAGGAGGTGTGCAGTCGTTTGGAGCAGGCAGCTGAGGCTTTGCGCCTTGCGCCCGAAAGTGCGGATGCACTGACGGCCCTGCAGGAGGCTGTAGCCGCCTTCCGTTCCGCCCCGCTCGTACAGCCCGAGGCCGGCAAACTCTATCGCATCCTGTCAGCCAGTACCTGTACGCGCGAACGCTATGCCGGTTCATCGCTGTATCAGAAAGGCGAATATCTGAACATGCACTACACCCCGCAGTGGGAGCCCGAGGAATTGTGGCAGTTCGAACCGCAGGCAGCCGGCGGCTATGTGGTGCGCCATGCCTTTAGTGGAAAGGTCATCAGTCTGCCCACGTACAATGCTGCGGCAGTTCTGGCTGAACAGGGCGGCACTGTATTCACCCTTTCTTCGCCCACCATTTCCGTGCCCGAGTATGACTATTTGCCCGGTGTGGTGATGCTGTCCGAGAAGACGGCCGCCGTGACCGATGTCAAGCGCCTGTATGGCAAAATGAACGGACAGGTTTTTGCCTACGATGACGCCCGCCTGTGCTATCCGGGCTGCTGGCGCATGGAGGAAGTAGACGACTATGCCTACCTGCTGCAGTGCCTCTGCGAGAAGTGCGAACGCATCATCGAAACGGCCGAACCGGGAGAGGCTAATCAGCCCAGCGCCGAGGCCTTGGCTTTCCTGAGCGAGCAAATCGTGACGCCCGGTCGCGAAGCCTTGAAGTCCGACGTGACGCAGGAGGTTTATGCTGGCTTTGCTGCCCTCTATGAGCAATACTTGTCCATGCCGCGCTCCACCTATGCCGATGCACTTTCCGAGGAGCACTATTACTATATCCGCAATGCCTACTTCACCAACGCCTATGCCGGTGCCACGACAGCCGGTACGGTGGTCAGCTCCACCACTACCTTTACCGGTGCCGACAGCCAGCGCTGGCGTGTGGAGAAGTGCGGTGATGGTACGGTAAATCTCTACAATAAAAAAACGGGTACGTCAGCTTACATCACTACATCGGCCAAAGAGCAGCAGGTGAAACTGGGCAAGGCTTACGGATGGACTTTGCAGCAGATTACGTCGGATTTGGGCGGTGTCGGTGTGGCCATCATCGACAAGACCGGCACCTACAGCTGGTACACCAATCCCGATGCGTGGAACTATGTCCTGCTCAATCCCTACGATTGGGGGGCTTCCATTTGGACCTTCGTGCCCATTGACAGTGATCCCGTCACGGGCATTAGCTCCGTGCGTACCGATGCTGCCGCCCACCGCTTCTATGACCTGAGTGGCCGTCGGGTAGAAAATCCCCGTCGCGGCGTCTACATCAACGAAGCCGGCGAGAAAGTGCTGAGATAATGCCTGTACTCTCGCCCAAAGGGTAACAAAGCAGTCGAGGCGTCACCCCTTTCCCATATCGCGGGAGGAGTGACGCCTCGTTGGCTGTGTCGGTAAGGATTTGCGACGTTCGGCCATCTGGACAGTAGTCCCTATACGCATTTTTTTGCCTTGCTTTTTTCTGCAAACTATACACCGGAATCCGTATTCCTCTGTTTCACAGGATTTTTGTGGGTGTATAGTTGGAGGGGGAAACTATGCACCAACTGTACACCAAAGCCCAATTGCCGGATGTCCCTCTACCCATAATTTGTACACGCCGCCTGTTTGCCCTATGTACTCCGGCATGGCTGGCAGAGCCGAATGTTTCGGTACAAATCCGCTGTACCGAAAGGTTTCGGGCCTGCTGTGACCTTGTGAAGGGCATCCAGGGCTTGCGAGTCCGGTTGTGGAGGGTTGGTGAAGGGTTTGTTGCTTCAACCATTCACCGCCAATCCGTTGTTATGCAGCCACTTGGCGTATGCTGTGGATGGTTTTTCTGCATTTCTTGGCAGTATAAATTGCGTAATACGCGCGCGAAGAAAGCGCTTGTTGGGCGAGGAAGCAGGCGAAGGGCCGGTCGGGGTCGCTCTTCCCGCTGGTGTATAGTTGGTGTATAGTTTGAGGGATCAACTATACACCCGAAAAGTCGCTGTGAAGCAATGGAATACGACCTCTGGTGTATAGTTCGCGGGAAAAAAGCGGGGAAAAATTTCGTAATACGCGCGTAGATATATTGGTAGAGGGGTCTCCTTGGCCGTGATGGGGTAGGGGCGTGGCGCTTTGGCGGGGACATTTGCCGGCTTGCCGGACGGGCTGAAATTACAAGGCACTTAGAAAAAATTAGAAAGGACTTAGAAAAAACTACAAGGCAGGTAGTTTCTCCTAAGTCCTATACGAATTTTTTGGGAAGTAGTATGGTGGCTGGCGTCAACCCTTGTAGGCGCCATCCTTGGCTTCGAAGATGGTCGAGGGTTCGTAGACCGTCACCGAGTGCCAGGCGCCTGGCGGAATCTGCACCCCGAAGTGTCCCTCGCGCGGACAGAGGCGGACGCGGCGCAGCTCGAAGAGGTTGGCCTCCATGCCCGGGACAATAGCTGTGCCGCTGTCGTTCATGATAGGGCCGCCGCAATCCTCGTTGGGGCGCAAGTCATAGAATACGATATCCATGCAGCCTTCCAGGCAGATGGTCGTTTCCGATGTCTCCAGATGGCGATGGACAGGCACGCGTGTGCCCGGCCGTAGCGCGTTGAGCATGCGCTGCGAAGTATCCTCGGACGAGGTGCGCAGGTCGTGGTTCATACGCAGGCGTTCGCTTTGCGCCGCTTTTTCGTGCAGCGCGGCAAGCATTGGGGCATTAATCTCGAGTATTTCCATAATTCCACGTTGTCTTTCTTGGGGAGTCATTTATTTTCGCAGCGAGGCCAAGTATTCTTCGTGCAGATGGTAGTATTTTCGCATGAAGAGGACGTAGACAGCCGACAGCAGTGTCAAGGCCGCCATGAGGAACACCCAATGGGCCGTCTGGCCTTTCGGGCACAAATATACAAAACTTAGCGAGATTGTCAGTTGCATGAGGGTATAAAACAGCGCGATTTTTACGTGGCCGATGCGCAGTTCGTTGGCCATGAGCTGGAAAGCATGCTTGCGGTGTGCTTCGCCCAGGTTCTCGTGCAGGCGGATGCGGTGGCAGATGGTGAGGCACCCATCCACACCGTAGACCAGCAGGAAGATCAAGTACGTCACGTCGCCCGTCTGCATCACCAACCGCCCTATCAGGAAGAGCAGGATAAAGGCTACGCCAATTGAGCCTACGTCTCCGGCAAAGCACTTCGCTTTTCCTTTGGGCCGGAAATTGAACAAGCAGAACACCACATCCGCCACAGTCATGGTAATGATGAGCGATTCCTCGACAAATCCCAGTTCACGGTTCAGCAGGTAGAGCGGTACCAGCGAGGCCAGCGCATAGCCGCCGGTAATTCCGTTGATGCCGTCCATGAAGTTGATAATGTTGGAGGCGCCCACGCTGACGAACAGCGCCAGCAGCACCACCCACCACAAGGACGGGTGCAGGATGTCCAGTTCTACGAACATCAGAGCCATGGCCGTAAATTGCGCCACCAGGCGTACCGAGTCGGGCAGCGAGCGTATGTCGTCTACGAAGCTCACCCCGGCCACCAGGGTCACCCCGGCCAGAAACCATGGATATACCGGGCCGAAGAAACAGCCCCATACCCACAGGCCGAACAGAAAGATGATGCCGCCGCCGCGCAGCACGAT
>SFCP01000140.1 GCA_004558535.1 Bacteroidales bacterium | reverse complement strand
ACCCGTGACCCCATGCGTGACAGGCATGTATTCTAACCAGCTGAACTAACGCACCATTTTGTATGTTTGTTTCACTTGTCTAAGGTGAAGCCTTTGCTCACTTGTTCGGGCGTATCTTTTAAGACTTGCTTATTTTGCGGTGCGTACGGGACTCGAACCCGTGACCCCATGCGTGACAGGCATGTATTCTAACCAGCTGAACTAACGCACCGTTTTTTTGATTTCGGATGCAAAAGTAGGGAAATCTTTTGAAATGGCCAAGGTGTTCCCTTGTTTTTTTCTTTAGGTCAAAGGATTTTTTGGAAAACCTGAATGTCGTGACTTTTCCCGTCGTAGTAGTGCCAGGCCGGCAGCGTAGCCACACGGTTGTAGCCGGCTTGGGTGAAAAATTGCGGGTTGGCAGGGTTTCCGGCAGTGCTCACCATGGCATAGAGCAGCCGGATGTGCAGGATGTTGCCGGCATAGTGCTCCAATGCGCGCAGGGCAGCCGTTCCGAGGCCGCGGTGCCGGTATTCGGGTAGGAGGGCAATACCCACTTCTGCCCGTTCGTCCATGGCGGAGTAGGAGGTGAGGTCTATGAGTCCTACGGCCGTGCCGCTTTCCGGCTCTTCGATGACGAGGCGCAGTTCACCGGCTTGGAAGATGTCCTGTGCGCCGGCTGCCAGATACTGTTTCAGTGCGTAGCGCGAGAAGTGTGTGCGGGCAGCGCCCACACTCCAAAGCGTTTCATCGTTTTCCAGCCGGTAGCAAAGCGCCAAATCTTCGGGCTCCGGGGCGCGCAGGTTGACATTCATGTGGCTTAGGCTTGTATGGAGAAGATGCGCGAGGCCGTCACAAGGACGTTTTCGCCGGGATGGTACAGGCCGAGGTAGGCTTTGTGGTTAGATTGCCGGATGGCCTCGAGGGCATAGCTATAGCTGAAGTCCTCGGTATCGAAGACTACGTGGGTATATGTATTTTGCTCGGCTTCAATCGGCACCTGAGGCATACTGAAGTCCTTTTCATCGGCGTTGATATAGTCCATGTCAAGCCACCATCGCTCGGCCAGGTCGCGTATGGCTTCTGTGTGATGCCCCACGTAGACGAACTTGTGCTTCTTGTAGCGCTTCACGGGAATGAGAAATTCCTGTAGCCGCTTTGTTTGTTGCAGGGTCAGGCTGATGATGGCCTTCAGCAGGATGCCCAGTTTGATGGGTAGCGACAGTCCCAGCCAATACGTGTGGAAGTGTTTTTTGAAGAAGATCAGCATGGCCGTATAGAACACGTGGACATAGCGGAACGAACTCTTCTGCGTGCTCTCGCCCTTGTAGTGCAGCATGGGGTAGGGGACGTAGTGATTCTTGTACCCGCCGAGGGTGAGGCGATAGGACAGGTCGATGTCCTCGCCGTACATGAAGAACTCTTCATCGAAGAGGCCCACTTCCTGCAGGGCCTTTTGGCGGGCCATGAAGTAGGCGCCCGAGATAATTTCGATTTCGGCGGCTTTGGTCTCGTCCAGGTAGCGCAGGTAGTAGCGGCCAAATACTTTGCTCTTTGGGAAGAGCGAACTCAGTCCTGTCATCTTGCACAGTGCTACCCAAGGGGTGGGCAGACCCCGGCGGGACTCAAAGGCAAAGGTGCCATTGTCGCGTAGCATCATTGTGCCCAGTCCGCCCAGATCGGGGTGTGCATCGGCATAGGCCAGACTCTGTGCCAGTGTGTCGGCATGCAGCAAGGTGTCGGGGTTCAGAAACAGGATGTATTCCCCTTTTGCCTGCTTGACAGCCTGGTTGTTGGCGCGTCCGAAGCCCACGTTGCGGGAATTGCAGATGAGGTGTAATTGCGGATAGTCTGCGGCGGGAAAGCGCTGTCGCAGGTAGTCGGGGGTATGGTCGGGGGAGGCATTGTCCACTACGAACACTTCGAAATCTTCATGGGACAGGGTGGATTGGTAGATGGACTCCAAGCACTGTGCCAAGAAGTATTTCACGTTGTAGCTGACAATAATGATGCTGAGTTTCATGGAGTGGACGTTCCTTGTTGAATTTAGGAATTAGGAATTACCCTGTGGCTGATGCCTATGTGGAGGGCAGGTTTACAGTCTAAGTACTCCTAAACAGGGTGATTTATTCTTGCGGCTGATGCCCATGCAGGGAGGGTAAGTTCCCGGCTTGTGTGCCTCAAAAGGGGTGTTGGCTTTAGGCCGTATGCAGTTTGTGAAATTCCTTTTGTCCGGGCAGACAGAAAATGATGGCAATGGCGGAAATCAGCAAACAGTATTTGGCTGAAATGGCATAGGAGGTGCCAAAGTAAGTTATGGTGCCGATTATGAACGTTGTGTCCAGCAGCAGGGCGCGCAGTGTGCACAGGGTTGTGTAATGGCGCAGTGCTTTTTCAGTCTTGCTGTTGCGGATGCGGTGACGAAAGTATTTCAGTGCAGGTAGGCGGAGAGCGGCAAACGTACAGGCAAGCGTGGCAAACACAGTGGCCACACACAGTGAGTAGTGCAGGCTGCTGTTCTTGGGATCAATGAAGTCAACAGGCAGGTGATCGTTTTGGAACTCGATGAACAGGAAACCGGCGACAAGCAGGATTCCCCAAAAGGTCAAATGGGCACGTTTAAGATTGTATTCAGGCATTTCTTTTTTAATTAGGAATTAGGAATTAGGAATTAGGAATTAGGAATTAGGAATTAGGAATTAGGAAATAGGAAATAGGAAATAGGAGTTAGAAAATAGGAATAACCCTGCGGCTGATGCCTATGTGGAGGGCAGGCTTCCGGCCAGCGCTTTCTCTGCGTGATTAGGAGAAAGGGAGCAGACCGAGGAGTGTGGTCTAATTTTTGATTCCCGAAAGGGGGACGCGCGTGGCGATTGAGCGTCCCAGCGTCACTTCGTCTGCGTATTCCAAGTCATCGCCCACGCTCAGCCCGCGGGCCAAGGTGGTCAGTTGTACCGGCAGGCCGGCCAGCTGTCGCGAGATGTAGAAATTCGTGGTATCGCCCTCCATGGTGGGGGACAGGGCCAGGATAACCTCCTGCACGGAGTTGTTCCTTACGCGCTCCACCAGCGAGGCCAGTTCCAAGTTGCTTGGTCCTACGCCGTCCATCGGGGAAATCACGCCGCCCAGCACATGATAGAGTCCGTGAAATTGTCCTGTGTTTTCGATAGCCATGACGCCGCGGATATTTTCCACCACGCAGATGGTCGAAGCGTCGCGTCGCGGATTGGCGCACAACTCGCAGGTGTCCGTGTCCGAGATGTTGTGACAGATATGGCAGTATTTCACCTCGTTGCGCAACTGCTTCAAGCTATCGGCCAGGCTGTCCGTCATCTTGGCATCCTGCTTCAGCAGGTGCAGGACCAGTCGCAGCGCTGTCCTTCGGCCTATGCCGGGCAGTTTGGCAAACTCGTTTACGGCCCGTTCCAGCAGTTTCGAGGGGAATTGTTCGGTTATCATGGGCTATATCTTGGGATAAGCTCGGCAAAGTTACGATTTTTTTACGATTGTCCATCCGCTTTTCCGTACTATGTCAGTCGGGATGTCGGT
>SFCP01000016.1 GCA_004558535.1 Bacteroidales bacterium | reverse complement strand
TTGTGTCCCCGGTTCGATTCCTGGTGGCACCACAGAAGAACTCCTCACGCAGGAGTTCTTTTTGTATCTGTTGGTAGAGCAAAGGACTGGGCGTAAAATATAGCCTTGTGTCCCCGGTTCGATTCCTGGTGGCACCACAGAAGAATTCCCCACGCAGAAGTTCTTTTTGTATCTGTTGGCAGAGCAAAGGACTGGGCGTAAAATTTCAGCCTTGTGTCCCCCGGTTCGATTCCTGGTGGCACCACAGAAGAACTCCTCACGCAGGAGTTCTTTTTGTATCTGTTGGTAGAGCAAAGGACTGGGCGTAAAAAACCAGCCTTGTGTCCCCGGTCCGATTCCTGGTGGCACCACAGAAGAACTCCTCACGCAGGAGTCCTTTTTGTATCTGTTGGTAGAGCAAAGGACTGGGCGTAAAAATCCAGCCTTGTGTCCCCGGTTCGATTCCTGGTGGCACCACAGGGCGGTGTGTTATAATAGCCCATCTGCTGCGTTTTTATCGGATTTGGACTTGGTTATAAACCTCAGTACATTCCCTGCGTCTTCATCCTCAGTGCTTTGCATGTTGACCATTCTGACGCCTCGTCAAGAGCGAACCGAAATATTCATTTTAACACAGCCTCTCTCCCTTTATGGTTTAGCGGACGGTAATAACTCCTGCGTGAGGAGTTCTTCTGTGGTGCCACCAGGAATCGAACCGGGGACACAAGGATTTTCAGTCCTTTGCTCTACCAACTGAGCTATGGCACCTTTTTCTAATGCGGTGCAAAGGTAGGGATTTGTTTTGAAACTGCAAAATTTTCTACCACTTATTTCAGTCGGAGCCCCTATAGGCCAAATTCTTGAGGCGATTTCTTAGGCATCTATTTTGCCTGACTTGTGGAAGGTCGGTGGAGGGTTTTACAAACAAACCCTCCACAGAAACCAACATGATACACAGGTACATAGATGGGCTGTGAAGGGTGTGACGCATTTTGGGGAGGATAAAAACACGTATATATTCACGAACGTGTCGCCGCGATGGAGGGACACATTCCGCACGGTCTCCCATCCATATCCTCACTTTTTTTCGAGAAAGACGAATTCAGATTTTCACCTTGAATACCTGATGTGCTACTTTCACCACATAGACAGCAGTAGGCAACGGATGCTCGAACGTGGCGGTACGGGCCGTGGCGCGCAGGAGCAGGCGTCCGGCAGTGTCGTAGACCTCGATGGTTTCACCGCCCAGCAGGTTGGCCACGATCAGCCGGCCGTCGTGTCCATAAGCCTTGTAGTTTGTGGCATCGGTGTCGGGGCGGCCGTCGGGACGTACACCGCCGAAGCGAATGGCGAAACGACCGGTGATGTCGGCTTCGGGAGCCAGTTCCACCGCGTAAGTATCCCTGCACAAATCCGTCACTCGTCCCTCTAACCGGTCTGTCAGCCAAATATGGGTAAAGCTATCGAAGTCCTCTGCCTCGGCCAGCGCAAACGTGCACCATCCTCCGGCACCACTGTTGACTCCGAGGGGGATGTCCGTGCCCACCGGTGCCGAGGAAGCCAAGGCAAAACGCGTGCCGCCGGCATTGCCGGCATAAATTGAGGGCAGGGAAGTCGCAAGCGGATCCCACTTCAATCCATCACTGCCGAGATGGAAGGACATGGTGCCGTCGTTCAACGCATCGGGGTGCAGTTCCACAGCATCGGATGCACCATCGCCATTGGTCAACATGAGCAGCGGACGACGGGTAGCCTCGAGGAGCGTTTCGGTATAGTCGAGCTGCTCAAAAGTCAAGTCTTCTGAAGTGCCAATTACGGCAGTTTGAGTGAAGAAAGCCACGCCCGGCGAGAGGCCGCTCGGAGTTGCGGTCCAGGACTGTGTAGCTGTAAATGCTCCCGCAGCATCTGCCGTGTATACCACACGCGGCAGGCTCATCGGATAGTCCGCCGGCGAGAACGCGTTGCCGCCGGCAGCGAGGCTGGTAGGATAATCGGCCACGAGATAGGGTGCGCCCACCAGGTTCCACCCCATATTTTCCACAATGGTATATTGGGGAATGTCGCCAGCAGGGCGATTGTCGTACTGATGCAGGAGGACGCTCTTCGCCGTCTCGGCATGGCCGTCATAGTAGCCCTCACGATAGACAGGGGCAGAGCCATCGACCGAAGCATCGGCCGCGGTGAAGCGATAGGTACCCGTGGTAGCGGGACGGAAATAGCGTCCCAGGCAAGCCTCGACAGCCCCATCAGCAGAAGCATCGTGCCAACAGGTAGAATTGGTGGACACGGCGGCATAGTCGTAGGCAGCCCGCTCGGCACCGTCATAGCGGTACAATTCCCCGACAACGGCTTCAGCCTCCGCAACATGGCCACTTGCATCGTAGCTAATCAGGCGGGCATCCGCCTGATAGTCGAAGGAATAGGGCAGCGCCACAATGGCACCGGGCGTAGCGTCGATGGTGCGCTCCACGCCCACGTGGGGCAGGCTGACCATCGCTCCCTGCCCGTAGAGGGAGCCTCCCTCGAGGAGCAACAGGTAACCGGGGCGAAGCGGCGTGTTGCGTCCCTCGCCGGCCCCCTCGGGATTGAAGTCATCGCGGTCCATCACCAAGGCGGCTCCGGGATGTACGTAGACCACACTACCCTCCTGCGGATGGCGACGGCCACCGGCAAGGCTGCCGCGCGCACCGCTGTAACGGTAAGTAGCCTTGGCCGCTACGGACTCGGGCACATTCCATGCCTCGAAACAGCCGCGGTCCATGCGGGGGGCATAGCGGGGCAAGCGGGGATTGCCCAGCAAATCGCGGTCGGCAGCAAAGTCGATGACAGCCGGGCGCTCCACAGACGTGATGCCCAACGCCGACAGCAAGTCCGTGTAGAGTGCTTCGGCAAAGTCGGTGCTGGCATGATCGGCCTGGCGTGAATGCTCTTCCAACTGATACCAAAGGTCGCGCTGCGAGGTATAGAACGAAGGTTTATGCGGATGCAAGTCGCCGACTGCGGTGGGTTGCAGATAGTGGGCAAAGGGATAGCCGTCGGCATCGGCATTGCAGTTCCACAGGCCCGTGGCATCGCCGATACGAGCCGTGGAAGCGGTGGCGAAGTCGGGGTTGTAGGTAATCGTGTTGCAGACGCCATAAGTGGTGCTTGCGGCGAAGTTGGTATGGAGAGCATAGTACTGGGCGCCCTGGGCCAGGAACGTACAGCCCACGGCGCGTCCGTACGGCCCGAAGTGGGTGGTGGCGGCTCCGTCAGCAGCGGTACTGCAATCGCGCACCAACACGTTGTAGAGCAATCCGCCGCGCACGCGCACTGCAGCAGAGGCGCCGTCGGTGGGGTCGACAGTAGTATTGCGTACATCGTGGATGACGCTGTTGCGCAGGACGACAGGCAGCACCCTGTCCGTCGTGCCCAAATCCACCACGGGGGCTGTGATGTCCACAGGCGTGCCGTCGGTGACGGTGGGCGAGATGTCGAATCCGTCGAGCAGGGCATAGTCGTTGTAGACGCCCATAGTCCTGACGCCCGCGATGCGGGTGCGCTGCGCCGAGGCTGCCACGGTGCCCGGCCGGTCGCCCAGCACACGCACGACGTAGTCATGCAGGTCCTCTTCATCGTAGCCTCCATCCTTCGGGTCGCCGTCGTCGGCCGGTTCGGTGTCGGCCGTGCGGATATAGGTGGGGTCTATGCCGGCGTAGACGTTCACACCGGGGCGCGGCGTCACGGTTTCGTCCAACTGCGTGCCGCCCTTGCAGAAGACGTAGGCACGCTGGTCGTTGATGCTGAAGAAGACGGCGGCCAGGTCGATGGCGCTTTGCAGGTTGCCGTAACCGAATGGCGACCCCCAATCGTGGCCCGATCCGGTGAGCATCTTCGAGGGGTCCATGTAGATGACGCGCTGCAAGTCGCTCTGATACTCATAGGCACCGCGGTCCACCACATTGTAGAAACGCGGCAGGTTGGCCAACTCCGTCTCGGCGGTCAAAATGGCACTGCGCTCGGCCTCGGTGAGCAGTACGCCGTCCTTGCGGTTGGCGTAGACGCGCTCGATATACGTGTCGTTGTCGCCCTGATTGATGGTGCGGGCCGAGGGGCGCAGGTGGAAGTCGCGCTGTTCGCGGTCAACGGTCATCGAGGCCGAGAGGAGGGGATTGACGAAGTTCGGTCCCTCGAGCACGTCGGCATTGTCGGCCGAAAGGCGGTAGTTCCGGCCCTCGAATTCGACCGTACTGCCTCCGCCCTTAGCAGGAATTCCAATCAGTCCGGGAGTCGCCTCCGTCGTCTGGAAAGCACCCGGCCCGTCGTAGATGGCGTTGTGGGCCAAATAATTCCGGTTGTGCTTGGGCAGTTCAAACTCCCAAGCATCCTCTGCCCCATTGCGCCACAGCAGCGAGTTGGTGATGGAGGAGTGGAGCGCCAAAGCCTCATCGCTGTACGTTTGGGCGGTGGCCGCTGCATCGTCGAGCAGCTGCACCTTGTCGCCATTGAGGGCAAAGGTACAGTTGACCACGCGGGTGTTGTAGGCCACCAGTGAGCGTCCCTCGTTGCTGTGGAAGAGGGTGTTGTGGATGACGGAATAGCCGCCGCCCTCGCCGATGGTCACAGCGGGTACAGTGGAAGCGGCCCCGTTGAGACGCACGATGGTATGCCCCAGGGTAAACTTGGGCGTGCTTGCTGCGGGCTGCTCGGCCAAGACTTTTTCCCCACCCTCGTCGGTGGCGATGACGTATTCTCCCTCAGCACCCATTGTCGGTTTTCCGCTGGCGTCGAGTACGTACTGATACTGCGGCGTATAGCTGATGGCTGCGCCCAGTCCCAGGGAATTTTCAGCCGAGGGCGGCTGGTTGCCGTAGGTATTTTGCAGGGTAATTCCGTCTATCGAAACAGGGATGACGCGCTGGGTATTGTCGTGCAGGTTGGAAAAGTTGGAGGCCGATACGGTGGAGGCGTTGGAACCGATACCGTACCAGTTGTGCGCGTCGGAGATGCGGAGCAGGGTCGACATACGCTCCGTGGCCACGCCGGAGCGGCCGGCCATCTCCCACACCGTCGGATATGCCTCGACATCGTGAACCTCCTTGACGTCCTTGCTCCAACCGCCGACAAACGTAAGCGAAAGCACACCGAAGTCGCCATCACCGGTCGAGCCCTTTTCGTCGGGCAGGGTGGCTGCGGCATTGAGCGAACCGGTATTGATGGTAAAGCTCATGTTGCCGTCGATGGTGTAGATGGGCGAATAGTTGCCCTCGATGATGTTGATTTGCTTGTGGTGGTTATTGCGGCTGGCCAGCAGGGTCTCGATGGCACGCTGCAAGTCGCTGGTAGGGGTCAGCCAACTGCTTCCGTCGGCATTTCCGTTCTCGGGCTTCTCCTCCGTGCTCACCCACAGGACATCGGTCTCTTCGCCCACAACGTCAGGCTGCAGGGTAATGTGCTGGTACTCGTAGACGCCGAGGTCGATAAACGTCTGGTGCTGCGAGGGGTTGGGGTCCAGGGAGATGCGGTAAAGCGGTTCGTCGATGGAATTGAGCATATAGCGCTCGCTACCGAGGGGCATCATGATATGAGATTTGCCGGCAGTGCTCTTGGTGCGGGCCTTACGGGTATCGGCATAGATACCATGAGCCCGCGCCGGCAGGATGCGGTCGGGATCATCGTCGACAAAGGCGCAGTCGAACGAGGTGGGGTCGCTGGGGTCGTTGGGTGAAACCTCCTGGTGGATACGTGTCCATCCGTTGTCGGTCAGGTTGTTCTGGCGCGACACCATCCAGTCGGCCGAGGGCAGGTAGTTGTCCACGCCCGGTCCGAGCGAGGGGTTGACAAAGTTGGGACCATCGAGTGCGTTGTTGTCGGAAGACAGGTAAATATTGTTGGTCACCCACTTGTAATAAGCATTTGCCCCCGTGTTGTCGGCTGTTTGCTCCGTGACGCTACCATCCTCAGCCAGCAGGTAGTACTTCACGTTGGTGAATACATCAGTGGGGATATACTTGTCGAGCGAGGGGCTCTCCTCGGACAGGTCGGTGTAGTTGGCCGTGCGGTAGTCGATGATGCCGCGTTCGTCAAAGCGCGGTTCGCAGCCCTTGTCCCGCTCGTAGGCACAGAACCAGAGCATTTCGCCCAGTCCGGGATTGCCATCGACATCGCGGCGCGAATCGATAAAGAGGCTCGGATCCTCGGCCGGTGCTCCACCCACAGGCACACGGTCCCAGTAATTGGTGACAAAGTCTATCTGCTTTTGTCCCTCGGCTTTCTGCGAGGCACTCAGGGGGCGCACCACATTGCCCCAGAAGATGGAGTTGACCACCTTGTGCGGATTCTCATCCTTGTCCAGTCCGCCGCGGTTGGGATAAAGCACATAGATGGCGGGGTAGCTGAGGGCGCGGTTGCGCACAAAGTCGCAGTTGATAATCTGCATGGAGCCGTAGTTGCCATTGGCGGCATGGAAGACAGCACCTCCTCGCGAGCCGTTCTCATCAAGCCAACTGAGGTCCGTGCTTTCCTCGGCCACACCGGCTTCGTTGTTGGCAAAGATGGTATTGACGGCCGACAGCACGTAGGAGCTGAAGACTGCGCCGCCGTTACCTCGCGAGCGGCGGCCATCGGTCGGCGCATCGGCCTCTTCGCGCCGCTTGGCGGCATTTTGGGCAAAGTTGCAGGAGTAGAGTTCCACCACGCCATTGCTGAAGATGGCGCCGCCGGCGCCGGCACGGTTGTTGGTAAATTCGCAGTTGCGCACCACCAGCGGAATGCTGCGCCGGCCCACTGAGCGCGGGTCGCGTGCACGGGTGAAATTATCATCGGAGGGCTCGAGCTCGCCGGTCGCTGTCCGCGTGCCGCCCACCCAGTTGCCGTCGACCAGTACACCGCCGCCACGGTAGAAGGAGTAGGCATTGATGACGGCAGAGGGGTCGTAGCCCATGGCCTTGCCGTCCATCACCTGCAGGCCATCTAGCACAATAGGCACACCGGTATATTCCTTTTGGTCGTCTGCCACGACAAGGCCGGAAATCTCGCTCGTGCCATCGGGCAGCGTACCCACATATTCCTCATCGGCCAGGCAGGTCAACACGTGATAGACATTGTCGGCAGCCTCCGAGTTCACGCTCTTGCCTGACAGGATGGTCTGGTACTTCATCTCCCACGGCTCCTTGATGGAATTGTGGTTGAGGTCCTCCAACTCGCGGCGGGCCAGGATGGTTTCGGTGTCGGTATGCTTGAGCTTGATGGTTTCGGTGCTTCCATCCACCCGCGTAAAGGATAAGGTCACGTCCTTTCCCGGTTTCTCGCCATCCGCGATGTGCTGGGTGTAGAAAGTGCTGGCGGCCCCGCCGGCCTGATCGTTGCGCAGTCCGCCGTAGATGCTCACGCCTTCGGGCACGAGGAAGGTATTGCCTCGCGAATAATCATACTTACCCGAAACAGTACGATAGGGATAGTAGGTACCGCGGCTGACAAAGATTTCAAAGCGAATGTTCCGCACATAGCACGTAGCATCCTCTTCTTCCTTGCCCACAGCAGCGGGGTCGAGGTCGGCCACGTCGACTTTCGTATTTCCCAAATTCATGCGGGCGGTTTGGATGTAGTGCAGGGCATCATCGAGCTTTTGCATCGGGAAAGCGAAAGAGCTGCCCTCGACAAAAGTGCCCTCGTTGGCAATGGCCTCATAGATTTCCTCGTCCATGTCCTCGGGCTTTGCCACAAACAAGCGGGTAATCAGCGTGGAGCTGGTGGGCTGCACGATGAGCGGGCCGTTGTAGGCACGTGCTCCGATCTCGATGAAGTCTTTGGCCACAGGCTCGCCGGAAATCGGGTTGCCATCAGCATCCTTGTTGTAGGTGAGGCGGGAATTGCCGGCCAGGTCGATTGTTTCGAGCGTGGGGTAATAGAAGTCCTCAGGATTGTCCACGTTGTGGCGGTCTTTATACGATCCGACCTCCATGCCCGCACGGGCCAGGACAGAGTAGTGACGCAGGTAATAATAGGGGTCCGCAGGGGTTAAGTCAAAGCGCACGCCCTTGCTGTCCTCGGTGTGAACGGAAATGTTGTTCATACCGGGAGCACGCAGGTTCTCGATGGCGCTGTAGGTAAACGGGTAGAATATGGAGGTCTTCGTCTCGGCCGTGGTGGAATAGGGGTCGGTCTGTCCGCACACGTTGGCGGAGTTGTTTCCGTAATTGCTCCACACGACGGAACTGTTCACACGCACGTTGTTGTTGAACCATATACCGCCGCCGGCGTCACCGGCCGTATTCTTGACGATGGTACAGGAATACAGGTGGGCAAAGGTGCGGATATTGCTCCACAGGCGCGGGTCGAAGCCGGCCGCAGTATTCTGTTTCACGTAGATAGCCCCACCCCACTCGGCCGTATTGTTCTCCAGGATGCAGCCACTGACCAGCGCACCGTCTTCCAAGAAGAGCGCGCCGCCACCAAAGGCAGCCCGGTTGTTCATCAGGATGCAGTTGCGCACGTGGGCAAAGTCCGTCACGATGGCTGCGCCACCATAGCGGTTGGTATTTTTTTCGCGGTTGTTCTCACCCGAATAGACAATCTCGCCCGAAGCTTCTCCTTCCTCGATAAAGAGTCCGTCGAGGATAGCACGCTCCTGTGCATCTACGACATTGGCAAGCGAAGGGCTTTCAGTGCCCTCGAAAGCGGTGGTGGTATGCCCTGCTCCAATCTTCTCGCCGTTTTCGTCAAAGAGATCGTTGGTGAAGGTCACCACATGATAGCAGTTCACGTTCTGTCCGTCGCTGGTGTAGGCACCGGTCAGCATGGTCTTGTGGCCAATGACATCGCGGTCGGTGAAATCATCATCGGTATAGCCACCCCAGACTTCTACTCCGCGCGGCACCATCAGGGAGTAGGTACGCGGATTTTCCCGCTCCAGGCTGTAAAGGTCTTCCACCGAGGAACGACTCGGCGCATAGCCGCCACCGGCCACGGCCGCCAACTTCACAATTACCTGCACCGTGGGATGCGTGAACTTGTAGCGTCCCGCAGCGTCCAATACCTTTTGCAGTTTCTGCATACAGGCGGCATTGTCGGGATTTCTGGCGGAAGCGGTACCCTTACCCGGCCCGGTCACGAAGAACGAGGCGGTCTTCACCGTGACTCCATCCTCTGCCACTTCCTCTGTCGGGCTGATGCTGTAGGCTCCGTTGTATTCGTAAGCCCCAATGTCTACCGTACAATCCTGGATACGGTCGGCATAGGCGGCATCGTAGGCAGGAAGCGTCACCGGATCACCATTCCCGTCATTGCCCAATTCCTCCGTTCCCTTATTGATGGCGGGAGAACCCTCTCGGAGCGTAAAATCCTGATTATCGTAATCAGTAAATATGTCCGTCTCCAAATAGGGATTGCTTGCATCACCAAAGAATAAATTCTTCTTGGTAGTCTTGTCACCACTGATTTTGAATTTATCCTCTGTCGCAAAAAGGCAGTTGGAAATAAGGGCGGTAAAAGTTGTACCTCCTTCACAAATTAATTCTTTTGTCTTACTGTTATTGCTGTGGTTACCTATAATAATGGAATTATAGATGGACAGAGAACCTCCATTGAAATAATTGCCGGTGGCCAAGGCGTAATGGCCTGTGTTGTCGGAAACGGTGTTATTGTAAAAGATGCCGTTCTCGAAATAGATGCCACCGCCATCCTGTTCGTTCCACGTCCTTTCTACTTGATTTCCCGTAAAAATACTGTTGAACACAGTGCCGGCACGCAGGTACAAGCCACCACCCAAGACAAACGCAGTTCCATCAGCAACGTTGTTCTCCACCGTACAGTTTTCAATGGTGCCATCGTTGCAAAAGATGCCGCCGCCACGTATATATATAGCACTGTTCTTGCAGTTTCTAATGACGCTGTTTCTCAACACGCCATTATACCGGATAGCCAAGCCAGCACCTCCGTCACGGGTATGGTCAACACGTGTGCGGCCATTCTGAAGTACAAATCCATCCCACGTAGTCTTATTCTTGAATCCCAAGGCCACTTCGTTGCCCCACTCCAGATCGGATTTATTGCTTCCCACATAGTATGGGAATTGCTGTGTCAGTACGCGGTCCAGGATGTAAGCATTTGTGTAGCTGTTCAAGTCATAGTAGGGCTCCGGGTCAACGTATTTTCCACCATACCCAATCTTGATTTCATTGATACGGGCCAAGGATGAAGAGGGGTCGTCGCCCTCTAATCCAAAAGTAAGTCGTACATAGCGCGCCTTGGTTGAAGTAACATTCAGTTTGAGCGTCTGAACGCTTGGGGCATTTGTAGTCTCGTAGACCGTAGTATAACCATCATCCTTTGAGTTACTCGTTTCTATCTTGATGGCTTTATTCTGAGACTGCTTACAAAGAATAATGACATTTTCAATAAGTTTTCTGCTACGAATATCAAGTACGATGCTGTGGGGGGGCGTAGCATAACCTCCCGTCTTCCACCTAGAGTGCCAGAACGTACTTTCGTCCCCATCGACCGCATGTTCCTTTCGTCCGTTGTTGGGTCCTTCGCCGGAAGTTTCTTCCGATGAGGCGCTGACAGCACGAATGCCCGAGTAAAGGGTAGGTTCTTTTACCTCAAAATCTATCAAATCATTGCCGGCGTAGCCTGCTTGTCTTCCCCAAGTAAAAGTACCGTTGGCAATTTCTTCGTCCGTATTGGTTTCAATAATGGTTTCGTATTCCTTGGGATTGCGTTCTCCCTTGGCCGGATTGCCTGTATTTTCAAAGCCTCCATACACATCCACGCCATCCCGCATGAAGAAACCATGACGGCGCAGGTATTCACCTTTGGCCACCCATACTTCCACCCGGTTGTTCTCATCTACTTCGGAATACTGCACCGAAGTTTCGGTATAACTGCCCCATACAGGCTGTACGTAAATGCCCGACTGCGTCTTGTAGATAATCGCGTTGCTCTCGTCCTTCTTCAGCGAGCGGTAGTAAGCCTCGTCCACAGCCCACTGCAGGCCTGTCAGTGGTGCGTTCTCGGCATACAGTTCGGCGTCGTAGCCTTGAAAACCGTGATTGTTGGTGTAGAGGGTGCAGTTGCCGTTGATGGCTTTTTCCCAGGAGGAGCCATCGCCGCCCATGTCGGTAGTGTTGCCGTAGTCACGTACGTAGATGATGCGGCCGTAAGCCGGCTGGTAGCCCTCGCCGGCGGCATCGCTGTTCTCCACCGCGCCGATATCCGCTGCGCCGCCGTAGTTGCGCTGGGTGTGCGTAGTCATATCTGCCCCGGACATACTACTGTCGTCGGCCGCATTGACCATCGGGTTCATATTGCGCGGCATGAAGTTGACCACGCCTCCGTAGTTGGTCAAATCGCCTTCGGAAGTAGCACCGATGTTTTTGGTGGGATTGATGAAAGCGGGATAGGTGTAAATCTCCTTGGTCACGCCGGCCTCCGTTTCGGTGCGCAGGTAGGTCAGCTTGCTTTCGGTATCGGTCAGTCCCGTAGGGATAGCGGCCGAGGCATCCAGCAGGTTGTAGCTACCGGTAAGGCCGCCGCCGTTTTCCACCAAGATGGATGTCAGGTAGCTCAGATTACCATTGTCCGCCAGCTCCTCCGAACGTGCAAATGCCTGCTTGGCATTGGCCCAAATCATGGAGTTGTCCAGGCTGACATGGGTATTATTGCCGGTAACAAGTAGGCCGTAGCCCACATTTTTCAGGATGTCGCAGTGATTGAAAGCCACATCTACCCGTCCGCCGGCTTCACTTTCGATATAGATGGCCGAGGGTGTGGCTGCTGTCGAGGTATTATTGTGGATGATGCAGTTCTCGAAAGTTACTTCAATCTCCACATCGCTGCGGCTGCTCTGCACATAGATGGCCGCGCCGCGCTCGGAGGTACAGTTCGAGAGCACGCAGTTGCGCACCATATTGTCCTTCATCGAACCATAGCTGCCGACTTTGTCCTGTAGCAGGATGGCGCCACCATCACGCAGGATGGGGGTGAAGTAGAGTTGCGACCCTGTACCCACGGCGTCGTTGAGTTCCGTATTGGGCAGGGAGTAGGCGTATGACAGGCGGAACCCGTCCACAATGACATGACTGGAACCGCCAAAGCCAATGATATGGCAGGTATTGAACGCGTAGCCGTTGTCGATGATGTTGGCCGAAATCGTCGTCATGTTCTTGATCGGGTCGCGCCCGGCCGTACTGCGTTCTGTATTGGCGGCGGGATAGCCGCCAAAGAGGTGGGTGTTGTCCGGCATTTGCAGGTACGAGGTACGCATTCGGGTCGAGAAATACGTTCCGGACGTGGTGCAGGTTCCCTCCTTGACCAGGATTTGCAGGACTGCATCGGCCGGCAGGATTCCCGTAACCGTAGCGGCGGCGTCCACCCCGTCGTAATATTCGATTTCCTGCCCGCAATAGGTGCGAAACCACTCCAGAGCATCATTGATGTCGCCCAGCGGATAGGCCCAGCTGTGCCCTACGTGCGCGGCGCCCATCAAGTCTTTCACTTCGCGGTTTGGGTCCACGAACAGGGTGTAGACCTGCTCGCTGCCATCCTCGACCGAAGCCATCCGCACGGGGGCATATTTGGTACGCTCCGATACGTAGGCGCCGATAGTGGTGCGCGGAGCAAAGGTCTTGCCGTTGATGTCGGCAGCGATGTGCGAGCGCAGGATACGCTCGTTGACGGCAAAGTCAATCAACTGCACGCCGGCCTCGCGCAAGGGGGAGAAACCGGCCGGGATCCAGCGCGTTTCGGGACTTACCTCCTCGCCCACACCGGGTATCTCCACGCCGGCATTCACGTCATCGATGGCCTTTCCGTCTGTTCCCGCGATAAAGTCGGGGAAGAGGCTGTTAGTACCGCTGTTGGTCGAGCCAAGCGAAACGATTTCCAGTTTGGCCGTGGCGGTCCAGTCGGCCAGGTCGTGATTCGATATGGCGGAGTAGTTGACATAGGGTTTCAACTGGTCGGTCGACTCGGGCGTATAGGCTGCATACTGCACGTTGCTGTTGGCCTCCACTTCGCCGCCCCACATCACGCAGTTGGCTATCATGGCGGCGCGGTCCACGTAGACGCCGGCACTTCTGCCGTAGCGCCGCCCCTGGATAATGATGTTCGGGCCGGTACATTTGTTGCGCACCACGGTGCAGTGGTTCATCTGTCCGCCCTTGTAAATAAAGACGCCGCCGCCCTCTGTGGTCGTGGTGTTGTTCGAGACCACGCAACCGGCCAGGGCGGGGTTAAAGCAATTGTTTTTATCCACGCCCTCGGCCGACAGGCAGGCGCCACCGCCGATGCGGGCGGTATTGTTGTGAATCAAGCTGTGCAACACCTTGCCGTTGCTCTCCACGCACACGGCTCCGCCATATCCGGCCACGATACCGAGGCCGAGGCATTGGTTCGTATGCAGGTAGCAGTAGTCCACTTCGCCGCCGCCGTCCAGGTAGACGGCACCGCCGCGGCGGGTAGCTTCATTTTTCCGCACGATGCAGTGCTTCAACTGCGCGCCGTCCACCATGTAGACGCCGCCGCCAAAGGCGTTGTGCTCACGCTGGGCGTCTACCGAGCGGTTGGATGCGCATCCACCCTCGATGGTAAAGCCGTCCACCAGGGCAGTTCCGCCCAAAGCCTTGGCGCGGCCGTTTTCGTCGAAGCCACTGGTGGCAAACCACACCACGTGATAGGAGTTTCCGGGGAAGGAGGTGCTGTAGGTCTGTTTCTTTGCATTCCATTCGAAGGTAGTGGGCGTGGTGTTCGAGTGGTTACCCGACAGGATGGTCTCGTACTTCAGTTCCCACGGTTTGGTAGCGCCGTCCTTCAGCACGCGGTTTTCCGGGAGCAGGGCATCGCCGGTCTCCGTACCGGCATAACCGCCGTAGACGCTGATACCGGCATACAGTTTAAAGGCGGTGAAGAGCACGCCGCCGCCAATCTGTTCCGTACTCTCGGTGGGTACGTAGGTGCCGTTCTTGCTGCCGTCTGCCACGCCGGCCACGTAGATGATGCCGCCCTCGCTGATGCCCTGCTGCGTCATATAGTTGTGCAGGTCGTTGATAGCATCCTGCAGGTTGTTGCGGGCATTCTCCCACGACAATCCGCTGTTTTCATACGTACCGCCCAGCGCCGACGACTTGACGTAGCGGACGAGCGGGTTCTGGGCCTGGGCCACAAGGACCGTCAGCAGGAGTGAGAAACAGAGTAAGGTATATCGTATAAGCCTGTGCATGAGCGTGTATGAAGTTTTCTTAGAGAGAATGGAGGGCCGGCGGTTGGCCGCTGCGGGATTAGGGCTCCTCGTGATTGTCCACCACGCGGCTGACGGTCATGTCCACGGCCAGCCACGAGGTGAAGATGGCGTTCGGGGTAAAGGTCTGGTTGAACTGCCTCGGATCTCCGTAATAGCAGCCCGTGATTTTGGCCGCGTCGGCCGCCATGATTTTATGACCGTTCGTGCCCAAACGCACGTGAAAGGGATATACATTGCCGCCCGCGGTCACGGCATAGTGCTGCGGCACGTACAGGACCTTCCGTCCCTCCCACGCCGTGCCGATGGCGGCTGTGGCATTGCCCATCCTCAGGCCGTCGCGGGCCCGGTCGGCTTCGTAGTCAGCCGTCGTAGGATAGAAACCCTCGCCGCGGACAGCGGCCGTTTCGCTGTCGTCGTAGTAATCCAGCAGGGTGTGGTTGCAGGTGGAGGCGTAGCCGGCAAGGCCGTAATTGACGACGTTTTCCGTGGGGCGAAACAGGTAGCAGCCCCGTTCGGGAAGGTCCTGTACCTCCATGTATGTCAAGGCATTGTCTTCGCGCAGTCCCGCCGCCACATTCCATTTCACGTCCAGGCGGGTGGCCACGTGATAGAGCGTCACACGCACGTGCGGCACGAAGCCCTCGGGTTCGAGCACGGTGCCATAATACTTATAGGTATCCTTGTTGGCATCGGTCACAGCCGCAGCTACGGAGTAATCCAGCGAAGCGCCGCCGGGGGCCAGCTTATAGCCGAGGTTGTAGGGCGTGGCGTAGAGGTTCTTCATAAATTCGTTGCGGTCCAGCCGGGCTGCCAGTGCCGTGGCGCCCTCGCCCCGGGCGGTATAGGTCAGTTTCGTGTAGGCATCGGCTGCGCTGCCGGTCGGCGGCAGGGCCAAGTCGTAGATACGGCGGTCGGCCGCGGCCACGTACACACGGCCGGACTTGAACGTATTGGGCAGCTCGACGCTGAGCACGCCCTGATAGTCATACACACCGGGGGCCGTGGCACTGGGTGCCCACATCTTGTCGTCCAGCAGGATAGCCCCCGTACCGGCATCCGCGCCGGCGGGCATCAGCAGTTGCAGGTTGCCCGTCTCGTTGGCGCCGTCGTAGGCCAGCAGGTAGATATAGGCCACCCTGGGCAGTGTGTAGGTCTCCGCCTCGCCCGGATCACCCGGTGTGCGTCCCGTCGCGGCATTGCCGGTCATCACGCTGATGCGGATGGGCACGGCCGCCACTCCGCCGGTCGTCAGGTCGTCCTTGGCACAGGCGGTCAGCAGCAGAGCGAGAAATAGGGGGAAGAGGCGCTTCATCATGGGGCTGTTTGGATTTTTACGGGAGGGACTCACCGGGCGCAGGCTTCCGGCCTGCCCTCTATGACGACTACAGGTCGGTTTCGTAGTTGCCGCCCTGCTTCCAGTCCAAGTCTACGCCGGTGCCGATTTCGGGATTGTTGGGCTTCACCTCGCCGTTGGGAACCAGCACGGCCTTGATGATGCGCAACTGTCCGGCCCTGAGGGCATCGGGCAGGTAGAGGATAGTTTCGGTAGTGCTTCCTTCGGGCAGGGTGACATAGACCTTGATGCGCCACAGTCCGCTTTGTGCGGCAGCGCGCAGCTCCGGTGCGCCGGCCGTACCGATTTCGCGCGAGGGGAAGCCGGTGCCGTAGTAACAAAGCAGGGGTACGCCGTCGGTGTTGAGGGCATGGGTGCGGATGATAGGGGCCGGTCCGTACACGTAGGTACTGTCGTTGACCGAAAAGCCCGTGGCCAGGTCGGTCATGTAGACTTTTATGTCGGTGAATTCCACACCATTGGGGTCGATGACGAGGGCGGCGGCACAGTTCTGCATGTACAGGTTCACGTGGAATACCTGGTCTCGGTCGCCCATGACCTGCATGTCCTTGCGTGCCGAGAACAGGCCATAGGTGTGCGAATCGATAGTGTCGCCCGGTGCCTGTATCATCCGGTAATCGTCGGCGTGGGCGGTAGCCGGCATCTCCACGAGGGGCTCGCCTGCGATGTTGGCCACCGACAGGTGGCGGTAGTCCTTGGCGGGCAGGTAGATGGTATAGCTGGCCGAGGTGCCGCCGATATAGTGGTCCTCGCTGTGGTTGAGTGCTTGTGGCGGTGCCCAGTCGTAGAAGTTCAGGTTGACATCATTGGCATATTCGGCAAAGAATCCCGACAGGGCCGAAAGCAGACGTCCGCCCACCTCCGTTTCCACGTCGGTGGTCAGTTCGGTACTGATTTCGGTTTGTACGTTGGTGGTCAACGTGACTTCGTATTCCAGTCCGTAGTTTACTCCACAATCCGACAAATCCTCGTTGATACACGAGGATAACAGGCCGAGGATGGGAAGTAAGAGTAAATATAGCTTGTTCATGTCGTTTGCCACTGAGGGAGTGCAGGCGGCCTGTGCCGCTGTCAGTGTGGGCGGAGCCTTGCCGCCGTATGGGTGAGCAGTCGTCCGTCCCCGGACGGCTGCCCTGTTGGGTGGTGACACCCGTCGGGCGCGTGGCCTCGGCCCGCATTTCCCGACGGAGTGAGAAGAGGGAGATTAATTGAAGTCTACTTCAAAGTTCATACCGGTCTGCCACTTCAGGTCAACCGACATACCGAATTCCAACTGCGGAGCACGCAGGTCGGGAATGACGTTGTAGGCATTTGCCAACGAAGTGATGTTCAGTTTGACGAAAGTAGTGAAGTCCTGCTTGAAGACTTGGTTCAGCGTGCGGTATTCGCCCGGAGCCGTAGCACCAGTGGCAGCGGGATCCAATTCAGCTATCAGGTAGAACTTGCCACCGGCAGGAATCAGTTGTCCCTTATATCCATAAAAATCGCTGCCGGTATTCTGGAACTCAACAGCAACGCGAACTTTGGCGGCAGCTGCGGTTTCCAATACCAAGGTGTGGTTGGAATTGCTATAAGTCGTAGCGTCTACCTTTGCCATGCAGTCTTTTCTATCTTCATCCTGAATGGTGTTGTCATAGAGCGTATAAGCTGTAGTACCATTGGGTTGGAACTTGAAGTCCACATTCTTCTGGTCACCTACCAGGATACCCGTCACTTTGAGGCCGTCTGCCGGTATGCTTACGATATTGCCCTTGCTGTCCTTGATGGTTACGGTGGAAACTTTCACCTGGGTAGCCATGTCGGCCACAGCATACTGCAACTCCTTCTGCAATACAACCGAACGGGTGGTGGCGTCTACACTACCGGCAGTGCCATAATTTTCGGTGAAAACGGTGTTCCAAGGCATACCTGTGTAATTGGAGGGTTTGTCGAACACGGTAGCTTTCTTCACACCGATAGGCGTATTGCTGCGATAGTAGAGCTGAGCGGGTAACACGTAGTTGTCGCGTGCAGGCACATTAATCGGGCCATCCAAAGAAATGGACGTGCTGTACTCAAACCGGTCCGTGTTGAACTTCACAGCCACTGCGCCGTCGGGCAGGTTGGCTACTTTCGGGAAATCCGGATCATTTTTCCAGCTCAGTTTATCGTTCTCACCAAGGGTGTTCTCCGTTACGCCGAAGTGTTCCTTAATTTTGGCGCGGAGGTCATAACCATCTCCGTCTACCGCTGTCGTACCACGGCTGATGTCCAGTCTTGCGCTGGAGTTCCACAAATCCTCTACCATAGCGAGCACGGAAGCGGAAGAACCAGCCGTCATGTTCTTGACATTCGCTTTCAGCAAATCGTAATCGGTGTTGCCGATGGCCAGCAATCTCGTAGTAATCTCGTTCAGCGCCGTGAGCGTAGCGGTTTCTTCTGCGGCTGCAGCCGTATAGCGCGGCACCAGACTGAAATTAATATCGCCGGCTTTGCTGGCTGTGGTCAGCGTGCTCACATCATAGGAAGCAATCAGCTGGTCTTCGGCATCGCTACTGCCAGCCACGTGCTTGGCCTTGCCATACACCAAGAAGGCATTGATACCCAGGCCCAATTTCAAGTCGGTGTACCGCTTGACGTTGGCTTGCGTGGTAGGATTCCAGCTCGGGTTGGTGGTGTTGGAAAGGAATTCGCTGGACGAGCTGATTTCGCCCAACCAGATGGGGCTGTAACCCAGTGTGGTGGCTGCTACAGCGGTATCGCCTGCGGCAGCAAGTTTCAAGGGGAAGAGCTGCAGGTTTTCAATTCCGTTGAATACATTCTTTTCCTGAGCCTCGCCGGCCGTCATACGGCTGCCGTTCACAGCGTAGCCCGGTACGGAGATGGCAAACTGCGCCTTCACGCTTTCACCGTCATACGTGGGATTGGCATTGGTCAGCTCATCGTCCGAGGAGCAGCTTGCCAAAACCATACCGCCTGCAAGCAGCATCGCGCTTGCATAAGCGAATTTGTTGAACTTTCTCATAGGTTTTGAATTTTATAAAGTGAATAATGATGTTGTTTGTGCTGTGTCCATCCGGCCTGGCGGCAGTACGGCGGGCTCATTCCGCGGCCCGGCGGGCGGTGTCCACCGCCTCCATCTGGCGCAGGTTTTCGATGGCCTGCGGGTTGCCGGCTGCTGCGGCGCGGCGGATATAGTCCATGCCCTCGGCTTCGCGCCCCATCATGTAGAGCGCCACGCCCAGCGCGTTCCAAGCACGCGGGTCGCTGCTCACCGTCTGCAGTTCCGCCAGCGCCTCTGCGTAGCGTCCCTCGTTGAGCTTTGCCGAAGCGGCATTGATGGTGGCGGCAGCGGTGTCGGGCACGTAGTCATAATAGATGCGCAGGTAACCGGAGTTGCGCTGGTCCTGCAGGATGTGCTCCTTGACGTAGGCCCAGGGGCGGCCGCCTTGGTATTTCTTCATGCGGCGCTCGCGCTCGTTGGCATCGGGCGTATGGTCGATGATGTCGAGCAGGCCCTCCTTACCCTCGAAGTCGGAATCGTTGATTTGGTCGCGCAGTTCGGCCCATCCCTCGCAGCCGTTGCAGATTTCGTAGAGGGCGTCGGGCGAAGGCACGCGGGCCTGGACGTAGTCGCGCAGGGCGAGGGCACGGTGCTCGGCCAGCCAGCAGTTGTGGCTGATGCTGCCCTCGACCGAGGCCAGACCGATAATCTGGATGAGCTTCACGGTGGAGGTCGAGTCGGCCAGAATCTGGCGCGTGATGCTCACGATGGTGTCGAGCGTAGGACCGTTCGAGCGGAAATCGTGGAGCAGGGTGACCTTGTCCAGCGGGAAGTTGACGAAGAGCATGTCGCTCTCCTTGCGCAGTATGCGCGATTCGTCGTAGGGGCGGTATTTCGAGATGTGCTGCAGCACGGGATTGGTCTTCTGCAGTTCGCCGGCCTTGCCCGTATTGTCCTCGACGGGAACCACGAGGGGCTCAAAGGGCGGGATGTAAGCGAAGTGGCCCACCTCGGCGGTCGGCAGGGGCGTCACACTGCAACAGCCCTCGCGCTCGGCGCCCACGCCCACGTTGATGCGGCCGGCGGTGAGCCAGGGCACCTCGGCAGCAGCCAGTGTGCAGGCATACAGGAGGGTGTCGCCCACAGCAAGCTCGGGACAGGTGGCCCCGGCCATGTCGCCGTAGTGACGGGCACGCCCCACGTAGCGGCGGTTGCGGCTGCCGCGGAAAATCACCGGGGGCAACTGCAGCGTGTCGCCCGCCGCGGAGCAGACGAACGGCGTGTAGCACACGGCATAGTCGCGGCCGGCCGTGGCGGGGTCCACGGTCAGCGGAAAGCGGAGGCTGACACTGTCGCTGCCCGACCACCGGCTCGCAAAAGGCACGGGCTGCGCCGCCACGGAGGAGGGCAGCAGCACCGACAGGGCGCTCAGGAGCAGGGCCGGGAGGAGGAGGGTACGTATCGGTTTCATTATCGGACGAATCGGGGGTATCGTTTCTATAAAGTATATAGTTTCTATAAAATATTAAAAGGAACGCGCGCGTGCGCGAGGGCTGCTATGGCTGCTTCTTGCGGTTCAGGTAGTAGACCACCGACAGCGACAGCTTCGTGGGCATGAAGAGGTGGCGTGTCTCGCGGCCATAGTAGCTGCCGCAGGTGGCGCAGTCATATTTCCGGTACCACGTCACGCCGTAGCCCACTCCCACGGAGCCCTCGATGCTCCAGCGGTTGTTGAGGATGTGGCTGTAGCCGTAGGCCACGCCCACACCGACCAAGTCGCCCTGGTAGCGGTGGTCGCGCAATCCGCTCCACAGGCCGAACGGCAGGTGCACGTTGCCGGCGTTGTAGTGCGTATAGAGCAGGTGAGTGCCGAAGAAGTGGCCCGAAAAGGGGGCGCAGAGCCAATAGCGCACCTCGGGCTGCACGAGCGCGTGGCGCCACTTGCGGTTCTTGTCGGCATTGATGTCCCACAGGTTGATGCCGGCCACCAGCTGTCCGGTCACCTTGCGTCCCAGGCGCGCCTCGATGCCGAGGTTGGGCGACAGGGTGGCGTCGTAGAGCAGGTTGGTCTTCAGGGCCACGCTCTGCGCGCCGCCCGTACGGGGCAGGAGCAGGCAACACAATGCGAGTGCCAACAGTCGGATATGTATGCGGTAATGCGTCATCTCTATTTTGGATGGTTATTCAGTATGCCCTCAGTTTGGGCACGGCCCGGGAGCGTCGGACAGAGGCCTCGTTGCCGTCCATGATCTCTATGTATTTTTCTGCTGTGCACAAGGGCACAAGAGCGTCGGTAATTCGTAGGAATAAAGTTTCTTAGTAAAGTCCGGATCAGTTCGTGTCGACAATCAGACAGTCCATAGTGCATTTCCCGGGAACCGTCGTGGCCGGAGGCCTGGCGATATTCCGTGGGAACCAGGCGACAACAGCACCTACCTGACAGATAAGCAATAGCCCCGACGCATTGGAGAATGAATCGAGGCTGCTCCTTTTCGGCACTGTCGCCGCGACGCTCGAAAGCGCCGGCACTGGCGTCCTGTCATTCATCTCTAATTGGCCCGGCCATGACGCTAAATCTACCCGCTGGGCGGCGGACCATCCAAAGACGGTTTCCGCGGCACGGCATGATGCGGGTCATGGCGCCGGAGTCAGGCGTGAGGTTGCCTATCGTTAAGACACGCAAAAACGTATGCCTTAACGCGTGCAAAGGTAAGACTAATCTTTTGAAATACAAAAAATTTTGATGGATTTTTCCAATTTATGTGACAGACTAAGTCACTCCCCGCCCCTACGGTCCGGACGTTAGTAGAAAAAATCGCAACTCCGCTCATCTTACAAGTCCTCCCAAGTTTCAGAAAATCAGAAACTTGAAAATCACCCCCCCCCGTTAACATATATTAAAGAAACAGTTAGGTAAATCTTAAAACTACAAAAATGTTAAACTTTCTCTGGGGAGCCTTTTCTTGGGTTCTAAAAAGTTTTTCCGGACAGCCATATGACTTTTTCTAAGTGCTACTTAGTTTTAACTAAGTGCCTTGTAATTTTTTCTAAGTGCTTTGTAGTTTTAACTAAGTGCTTTGTAGTTTTTTCTAAGTACTACTTAGTTTTCAGCACTTGCGCCGCACCTTTCCATGCACGCACGAAAGCCTCTCGCGCGTGCGCACATACTTACGCGCGTACGCGCGCAATTACGCATTTTATAACCGTGATTTTTCCGCAAACCATTCACCAGGCCTCCTATCCCCCTCATTTTCAACTCGGTGACGGGTGTATAGTTGGCCCGCAAAACTATACACCAACCGTTCACCAACCCTTCACCGAAGCACCCCGCCATCCGCCGGTATTTTCACCCGTTTTTTCCGCACGAATATTTCGGTACAACGGGTTTGTACCGAAATATTTCCATCGCCGGCCGCCTACGGGACGTGCATGCACCTCACGGAAAGCCCTCGTCCCATGAGGACCTGCGGTGAACGGTTGGTGAACAGTTTGGCGAGGCAACCATTCACCGACAACATGCTATCAGACAGCCTCTTAATACGCCTGGTGTAGGGTTTGCAGCATTTTTCGGCCTAATAAAAGCGTAATACGCGCGTATCCGTGCGCGCGAGAGGAGGCATGAAGCGCCCCGCGAAGCCGTCCGGGACCGACAGAACCGACAAACGGCAGGACAGGAGGCGACGGGGGCGAAGCAGGTGTGCCAAAATGGCAGAACGGACTGCCAAAAGCGGCAGGAGGCGGCCGGGGAAACACTTTGGCACGCTTTTGGCCCTACGAAAGGTGACGCCGCGGCGCAGGCAAGCGCCAAGAACCGCGACGAAAAGCAGATAATCAATAACCAATAAAAATAAAGTTGTCATGAACATC